>JAUNRI010000033.1 GCA_030535695.1 Candidatus Saccharimonadota bacterium | reverse complement strand
GACTTTTTATGCAACCAGAATTTATGGACTATAGAAAAGTGCAGGCAGTGGCAAAACTTTTAGATAATCTTGAGCCGTGGCTTAGAGAAGCTGCGCCGGGCGAGCCTCTTAATATTTTTATTGGTCACGAAAATCCGATTGGTAAAAATTCGGAAGTATCTTTGATTATTTCTAAATTTGTTTCGCCGTTTTCTGATAATAGTTATATTGGTGTGCTTGGCCCTACTCGGCAAAATTATTTTAGAGTGATGTCTTTGGTTAAATATGCGGGTAAAATGTTGGAGGAGACACTATGAAAAAAGACATTAAAAAAGATGAATTGATTGCCGATTTACAAAGAACACGGGCAGATTTTGAAAATTATCGCAAGCAAATTGAAATTCAAAAAGAAAATGAACGTCGAAATGTGAAACTCGCGACAATTTTGAAGTTTTTGCCACTTCTTGATGATATTGATAGGGCGATTTTGACTTACCCGGAACTTGAGCCTTTGAAAAAATCTATGGAAAAGACTTTGACGGATTTGGGACTTTCTAAAATACCGTCTGATGCAGGCGTAGAGTTTGACCCGGATCTTCACGAGGCGGTGGCAACGGAAGGTGATGGCGAAACGCAAGCGATTTTGGAAACTTTGAGACCGGGGTATTATTATGAGTCGGAAGTGCTTCGTCCGGCGATGGTGAAAGTGGAAATGAAATAAACCTAGCAAATTTTTAGAAAATGTGATATAATTATATAAATTTAAGTAGAAGGAAAAATTAAATGGCTGAATATAGTTTGGCGCTTAAAAAGCGTGAAGTGACAGGTAAAAAATTGAAAGCTCTGAGAGCTGAGGGTATGATCCCATCAGTAGTTTATGGTGCAGGTGAACCAATCAACACATCTTCTGAATATGTAGCTTCTGAAAAGATACTTCTTGAAGCTGGTTATCACTCACCAATTGATCTTGATATTGATGGTAAAAAACAACTTGCTATCGTAAAAGATGTGCAACTTGACCCGGTAACCCGTAAAATTGTAAATGTGGAATTCCAAGCCGTTTCTGCAGAAAAGGCAGTAGAAGCAACCACACCTATCGTAATTATCAACTTTGAAGCAAGTGAAGCTTCTAAGATTTATCACTTTGCAATGACTCAAGCTCTTGAAGAAATTGATGTTAAAGCCAAACCAGCCGACCTTCCAAAAGAACTTACTGTAGATGCATCGGCACTTAAAGATTTGGATGATAAAATCGTGCTTGCTGATATTAAACTTCCTGCTGGCGTAGAATTTGCTGATAAGGAAATGAGCGCTGAGCAGGTAGTCGCATCTCTATATGACCCAGCTGCAGAGGCTGCAGCCCGTGAAGCTGAAGCTGAGAAACCAGACACAGATGCTGCTGATGTTCCTTCTGAAAATGGCGAAAAGCCAGCTGAAGAAGGCGAAGCTAAAGAAGGCGGCGAAGAAAAGAAAGCTGAATAAAACCTTAAAAACCACACTATTTATAATATATGGTGTGGTTTTTTGATATAATAATATAAGGAGTGAATATGGCAAGCATATATGATTTAAAAGTTAAAAATAGAAAAGGCGAAGAAATTTCTTTGGCAGATTTTAAGGGCAAGGTGCTTTTGATTGTGAACACCGCTACTGGCTGTGGTTTTACTCCACAATACGAAGGAATTGAAAAATTATACGAAGAGCTTCATGATAAAGGTTTTGAAGTTTTAGATTTTCCGTGTAATCAATTTGGACATCAAGCGCCGGGCGACAACAACGAAATTCACGAGTTTTGTACGGCTAAATACAAAACTCAATTTGACCAGCTAGATAAGATTGAGGTAAATGGCGACGAAGCTTCTGATTTGTGGAAGTATTTGAAGGCAGAAATTCCTGAAGATCCAGAGCCAAAGGGTATGAAAAATAAACTTGCGATGAAAGCAATTTCTAAAATGCCGGGAGTTTCTAAAGAAAAAGGTTTTATCAAATGGAACTTTACGAAATTCGTTGTGGATCGTGACGGTAAAGTGGTTTATCGGTTTGGACCAACGGACGTGCCAAGTGATTTTGCTGGTAAAATTAAAGAATTAATATAAGGAGGTTTATGGAACTTTTGGATTTTTATGCAGATTGGTGTGGGCCGTGCCAAATGATGAAGCCGAATGTGGAGGAATTTGCAAAGGCGCATCCGGAAGTTAGCGTTCGCGCTGTAAATATAGACGATGAAGAAGAATTGGCCGAAAAATATAATGTTTCTTCAATTCCGTGCTTGGTGGTTTTGAAAGATGGCGAAGAAGTGGCACGCGAAGTGGGAGTGCTTCCGGTAAAGAAATTAGAAAAATTAGTAGAGAAGGCTAAATAATGTTGGACGTAATTATTATTGGAGCAGGAATTGCTGGAATGACTGCAGGAATTTATGCGGTGCGCGCTGGCAAAAAAGTGTTGATTTTGGAAAATAAGGTTGAAGGTGGGCAAATTATTAATACTGTGGACATAGAAAATTGGCCAGGCGATTTGGGAATTTCTGGCGTGGATTTAACGCGTAAAATTAAAGAGCATGCCGAAAAATTGGGCGTTTCGTTTGACTATGTAGATATTTCTGAGATTAAAAAGGACGGAGATAAGTTTGTGGTGATTTCTGATGATGGTGAAGAATTTATGGCGCGTTCTTTGATAATTGCGACCGGGACGGAGCCTAGAAAAATGAGCGAGGAGCAAACTGTTTCGGCGGGTTCTAGGCCAATTTCCTATTGTGCGACTTGCGACGGGGCGCTTTATAAAGGTAAAAAAGTGGTAGTAGTGGGGCATGGTAATTCGGCTAAACACGAGGTTAAATATCTAGAAGGGATTTGTTCGAAGGTTTATAACATTCATCATGATGAGCCGATTCCGGAAGATGCTGAGGCGGTGTTTGTAGCAATTGGGCGTGTGCCGAATACCGCGATTTTTAAAGGTTTGGTGGATATGGATAGCGAAGGTTATATTGTGGCAGGGGAAGATTGTAAAACTTCTTGTGATGGTGTGTTTGTAGCAGGAGATGTAAGAACTAAAAATTTGCGACAGTTAGTAACGGCTGCATCAGATGGAGCGGTGGCTGCGACAGAAGTGATTAACTATTTGGGGTAAAAAATGGTAGCCGAGACGGGACTTGCCCGCGAAGCACCACAGTCCTTGCATTTTGAGTTTTTGTGAAACAAAAATGGTAGCCGAGACGGGACTTGAACCCGTACGGATTGCTCCATTCGATTTTAAGTCGAACGCGTATACCAATTCCGCCACTCGGCCACTATATATATTATATCATATAATGATAATTTATGCTTGACTGATGTATGATTTGGTGTGATATAATTAAAGTAATATAACATAAGGAGAGTGGAAATGAATAAAAAGTTTATTGGAGTAGTATATGCTTCTATGGCAATGCTTTCTGTAGGGATTATGGTGATTGTTGGTATGATTTCGGGTTCTTGGGATAATCTTTGGCTATTTCCATTCGGCGCAATGATTCTTGCTACGGTATTTGCAATGGTAGTTGGCGCGATGGACGACAAAAAATCTGACAAGAAAAAATAATTTGTAAAGGAGTGAGCGTGGGTTTATTTGGTAATTTATTTTCCAAACAAGCTTGTGGAGTTTGTGGTAAGGAAGTGGGGGCTTTGAAACGCACGAAATTGAAAGATGGCAATTATATTTGTAGTGATTGCCGTAAGGATATGAGTGCGTTTTTTCGGTTGCAATATCAAGATTTGGAAGCGGTAAAAAAGCATTTGGAATATATGAAAAAGGCAAATGAACTTTATGAAAAAGAATTTGCAAATTTAGATAAATCCAAAATAGATTATTGTGGACATCACGGATCTTATAAAATTGGTTTTGTGGATTCGATTGGTATGTTTGCAATTTTGACGCCAGAAACGAAAAGGCGAAATAAGAAAGAACTTTTTCGCTATGACGAAATTGAAAGTTTTGGACCATATACCGAAACAAATGCGCTGATAAATCGGAAAGAAAACGAAAAGGCTATAAAAGAATATGGTGTGCAGATTATTGTGCATCCTGGTGATTATGATCCGATTAAGATTCCACTTCAGCATAATGTAGATTTTCCGTCTGGTGGTGAGAGAATTTTTATGCATCTTGAAAAAATAACTAATAAAAAATAATAGTTTATGAGGAGGACATATGAGCAAAAATAATAAAATTATTGCAGGTATCTGTGGAGCTGTTGTAGCGATTGCAGCAATTGTGGCTGTAGTTGTGGTGGTAGTGAATAATAACAATAATAATGGCAATAGCAACAATGGTGGTAGCAGTGAAACTAGATCGAATCCGATTGTTGGCAGGTGGAAATATACCGATTCGGATCTTGGTGATCTTGGAATTGAATTTATTTACACTTTCAATTCTGATGGTACTGGTGACTATGATATGTCTGGTACGAAAATGCCGTTTACTTATACTACTGACGGCAGTAAACTTACCATCAATTATGATTCTGGTCCGTTTGAAACCGAATACGAAATTAATGGCAACATTTTGAATGTAAAAGATTCTGGTGGGTCTGACACTTTGTATAAGAAAATATAATTAAAATTTGGGCCGTAAGGAGGTGGCTAGATGAATAAGAAAAAAGATTTTTCGTTATTGAACTGTATCGCAACAGGGCTTTTAGCGATTTTCCTTACGGTACCTTTTCATGAATTTTTACACTTTTTGACATTTTATGTGTATGGAGATAAGGTTTCCATATTTTCTGCTGGCGCGGTAGATCAGGTGGGGTTGATTGATCCGGAGAGCCTATCGACATTTGGCAAAATTATGTATCATGGCGGGAGTGCTTCAATTATTAACGCAATTATTGGAATTGTGCTGTTTGTGATTTTGATTAAAGCCAAAAAGATGAAGCCGATGATGCGAGTGTTTTTGACACAATTGATGGGAGCGCAGATGGTGCAGGGAATTGGGTATTTTATGCTTGGTGGATTTTTTGGTGTGGGGGATTGGGGAAATGTATTTGCAGCGTTAGAGCCAGGGCTTGCTACTGCTCTCCAGATTATTTTAGCGATAATTGGTGGCGCTGGTGTGGTTGGTATATTCTTTGCACTTAATTATATGTCATATTATTTTATTGAAGATAAGGACAATCGGACAGAGCGTAGAAATGTGGCGTTTAAATTGCATATGACGGTACTGATTTTTGGGGTGATTATCGGGCTGATTTGTTCAGCGATTTCACCAATGAATGCAACTGGAGAGTTGAATCTTGGCATCGGACTTCTATTTAATATGATGTGGATCCCATTTTTCTGGGCATTTATGTTTACTTGGGTGATGGTGAAGCCACCAAAGAAAAGTCGGTTTTTGTATAAGTTACCAGAAAAATTAAATGTGCCACTTTTGATAATTGCAATAATTTTGACGTTGGTGGACATATGTTGGTTTGGGCCGGGAATAAAATTGCATGACAAAGTTTCTGCGAGCGACGACCATAATGGTAGTAGTTATGAAATTAAAAATAATAAAGAATATAGTGTAGGGGATTTGATAAGAATAAAAGATATGGACTGGTATGTGCTCGAGGATAGTAATAAAGATAGCACAGCTGTCAGGTTAATTTCAAAATATAATCTAAATCCGAATATTAATAATGATACGAGGGTTGATGATGTTTTTCTTAAGTCTGGTTATGAGATGTTATTTGACGAAAATAATTCTAATAAATACGACAATAGTAGCATAAAAAACTTTTTAGAAAATGTAGCTAAAAATGTTTTGGAAAATATTTTTGGTATAAAAATTGAGGGCATTGGAATTTGGGATTACAAAGATTTAGAAAAGTTGGGATGTAAAGTGGATTGGAATAGTTCTGTTGTTGATGCTGGTATTTCGGATATGGTTTGTGATATGTCAGATTATTATACATCCCTAATTAATAGTGGTGTTAATAGCTGGGTAAATGCTCCGAGAGTTTCGGATACAAGGTATGTTTGGGGAATATTAGAAGATGGTATTGCTGACTATATTCTCGCGAATTTTTTGAAATTCGGCGTGCGACCGGTGATTACGGTAGATAAAAGTGTTTTCTGATGTAATTTTTATGGTATAATGAGTAAATAGATAAGCATAAAAAAATTGAAAAAGGATTAGGATGGGACCAGATAATCAAAATAATTTTCCAAATAGTAACCCTCTGGGGGATAATATGCCGGCGATGGGTGTAGGCCCAACGCCTGAATCGCAACCTACACCGAGCTCAAACCAGCCATTAATGGGCGTGCCGCAACCAATGCCAGAGCCGGGGCAACCAGTAATGGGCGTGCCGCAACCAATGCCGGATGTACAACAACAACCTGTAGCGCCACAGCCAATGCAAGCAGAACCTGTGCAACCAGAGCCGACATTGCCGCAGCCAGAGCTGATGCAGTCGGAGCCAGAATCGCTACAACCGATGATGCCACAACAGCCGAATATGCCTACTGATGGACCGGCTTTTACGGACAAGTCTTCTGTGCTTAAGTCGAAAAAGAATTTGATAATAATTGGCGCAGTAGCTGGTGTAGTGGTGATTGCTCTAATTATTGCTGTTATTGTGATTATGAATTCTGGTAAAAAATCTTCTCAACCCGTGAATCCTGTGTATAATGAAGAGGTTACTGAACCGGATGAAAATGGTGATATAAATGGTGATGACGAAGAAGAAAATACCGAACTATCTGCTGATGCAAAACGCAAAAATGATTATGATGCGGTTGTTGTTGCTGTAAATTCATTTAAGGCTTCTAATAATGGTGAAGTTTCTAAGTTGGTTCAAGTTAAGGATCCGGCTAGCCTTAATCCTGCAAAATGGATTAACGCTACTGGCGAAGATCCTAGCGGAAATAGCTATGAAATAAGTGCTTATTCTTTTGGTAAATGGCAGAGTGAAGGCGATCTTGCACCTGCAATCTCTAAAACCACTAATGGTTCACAAGTATTTGTTGTAGTGGGGGCAACTTGTAGTAGTGTAGACGCGAATGGTAATTTCCAACCAGCTAAAAGCGATGATATAAATACTTTTGCAGTGTATGGTTATTTGGAGAATGGGGTTTTCTGCAAGGATAGTGTCGGAAGTAATTCTAATAATAGCAATGCTGTTACAGACGGTGATTTTGATTTCTGATATAATTAAAGTATGAATATATTATATTGTGGGGATAAGGGGATTAACCTTGGGGTGTTGGTTTCGGTACTGTCGCTTTTGAAACACAATAATGAGCCGCTGGAGATCTTTATTGCGACAATTAAATATGAAAATGTGATGCCGTTTACTAAAAAGACGGCAGACTTTTTGAATAAATTAGTAAAAGAAAAAAACGGGGCAAGTTTTGTAAAATTGATTGACGCGACTGATGTTTTTGTTTCTAATTTGCCGAAGAAAAATATGGGCTCTTACTTTACGCCGTGCTCGATGCTCCGACTTTATGCAGATAAAATTCCAGAGCTAAATAAATTAGATCGGATTTTGTATCTTGATTATGATGTGGTGTGTTGCAAAGATATTTCAGAATTTTATCATATGAATCTAGACGGAATTGAAGCGGCCGGCGTGCTCGATATTTATGGAAAAAGGTTTTATCATTATAATGGGCTGTTTAAACAAGATTATATGAATTCGGGGGTAATGCTATTTAATATGATTGAGTGTAAAAAATCTGGGATGTTTGAAAAGGCCGTTTCTTTATGCGGGAAGCGGTGGATGATGCTGGCAGACCAAGCAGCTTTGAATAAATCTATCAAAAAACGTAAAATTTTGCCACTTAAATATAATGACCAAAGAGAGAGACCGGATAAAGAAACGGTGCTTCATCATTTTTCCAATAATTTTAAATTTTGGCCATATTTTAGAGTTCAAAAAGTAAAGCCTTTTGAGATTAAAAAAATTCATGAGATTCTAAAAATTCATCGCTATGATGATATACTAGAAGAATATAGTAAATTGAAGGAAAATTTGTAAT
>JAUNRI010000032.1 GCA_030535695.1 Candidatus Saccharimonadota bacterium | reverse complement strand
AATATCCATTCTGCTACGTTCATATATTTTTCTCCTTGTTATAATTATAGCATATCTCGCATACCTCATCGGCATAATCCGCGTTATCTAGCACATATTCCAAAATGGTCATAAAGTAATTTTTAGGATCACCTGTAGTCATCCATTTGCCACTACTTTTTGCCACTAATACATCCCCGTGTTCGGCTAATTTAGTAATAGCATCCACCGTCCAAAGTTCCCCATCTAGCCCAGTATTAGAAGGCACCAAGTATTCAAAAACTTCTGGAGTCAGTAAATACCGACCATAGCTTGCCAAATTGCTTGGCGAAAGCTCCTTAGACTTGGGTTTTTCTACAATGTGGCTCAAAGTGCCGTTTTCTTTTAAAGCCACCATCCCGTATTTCTCCCAAACTTCCTCCGGCATTTCTTGGGCCGCGATTACAGCTTTGGCGTCTTCATTTCCGGCATAAGTTTCAATCAAAGTTTTTACATCAGAATTGCCAAAAATCAAATCATCACTATATAAAACCACAAAAGCATCTTCATTTTCTACAAAACTTTTGGCGGACACAATTGGCGAACCATTGCCATAAGGTAAACTTTCATCCTGTTCTATCACCGTAATTTTTGGGAAATTCAAAACTTCCTCCACCGGTTCGAATCGTTCAGATTTCCCTTGTTTTTCTAGCAGATTCCGGACATTTTCGGCCTTATCGTGGAAGTAATTTTCATAAATATCCCGAGCCATAGTATTTGGCGTGGCCACGATAATAATTTCTTCAATCCCCGCTTCCACACACTCTTCTACACAGAGCTGCATGGCAGGCTTGGCCCCAATCGGCACCATCGCTTTTGGGATAGTTTTAGTAATTGGCAAATATCTACTGGCGAACCCCGCATCAGTAATAATCGCTTTTTTAACAGTTTTCATAGTTCTCCTTAAGATTTAATTATAGCATATTTAGATAAAAAAAGGCCCAGAACACATAGATTCTGGGCCAAAAGGAGGTAGTCTGCTGCCGGTTATAGATAAATGATTTCACCCTGTTTTCCGTGTCGGTCCGATATCGGCACCACATTCTCCTGGTCAATCTTGAATTTATAGATTCTCTGACCTTCGCGGCCGATTCCGACATAATTCGGATACGCAATAATTTCTGCAAATTCCCGATCAATCCCGAGGAGCTCACACTCCGTGGCGTGGTCGACTACATAGAGCACCCCTTTGTTTTTGAGCCTGACCTTAGAAAGATCAAATACTCTGGGGGTCAACTCTAACAGCAGCCCACTTGTACCGTAAACATACATCGGTATATCGGTGCAGTTTATGATTTTGTCTACTACTTTAGCAGGTTTAACCACCTTCTTTGAAAAAATACTATTACCCATAAATCCACCCCTTTCTCTTGAGTAATCAAACTATCCTCTAATTATATCACACTTATGATATCTTGTCAACGGGTTTATGCTATTTTTTGGCTTTTTTAGTGGTTTTCTTGGATTTCTTCTTACCTTTAAGGGCTTGGCTTCTGGCCTGCTTGTCTTCCACCCCTTGAGAGCGGTTGTGTACCCCATAAATTAGGCTGGTCACCCCTACTACTAGCATATAAGCCCCAAAGAAACGGATAAAGGTCATGACCTCAAATTCCCCGGCGTTCAAGATAACGATACCCATAATACAGCCCAGCACCCCGGCGAGTACCCGAATAAAGCGGTCGGTTGGATCTACCGTAGAAAGGAATCCGTGAAATACATCAATCAAACCAGATACGATGGTATAAACTGCGATAATCACTAAACTTGCCACTAGACTGTCTTTAGCGAAGAATAGAAGTGTTAATGCAGCAGCGATATCAATTAGGGCGTCAATCACTGAGTTAATCCAGCCGTGTTTTTTAACGGACGCATAGAGCGCGCTTACTGAATCTACAATTCCCATCAAAAGCAAGAATATAGCAATCACCGAAATTACAATCTCGTAGTCTGATAACACGCCAAACAGCGCCAAAAACCCAAAGATTGCGGCCATTAGGCCCCGAATTATAAACACAAACCAGTGTTTATCGATATATCTTCTATTAATATGTGCCATAAAATAATGCCCTTTTTTAATTGCTTATGGTTATATTATATCATACATGCCGCACTTTTTTGCGGGTTTTTTCTACTGCCAAAGTCAATTTATATTTCAAAGGCTTCAAAATCAAATCATGCGCCGGGGTGTAGCGATATTCCTCGCACCCAAACGACCGTTTAAACTCCGAAACTCCATAAAACCGATGCGAAGTTCCATCTTTTTCTACGATTCCCCACAAATTATAGCGGATGCACCCGCGTTTTCTGGCTTCCTCCATTGCTTTAAGATGCAAAAGCGGCGCCGCGGAATACTTCGTCCCCAGTTCCGACGACACCCCGTAATGATAACTCGCTTCCGGTCCGTAGAAAATTATAAAATTCTGGGCCAAAATTTCCCCACCAAATCGCGCGGTATAAATCAACACTTCCCCACCGGCGCGAAACGCTTCGAATTGCTTTTTCAAAAACTCACCAGAAAATGCCACATATTTTTGTCGTTCGGCATGGAGTTTTTCTAATTTACAAAAATCATTAATCGCCACATCATCATCCGACACCACAATCTCAATATCATTTTTCTCGGCCTTGCGTAATTTCCTTCTAAACCCTTGTGACGCTCCCGCCAAAATTTCCTCTTCGGATTTTTTTAAATCCAAAATCCCGGCATATTCCACGGAAAGATACATCGGTGCTTTTACTAGTCCATGAGATTTCATAATTTTGAGTGATTTTTCGGAAAGCTCCAGTTGGGGGCGTACGCGGACAAATACACAGCCGGCTTTAGTGCCTTCCGTGCGGATATCCTCAAACACTGCCTTCACCATCTTAGTATTATTCCAATCAATCAACGGCCCGCCCGCAATCGCTAGATATGTGCCACGCTTGGCGGTCTCTACTACCCCCGCGTACGCCCCCACAATCGTGTCGCCATCCAAAACCAATTTTCGCACCACTTTTTTCCCGCGAGAAAGGTGAAATTCATAAAAATCCCAACTCTGCAAAAAGTTTGCCTCCTCCAAAGCAGAAACATATCCGTCCCACTGGTCTTTAGACTTAGGCTCTACAATCTCCAAGCTCATAGATGCCTCCGCTTTTTTCTAATGGTCTCCACCGTCAAATTTTTCAAGTATTTAATCTTAGAAATTACCAAATCGTGCGCCGGCACAAATTCCAAAACTTCCCCACCAAACCCGGTCTTAAAGGTAGTCACCCCAGCATAACGGTGATTTGGTTGTCCCGCCGGTGCAATCCCCCAAAGGTTAAATCTAGAATAGCCTTCGGCCTTCAAATCTCGCATCGCTTGCCAAAGCAACGCATAGGCTCCCGGCAATTTACGGTTTAGTTCGGTAGAAGCCGCCTCATAATAATCCGCTTCCACTCCACTTTTGATAATCAAACCATACGCTACCGGCTTGCCATCACTTATAGCCTTGTAAATCACAATATTATCACCAAAAGCTTGCTTTTCTGCTAGCAAAACTTCAAGAGAGGGTGGCACAAAATTTTGCCTTTTCGCCGTTTCTACCTGCACCGCGTGAAACTCTTCAAAAATTTTCTTATCATTACCCTTTTTAACTTTAATTCCGAGTTTATCTGCTCTTCTTACTTCGTATCTAGTTTGTCTCCGCATTTCCGCCAGCAGCTCTTCTTCAGACTTGTTCAAATCTATCATTACAGTGTGCTCCGCGGCCAGATGCATCGGCGATTTTTCCATCCCCATTTTTTCTAGAAGTTTTAAATTATCGGCGTCAGCTTTAAGCTGTGGCCGCATCCGCACAAATACGCACTTTTCTCTCTGTGCAACTTCTACAATCTTGGCAAAAACTCTTTCTACCATTTTTTTATCCTTAAAATCTACCAACGGTCCGCACGGAATCTCCAAATATCGCCCGCGTTTGGCATTTCTCACAATCATCAAAACATAGGCTTTGCCTTCAAAATCTTCCGCGAATACTTTGCAACCCAGAATTTCGTTCATTCGCGCGTATTCTGGCGATTGCAAAAAGTTTGCTTCCGGATATTTTTTCACGATTTTATCCCAATCAGTCATTTTGCCCTCCAATTAGATATGGTTTAATAATTTCGCGCGCCGCCGCCAATTCCTTTTCACTATAATATTTAGGAAAATTAATAATTTCTTTGGTTATTTCCACAGAAACTGGACAATCTTTTTCTGGGAACTTCACTTCTTTGTAATATCTGGCCGGTGACACCGGTTTTTCATACCAAAACGAATCAAAGAAGTAGCCATTGTCGCGTAATTTTTTCAAAACTTCCGCCCGGTTTTTTACCAAATAAAACTCCCGTAGTTTCCCTTCTCCACGGTGGCGGAATTTTTTAAATTGAGAAAGCGCAAGTTTAGCCTGAAACTTTGATGGTAATCTTTCTAAGTCCAACTTGTTGTCGGCAGATTTTTCTACCCAATGTACCAAAAGGAAAAATTTCATTAGTGCACCACCGAGATGGATACCATTAAGCCTCTTGCACATTCCACAAAACAGCGGATAAAATCTCGCCCTTAGATGATCGGACAATCGCGGAGCTTTAAATGGTGCCTCAACCTCAAATTTGGGGGTGTCACGCAAAATCACCGCTCCACCAGAAATTGCATTTACAGATTTATCTTTGCCAAAAGACAGAGCCGCCGCTACCCCTACCGTGCCAATTTCTCTACCATCCGGGTATCTTACTCCCGCCGAGTGCGCCAAATCTTCTACAATCAGAAGCCCGTGTTTTTTGGCAAATTTCTCTACCATCTCCATATTCACAGGGTTTCCCAGCGAGTTTTGCACGATAATTCCCTTAATCCGATTAGCATGCACCGCCGCACCTTTCCACGGCGCTTCCAAAGTTTTTTCGTCAAAGTTCAAATCCCGAGCATTAATATCTACAAACACCGGCGCCATTCCTGCCTCCATAATCGCTTCATACACCGCATAACAGGTAAACCCATTCACGATAATCTTATCGCCCGGGTCAAAGTAAGCCTTCAGAGCCAAGCACAGAGCCGAACGCCCATTTTTGCAAAGCATCGCCGTACCACCGTATCTGCCCGCTAAATATTCGGAAAGTTCCCTCAAATCCTGCGATTTCCCTTTCGAAAACAAGCATTCAGAAATTTTGGGACCGCCGGCATTTAATCCTAAATAATACCGGTTCACTTTTTGACTCCCTTATTTTGGAGTTTTCTCACCAATTTTTCTAAAGCTCTCGCCAAACCTTCTGGGTCAGAAATATAGGGTGCGTGCGTCCAATTCGCATAAAATTTTAGTTCCGCGTGTGGTAATTTTTCGTAAATCGCCGTGGCCTGTCTAGGCGGAGTAGTGGTATCTTTTTTGCCCCATAGAATAAAAGTAGGCGTCGAAACATTCTCGATTTTTAGATTTTTATCCGATTCCAGCATGTTTACAAGAGTCTGTTTCATGTTTTCCGGTGCTTTGGAATAATCCGTCGTCCCCGTAAATCTATGAAATGCCTTATCCACCACCGGGATTTTCTTGAGGGGCTTGCCAATTTTGGCGAGTCTCGCTACCGCGCGTTTCTTGGCAGTTATCTCATAGACCCCCGCCGAATCTAGCAAAATCAAATTAGACAGTTTGCCCGGCTTATTCGAGCACAGATTAAGTAGTATCCGCCCCCCGTTAGAGTGTCCAAGAGCAATCGCTCCATCTGGAATATTAGCATCCGCCCATTTCACATAATCTTCAATTTCAAAAACTTTAGAAGATGGTTCGGTCAGCCCCGGCACATGTAACATTTTTACATTTATACCATTATGTTTTAAGATTGCCAAAGTCCGATTCCAAGGCTCTACTGTATAAGTCCACCCATGAATGATATAAAGATCATAGGGTTCACTCATGAGTCTAGTCCCCAATTCTTGCGCCTTTGCACAGAGCCTTTATCTCTCCGGCAGAGTTTCTTGGCATCTTTTGGGTCCGCCAGTAATTTTTCGATAATCCATTCTAAATATTGGCTCCCCTTAAAAATCAAAGTTTCATTACCCTTGATATGTTTTTCTATAAACGCCAACGCCTTTTTGGGGTCGGTAGTGGCCGCCGCCGAAATCCCCAGTTTTTTCAGCTCTGGTGCGGTCCATTTCTTGGTTCGACGCCCCACCAAAATTACCAAATCCGGCTCAGTGTCGGCAATCATTTTGGCGAGTTTCCGGTGTTCTTCTTCTTCAAGAGACCCTTGGTCCACGATATCCCCAATAATCAGCCACTTTTTCTCTGCGTGCATCCGTTTTACCATGTCCAGTACTGACTCCATTGAAATCATGTGAGCATTATAACTGCTATCTACGATATTAATTCCCTTAATTCCCTTAAAATACGAACTTCTACCCGGCAGTTGTTTTACTTCCGAAAAATCCGGATTAAATGGTAGTTTCAGATATTTCATCAAATCTTGCAGCACAAACAGATGATACGCCAGATCTCTCGGTTCCGGATGGTTAAAATGAAAAGTCGTATCCCCATAGGTAAAATCCGTAGAATCCGGATAAACTACATATTTTTTGAGCAAAGATTTCTTAATTGGCACCACCTTGGCCTTAATCCCTTCACAGGCTTTTTGCATCGCTTTAGATTCTGCATCAATATAGACCAATTTTTGGGTGTTCTCTGGCAAATTGGCAAATTCGGCGGTAATTGCGCTCTTTAAGTCTTTGTATTCGCCTTCTTCCACTACCTTTTCAAACTGCACCGCGTGCGAAAGTCCCACCGATACCCAGATAGTCACCTCCGGTTTTAGCCACTCGGCTAAAAACTCCGCTTCGTGCGGGCGTTCCCCGTCAATTTCCACCACATAAAAAGGCTGTTTGTGCTTATAATAAAGAGATTTAATCGGGGCGGCGATAATCAGCCAGAGCCACTTGAGTTTAGAAGATTTTACACCTTTAAGCCCTAGTAAATCAAATGGCACGCCAAATGCCGAGTTAGCATCATGAGAATAGTGAGCTTTTTTGCCGATTTCGTGCTCTAGCAGATTTAGCATGGTGGTTTTTCCTGCCGAACCAGTCACTGCAATAATCCGAGGATTCCATCTTTTGAGAGCCCTATTCGCGAGACGCCGAAAATAACCCGCCAGCTTAAAATAAAATCGCTTCTTGAATTTTGCGAAACTCATAGGACTATTATACTCTATCTTGTTTTTTCTGGCAAAGTGTGGTATAATAGAGTTATAGCAAACTAATTATCTACCTCTAAAAACTTACCGGCAGCCATCTAAGAGCGAACCTAAGGTTATAGAGAAGAAAGGAAATACACTATGGCAGAAGCCAAAAAACAAGAAGGTCTAACCATCAGAATTAGACTAAAAGCTTATGATCACCGTGTGATTGATCAAAGCGCTCGCCAAATCGTAGACACCGCTATCAGAACCGGTGCTAAGGTATCTGGCCCAATTCCACTACCTACCAAAAGAAGCACCTTTACTGTAGTAAAGTCCCCACACGTTTACAAAACCGGTGGTGAAGCTTTCGAGATGAAAGTCCACAAGCGTCTAATTGATATCTTAAACGCCACCCCAAAGACGATTGAGAGCCTCCAAAACCTCTCCCTCCCTGCTGGCGTAGACGCAGAAATCAAGATGTAATTGAATGGGAGGAAATAAAACCTCCCAACAACATAATGAGATTTAGACCAGATTTGTTTGCGTAAAATTTACAACCTAACAATGAAAAAATGTCCCAAATATAAGGACATTTTTTCTTGACTTCATATTGTAAATTTTACAAGCAAACAAGTCTAGTTGTTGGGAGGTTTTATTTCCTCCCTTACAACTTATTTTATCACCTTAGTGATCACGCCAGAACCAACGGTCTTGCCACCTTCACGGATAGCAAAACGGTCTTGATCGTTCATAGCAACTGGAGCGAGGAGTTTAACCTTGAAGGTTACCTGATCGCCAGGCATTACGATTT
>JAUNRI010000031.1 GCA_030535695.1 Candidatus Saccharimonadota bacterium | reverse complement strand
CGCAAGGCTGGAAAGGCAGGTAAGAAATAATGGATAAGGTATTTAGAAAAGCTCGTACCCGTGCCAAGATTCACGGTACCGCTGATAGACCAAGACTAACTGTTCATTTTTCAAACTTGCACATCATAGCGCAAATTATTGATGATGACAAAAAGACTACTCTAGCTTATGCTACCACTAAGGGTGCCAAAATGACTGGCACCAAGACCGAAAAGGCCGCTAAAATTGGCGAAGAAATCGCCAAAAAAGCTAAGGCCGCTAAAATCAAGAAGGTAGTATTTGACAGAGGTGCAAAATTATATGCAGGCCGGATGAATGCTCTCGCTGAAGCCGCCCGCAAGGAAGGATTGGAGTTTTAATATGGCAGAAGAAGCTAATAAGGCCCCAAGAGTAATTAACAAGTCCGGTACCCTTAAGATGGACGATAAAATCGCTGCAACCAAGCAGGTGCGTGATATTTCCGGCAAGAAAATGGACCGCAGAAATCGTCGCGACAGAGTAAAAGCCGAGACTGGGCCAAAAGAATTTGACGAAATTACCATTGCAATCGATCGCGTATCTCGTACGGTGGCTGGTGGCCGCAGAATGAGATTCAAAGCTCTCGTTGCAATTGGTAATCATAAGAATAAGGTAGGTATTGGCGTAGCTAAAGGTAACGATGTTACCACCGCTGTAAACAAAGCTACCTCTAAGGCTAAAAAGACCATGATTACCTTTAATATGGACGGTGAGACGATTTGCCACGAAACTCGCACCAAGGTAACTGGTGCAGATGTGTTGATGAAACCGGCTGCTCCTGGTACTGGTATTATCGCTGGTGGCACCGTGCGTTCTATCATGGGTCTTACAGGGGTGAAGAACTTGATTTCTAAATCTCTAGGTAGCACCAATAAAGTAAACATCGCTTATGCAGTGATGGAAGGTTTGAAGGCTCAAGTTCCGCGTAAAGATTGGGTAAGAGCTGAAGGCAAGACAGAAGTAAAAGTCGCTCCAGCCAAAAAAGCTGAACCAGCCAAAGCAGAAAAACCAGCTGCCAAAAAAGCTGCTCCGGCCAAAAAGGTAGAAGCCAAAAAGCCAGCTGCCAAGAAGGCCCCAGCCAAGAAAGCTCCAGCTAAGAAGGAGAAGAAGTAATGAAATACAATGAATTAAAGGTAGAAAAGAATACTAGACCAAATCGTAAAGGTCGTGGTATCTCCGCTGGTCAGGGTAAAACCGCTGGCCGTGGTACCAAAGGTCAGAAATCTCGTGCCGGCCATAACAAGATGCCAGCAGGGTTTATGGGCGGCCAACGCGCAATCATGCAGGCCATTCCAAAGCTCAAAGGTTTTAAGTCTTTCCATCCTAAGGCTGAAGTGGTCTATACCGATAGACTAAACGAGCTAAAAGGCAAGGTAGATAACCTAATTTTGGCCGAAAAAGGTCTCATCTCTAATCCTTACAACAAAGTAAAGATTATCACCAGAGGTGAACTAACTGCAAAAATTGAGCTAGAAACTCAATTTGCATCCAAAACTGCAGTAGAGGCGATCAAAAAAGCTGGTGGTAGCTTCAAAAAAGTAGCAGTTCTTAAGAAACCAGCTACCAAAAAAGAAGCAAAATAAACAAAAAAGACCCCATCAGGGGTCTTTTTTTGTGTTATAATAGAGAGAAATAAGTGGAGTTTTTATGCAGGAAAAAGAGTTAAAGACTAGTGTGGGTCAGAGGGTGGCAATTGGGTTAATCGCGTTTTTGATGCTGGGTTCAATTGTTGCTTCCTATGCGGCGATTATTGTCAGCAACAACAAATCTTCAGATGAATCTAGTAAGCTGAGTGACGAACGGATGAAATATTACGAGAGTAAATATTCTGAAGCCGTAACTAAATTCAAAGAGACTTCCAAGGCAGATTATCAGACTTTTTCGCCCTATCTAGCAGATATAAAAGCCTATAATGAGACTTCGGCCAACGAAAATGGGGTGCAGGTTAGAGATTTACTTAAAGGTACTGGCCGAACTTTGGGCGAAAAAGACGGTGATTATCTAGCCTACTATGTGGGGTGGTGTGCAGATGAGAGTATCTTTGATTCTTCTCTAGATAACGACAAAAAACCGTCATCTTTTGTAAAAGCTCTAGATGTGTCCCTGGGGATGATTGAGGGTTGGTATCAGGGGGTACAGGGAATGAAGCTTGGTGGGGTAAGGGAAATCACCGTGCCAAGTAACTTGGCTTATGCTGACCAGACGGAGATTTGTGGTGGTTATAATAAACCACTCAAATTCTTGATTATGGCGGTACCGGCAGAAGATCCGCTTAAATCGGCTGCTACTGAGGTAGATTCGGCTTATATGATGCTTCAATATGCTAACTATGGCATAGATTACGAAAAAGAAGCTCTCACTCAGGGGGCAGCAGGGTAATAACAGATATAAGCATTGACATTTTGACCGGAGTGTGGTATAATTAGAATGTAGGCTGTGAACTGGGGCGGAGTTGATTGCAGGCTAAGCAACAGTTCATTTCATCTTTTCTAATTAATAAGGGGGAAATAAGGGATGAAGAACGATTTATATCATTCATTTGTGCCAGGATTTAATTTCTGGTATGTGCTGTTACCGGTGTTTCTTTTGTTGGTCGTTGGTTTTGCTTTGTCTTGTCTTAAGATGAGCAAAAAAAGACGCCGCATCTTGAAACGAGATAAAGAAGATAAGGTACTAAACGCAATTGTAATTGCATTTGATGTGATTTTTCATATCTTCCTTGTATTCGAGAGTGGTGCTGGGCTAATTCAAGTGATCATCAATAGCTTGGGGGACGACTCCGATGCTGGTTGGGTGCTATTCTTGCTCCCGATTTCGTTGATGGTTTCGGTGATGATGATATACGGTTTGCTCTTTGGGGCGGGCAAGTTAACCAAATATCTTAAAAACCAGTATTTACTCTATAAAATTTACGGAAACAGTATTTTCAAATGACCTACTCCCGGGCTTTAAGCCCGGGATTTTTTCGTGAAATTTTGTTGCATTTTGAAAATGGTTGTGGTATCATAGGGGTATGAAGGTCAGACATTTTATTACTACTTGTGGGGTGTTGATTGGCGTAGCATTAATTACCGGTATTACTGCTAAGGGTGCAAGCGCTACATTAACTTATGAAAAAAGTTCGGATGTGCAATTTACTTTTGAGCCGATGTTGGATTTGGAGCTTAGTGAGATTAGCGGAGCCTCTGTTGCTTGTGGACTTTCTACTAGTCCAGCTTATTGTATCACGGGTCTAGCACCAGGGAATATAGGTGTAAGTAACGTGGTAAATGCCAAAGTCACTAGCAATAATGTAGCGGGTTGGACACTCTATGCTACAGTAGGTGGGGCATCTAAGGAAGATCCTACCGCCACGCCCTATGCAGATACATATTTGAAGCTAGTTGATGGCACTAGTAGTGGGTCTAATAGTATGTTTAGTATGATTGGTTCTTCTGCTACCACCCTTTCGGCTGGTGAATGGGGATATACTCTGGATGGTGGCACTACCTATATGGACTTGCCATATTATACTACCACACTTGCTAAAGTGATCAATGCTACAGTAGATTCTGCAGGTAATCCTGCTACAGGCTATGCTGGTGACACTATGAATAATGGCACAGATACTCAGATTGGTGCCTATGCTGATGCCTCCCAGATTTCTGGGACTTATGGTAATGTGATTAACTTTACCGCTACCGCGAACATCCCATCGCATCAAGTTACCGTGGTGGCTGGCTCTAATGTAGCATCAGTATCACTCAATGGTTCTACCACTGTACTAACTGGTACCTTTGCCGAAGGCGACAATACTGTAGCAATTAATGCTATTTGTACTACTGGCAACAACTTTGCCGGTTGGAATGTAACTCCACAATTTGGCGTTCTGGCAGACCGTGACGCCGCCTCTACCACCTTTACTGTGGGGGCTAATGATGTGACTATTACTGCGACGTGCGGTTATAATGTGATGTAGAACTTCTCTGCTGCTGGTATGAGTACTGGTGATACTGCTGTACTACAAGATCTCCGTGACGGTCAGATGTACACTGTGGCTAAGCTGGCTGACGGTAATGTGTGGATGGTGGACAACCTCAATCTTGGGGCATCTATTGGTAATCCGCGAGATACGGTAGATGGAATATGTATGAATTGGACCTAGATTCATCAGATGTTTACCCAGATGGAGGCAACGGCAGGAACGGCGGCAGCTGTATTAGGTGTATATTAAAGTAGTTGTTTTTTCCTTTGCCCTGCCCGTCTAATTTTGTCCCGCTTAACTTTTACTTTCCGCTAGTTTTGGTGTATTATTTTTTGTAGAGAATAGTATAACTTGGGGGATATGATAAAAATAATAATTTTAATGAGAGTATTATTTGTAAATGAAAAATAAATATGTGGTACATTATGAAGAAACTGGAAGGTCTCGGTCAAGCCCTCTCTTTTTTGTGCTATAATAAAAACATGCAAGAGAGTTTTTTCTTTTATGATCTGGAGACTTCGGGGCTTAAGGCCAAAGAAGACCGGATTATGCAGTTTGCTGGGCAAAGGACCACGCTAGAATTAGAGCCTATTGGTGAGCCGGTGAATATTTTGGTGAAAATAACTGACGATGCACTTCCTAGCCCTTGTGCCATCAATGTTACCGGTATCACTCCACAGCAAACTCTAAGAGATGGCATTTCAGAAGCCGAATTTTGTAAGTACATTACCGAAGAAATTTTTACGCCAAAAACTTGCGCGCTCGGGTTTAATACGGTGCGATTTGATGATGAGTTTATGCGGGCTACTTTGTGGCGGAATTTTTATGATCCGTATGAGTGGGAGTGGAAAGACGGGCGTTCTAGATGGGATATTTTGGATGTGGTGAGAATGACGAGGGCTCTTCGGCCGGAAGAGATTAATTGGCCGATTCGCCCAGATGGCAAACCGACTAATCGGTTGGAACTTTTGACTTCTGAAAATGGCCTTTCACACGAGCATGCTCACGATGCTTTATCTGATGTTTACGCCACGATTGCGGTAGCCAAAATGATTAAAGATAAACAGCCGGATTTGTTTAATTTTTTGTTCAAAATTCGGGGCAAAAAAGAGGTGGTAAAATATGTAAATCTAGAAAATCCCGTGCCGTTTGTTTATACTTCTGGTAGATACGCCAATGAATTTAACAAAACTACTGTGGCTTTTCCGATTGCGCCTTCTAGAAACGGGAATTTGTTGGTTTATGATCTTCGTTATAATCTGGAAGAAATTTTGGATAACGAAAGTTTTTATCCGGTTGTGAAAGAACTGTGCTTAAATAAATGCCCAGCGGTGGCGCCATTATCGGTGTTAGAAAAACATGATGGTTGGGAAAAAATTGGTTTAACACCAGAAATTGTGACTAAAAATCTAGAAATTTTGCATCAGCGTCCAGATTTTATTGAAAGAATGCGCACCGAAAACGAAGAAAGGCCGGAATTTCCAGAGGCACCTGAACCAGAGCAGGCAATATATGATGGGTTTTTGAACGATCAAGACCGTATTAAAGTAGAGGCGGTGAGAAATGCAAACAAAAATAAACTGGCAGATTTTCATCCTGAGTTTGACGATAATAGACTTCCAGAATTATTATTGCATTACAAAGGTCGGAATTTTCCGGAGACTTTGTCGGAACCAGAGATGGAAAAATGGGAAAATTTTCGCCGGGCTAGGTTACAAAAGCAAGTGCCGAGATTTTTGGCAGAACTAGAAAATATCGAAGACGATTTTATCAAAGAAGAACTCAAACTCTATCTAGAATCGTTGGCGTAATCATATCGCTTATGGTATAATTGATGCATGGACAACAACAAAGTGATGATTGTCGGGACTGGTAATGTGGGCGCCTCAATTGCTTTTGCCGCGCTCAATCAGCGCACGGCGATAAACGAAATTATTTTAACGGATATTGTAGCGGAGGATGCCGAAGGCGAAGCGATGGACCTGCGCGATGCTTTGGCGGTGGCTCCGAGCTACGTTAAAATATCAAATGGCACTTACAAAGATGCCAAAGATTGCGACGTAGTGGTGATTACAGCTGGTATTCCGCAAAAGCCAGGCGAATCGCGGATGGACCTACTTGACAAAAACGTGAAAATATTTAAAGATATGATTGCTGAAATTATGGCGAGCGGGTTTGATGGGATTTTCCTCATTGTTTCTAACCCGATGGATGTTTTGACTTATTTTACTTTGAAATTTTCGGGCCTGCCTCCTGAAAAGGTGATTGGTTCTGGGACTTTGCTGGATTCGGCTAGGTTAAAAGAACGTACGGCGAGTTATCTTAATATCAATCCCAAATCCGTGCATGCTTATCAAGTGGGGGAACATGGCGACACAGAATTGACCTTATGGTCGCTGGCGGATGCCGGTGGGCAAAAAGTAGAAGAATTATTGTCGGAAGAAGACCGGAACAATATCTCGGAATTTGTTAAAAATGAAGCTTACGAAATTATTAATCGCAAAGGTGCGACTTATTACGGGATTGCTACCTGCGTTTTGCAGATTTTAAACTCAATCTTAAATGACGAGCTGCGGATTTTGCCGGTTTCGTCCTATGATTCATTCTCGGGGACTTGTTTTGGATGGCCAAGCGTGGTGGGGCGCGAAGGCGTAGTGCGAAGGTTAGATCTTAAAATCTCCGAAAAAGAGGGAATGGAACTGCAAAAATCCATCAATGCGTTAAACAAAGCGATTAAATCAGTCAAAGTTTAATTTGCAAAAATCTCAAAAAGCGTTATAATTAAGCATAAGTACTAAGTAGAAATTAATAAAGGAAACAAAATGGATCCAACAAGTAATACTTCAACTCCAAATGAGACGCCAGCGCCAGCAATGCCGGAAGCTCCAGCGGTTCCGGAAACGCCGGTAGCTTCGAAAACGCCGGTGACCCCAGCGGCTCCAGCGGTAAACCCAGATGTAGCTAATGCGGCACTTAATCCTCCGGTAAATCCGGTAGTGGCACCGACTGCGTCAGCAGCTCCGGGTGCGCCAGCGACGCCTGCTACGTCAGCGGCTCCTGTAGCTCCTGTAGCGCCAGGTACCCCAACGATGTCGATGAACCAAATGTTTCAACCCCAACCAGGTGCTCAAGCTGGGGTTTTGGATGATACGACTCCAATTGCGGTGCCAGAAGGGCCGAAACCAGTGGATCCAGTGGAAGAAGAACTAAAAGCTCCCCTTAAGGCGGCAGCTCCAGTTCCTGGTTCTATCGGTAGTGCAGTTTCTGGCCCGGCGGATGCTAACGCTCCGACCTCGGCAATGCCAGCTAGTGGTGAGAATCTTATGACAGCCAATACTACTCCACAAGCTAAAAAAGGTTCCATTTTTGATAAATTGACGGCCAAAACTAAGATGAGTAAAAATACTTTAATTCTTTTGGCGGTAGTAGCAGGTATAGTGGTGGTGCTTTTAATTGGTGTGTTGGTGATGGTTGCAACTGGCGCCCTCTAATCTTTTGTTGAAAATAATTTAAAATTATTGTAAAATATAAACATGGAAAAAGTTTATATTACTACTGCGATTCCGTATGTAAATGGTACTCCACACGTAGGCCACGCGATGGATTATCTTTTGGCGGACGTTTGTTCTAGGTATCATAAGCAAATTGGCGATGAAGTGAGATTCCAAGTAGGGACGGATGAGCATGGTGGTAAGATTTTCCAGAAGGCTAAGGAGCTTAATATTCCGGTGGAGGAATATGTTAAGAAAAATGCGGAGAAATTTGAAGATTTTATCTATAAACTTAGTGTAGAATATACCGATTTTGTGCGGACTACGGATTCTGAGCATGAAAAACGAGTACAAGAAATTTGGGAAAAATTAAAAGATCATATTTATCTTAACAAATACGAAGGTTGGTATTGCACGGGCTGCGAGAGGTATATTACTGAAAAAGAATATCAAGAAAATGGTGGGGTTTGCCCGGACCATCAAAAACCTTACGAAAAATTAGCGGAAGAAAATTATTATTTTAGATTGTCGGACTTTAAGGAACAAATTCGCGAAGCGATTTCTTCGCATCAAATGTTGATTTTGCCAGAGTTCAGAGAAAAAGAAATTTTGAAATTGATTGAAGAATCGCCGGATGTGTCGATTTCTAGGCC
>JAUNRI010000004.1:9095-29037 GCA_030535695.1 Candidatus Saccharimonadota bacterium | reverse complement strand
TCCACTATCAGTGCCCTTAATTACCTTTTTATGCATTGACATAACCAGCAATCGATGTTCAATAAAAAAACAAATCAATTGCAAATGCTACGTCTAAAATCTTTTCATCGTTAATATCAACTTGTTAATCTGAAATTTAAGAGAGATTTTTCGGCCGTTTAAAACAACCTCAAATATTCCTCGCTTTCTTCACTTTTGGTAGAGGTTGCAAATAAGCAACTTACTTAAAACTTCCCTTATTATAGCAAACTCACTACCAAAAGTCAAGAGTTTTTTTATCTAATTTTCGGCATTTTTAGCCGCTTTTTTACGCGATCTAGAACGTACCACAATCCAAAGCACAATCCCAGCGATCACCACAATAATAATAGCAAGCAGCCACAGAGGACATTTAATTACTAACTTAGAAACTTCGGTAGTCACCCCTTCAAATTCTACAGTGTATTTGACGTTAAAGAACCCAAATAGCGGAGTTTCTTCCCATTCAAGACTATTGGTTAAAGTCCTATCTGGAAGTACGGTTTTCTCCATTGGGTCTTCTTCATTAGTATAAACTTCTTCGCTAGAGAAAAGTGGATAGACTTGCAAAGTATATTTAGCTGTACCATGCACATTACCGGTGTTTTTTACCGAAGAAACTCCAGAGATGTTACCATCTAGAATAAAGCTTGGCACATTGGCATTAAAGATTTCACCCTGTCTTCTGGTGGTACCAGCTACTTCGGTATAAAGCAAATGTGCAATACTATATTTTTTATCAATATTAATAGCATTCTTTACTGCCTCAGCATTATTATCAGATGTCACCGTAATCGCTGCATACTGACCACCAGCTGGCGCATCTTTTGGCACATTAATTGAAAAATATATTTCAATCACCTCATTTGGTACAATCTTTCCTTCAGGATTAGTGATTTTAATCCAATCCACTATTTTGTTATAATCACCATTATTCTCGTAAATTGGGTTATAATCGTCACTTACATAGAAAGGGGTTACAGTGGTTTTATAATAAAAATCGTTTTCACTAGAAGCGGGATTACTTACTTTAAACGACCCCTCATAAGTCTCTCCAGGAGTCAATACAATCTTCTGGTTCATCGGTGAAACGGTAAATTTTCCATCTGCAAACACGCCTACCGTTCCCAAAAGACACAATATAAGTGATAACATCGCACCGGCAATAGTTTTTACTAATGTTTTTCTGGTTTTTTTCATATCATCCTTTCTTTAATTATTTAGTTGTACTACAGGAAAAACCCTGGCTATTATAAATCTTATTAAATTCTCTAATCGTATCTGGTAAATCTTTAGTTTCTTTTACATCAATCATAAAATATCTTGCCGAAGTAGTATTGTAATCATTCGCATTAATATATAAAACAGTTTTAAGAGAATCGCTCATCATGGAATAATTAATATCAAAAGCATCTGAACCCAAGCCATTTTCGCCAAAACTAATATTCATACTAGCGTGGTTTTGGGCCTCACTGGCTTTTATCTGGTCCTCAGTATCATAATATAGAGTATAAGCAAGCGAAATTGCGTTTAGTTTTTTATCATAGAAATTCGCGGTAATCTTGAGATACCTAGATTTACCATTGTTATTTGCGAAAAATGGGTATTTTGCAGAATGAGATTCACAAGTTAGAGATTCTCCTTCTATATCATCTGGAAAACCACCAGTAGTTTTAGTATTCACATTCATTGCCAAAATTAAAGATATAAAGATTAAAGCTATCACGGCTATACTCAGTATGGTAATAATTAGTTTTTTCGTCTTCATTTATCCTCTATTCTCTTTAAACATAAAAATTGCCGCCCACTTTAATGATGAACGGCAATTTTAAATTGCACCACCTATTTATTAAAGTTGTGCTAGAGTATAAGTAATACTCCCTTTATAAGTACCTGCAGATTGTGTATCATCAATACCTACACCATAAGTGATTTTAAAGTAATCACCATCGTTGGTAGTAGTCTTTGGCGCAGAAGATGGGCTACCAGCAATAATTTGGTTAGCTACTGGGGTAGTAGCAGTTGTACCCCCAGAGGTATCCGTACCATCATTGGCCCAAGCAGTATGGCCATTTAATACAACGCCGCGCTGAGATACACCAAGCGCAGGATCAGCAGCTACTTTGTAGGACCAACCAGTGGTAATTACTGGAGTAGACCCAGATGTATCATAGAAATTACTATTTACTGGAATATTATCAGTAACCGCAGGGGTAGTGGTAGTATCAGTTAAAGCGCCTGCGCCACTAGCAGTAATCTTGTAACCATTTTCATTGTTACAATATACGCCTAATCTAGTAGAACCTAAATCCTGGGTTTGGGTACCAGTTAACATAGTCTTAGAAAGAGTGTCTGGATGATCGATGTCGCCAGGAGTTGCAGAAGAGTTGCTACCCCAAGTACCGGAACCAGGAGCGTGACTCATATCCGTAACATCAATAGTTGGCGTACCACTTGGATCATCATTATAACCAAATTGGCATACTGCCATAATATTGATAATCAAAGTATCAACTTGCGTCGTAGTCGTAGTCGATGCTGCAAACGCACCCACGACTGGCATTGCTGCAAGAGCAACAGAAGCTGCGCCAGCTGCAATTATCGATTTTTTCATTTTGTTTTTTCTCCTCCTGCTACTTTTTAGCAGAATTAATTTATATTTATGTTAAATGTATAACCTTTAACATCTCTAATTATAATTAAAAATAAGCACTATGTCAACATTATTTTTTACTAAGTTTTCCACAACTATTTCAAGTACTTATTCATCCAAATTTCAAAAGTATTATACTCGTTATATGCATCCGCGTCCTCATCTGAGTCAGCTTTTAGCCATCCTATTACTTTACCCCTGGACACTACCACCACGGATGGGTAATACTTTACAAAATCACTCAGTGATGTCTTTTTCATGTCACCAAAAATTACTTTATAAACCTTTATCCCTTTATCTATCGCAAAATCTTTCAAAAACCCCTTTAGTCTATCCGCTGTGGTACAGCCACCTTGATCCACCATCACCACAAAAGACTTCTTATCTGCTACTAATTTTTCATATTCCTCTGGCGTAAGCTCCATATATTCAAATTCGCAATCACTACATTTATATTCTGCATCAAGTTCTGCCTTTTCTACGCCAAATCCCCCACTCACCCCTATAATAAATAGCACCGAACCACCAATCACTAAAACCAGCCCAACAATCAGTTGCCAGACTTTAAGATTTTTCATTTGTTCTCCGTTAAAGTATAGAGATTAATATCGTGATAAGGCACTTTATAAAAATCATACACCGTTTTACCTTCAGAATTTGTGCGTTTTACCTGGACATTATTGTCGCCTGCATAATACCAATAGCCACCTACATTATAAATCTTATCTGCGTCCCAACCAAGTGTCACCAGCATCTCTTTCATCATCCCGGCATAGCCACCGCCGCCGCACATCAAGAAAATCGTCTTATCTTTAGGAAATAGCGCTTCCAAAATATCCATCGATTCTTCATAATTAGCCTCATAAGAGCCATTAATATTAGTAAATAGCGTATTTCCCGAAAAAGTTTCCCCTACCGCCTCAGGCAGGCCCGTCACATTCACAATATAAGGTAGCGGCACCACTTCAAATCCATTCACAAACCCCGAAAGATACGAATCTCCCCCGATTGTCTCATATTCAGCCGGATCTTTAAGCATCCTAAGGTCACGATACACCACATCAGATCTCCCCAAATACTGATCAATGTTAGATTCATTGATATTTTTATCAATCCCCAGTTCCCCTCTTTGCCCACTAGTAAGTTCCGGTTTGGGCAAACTAGAAAGCCCCGTATTTGGCAAAGCATATCTCCCCAGCAAAAAAGCGCCAATTATCAAAACAATCGCGCCAGAAACAATCAACCAAATATATTTTTTCATATTACCTCCACTTTACCCTATTATAACACAGGTTCGTCTGGACAAGTAGTTAAAATATTATAAATCGCGGTTTTTTCCGCCTCTGTTACCCACAAACCATATTTATATTTCACCGATACTTGCCTCGCCACATACTGACAACGAAATTTTTTGTTAGAAGGCAGCCACGTCGCCGCATCGCCATCGGATTTACCCTGATTAGCCGGCCCATCCACCGCTAGCAAATTCAGCGGGTCCGTTGCCATCTGGTATCGCACTGTTTTGTCCATATACTGCGCCCCTTTTTGCCACGCATCAGAGAGCGCCACCACGTGGTCTATCTGTATCCCCTTAGAAATCTCCTCTCGAGAATGAAAAACCAAATGCTCCCCTGTATATGGCTCCTCAAACTCCCCTGCTACCACATTACAACCATCCAAAACCGCCGAATCCCCAAATTCTCTCTTAATAATTCTCTGTCTAAGAGAGCACCCTTCCACCGTTGGCCAACCATTATAAAATTCCTCTCTAGAATATCCGGTTTTTGGCGCCCGCCCCTTCACTTCTAAAAGTTCCAAAACTTCAATCGCCAATTTACTATCCGCCGAAACCGAAACATCCGCTCCGGCATCTTCTACTTTGGTAAAAACCTGCTCAAAACTCGCCGGGTTCAAAACCAACCACAAAATCACCGCCACTAGCGCACCCAAAACCACCCCAATTCTTCTCCACATCAAACTTTTCACTAATCACATTATACCATTTATAGAGTATAATATAAATATGACAAAACCCTCTAAACAGCTAATTTGGTTTAGTCTCACCAGTATAATTTTACTAGTTGCCACCGCTGCAATTGCTATTAATTTCACTATTATCAAAGATTTTTTCACTGGTCTAGCCTATCGCCCCACCGATGAAATGAGCAGGATTCGCACCGATTTAAATCTCACCGACAAAGGCACGCTGATCTTTAACGCCACCATGCCCGAGCTCAAAGAAAAGTCCGATTTTAATACTCTCTGCCGCGGCACCGAGACCGAAACTGCTATCCTCGGTTGCTACCGTGACGACCGCGTTTATGTTTACGACATTACCGATGAAGAACTCATCGGCATCCGCGAGCTCACCTCTGCTCACGAGCTTCTCCACGCCGTCTATCACCGTATGAGCAGCCAACAAAAACAAGAGCTCACCGATATTTTAGTCCAAGTCTATCAAGAAAATCAAGATACCCTCGGCGAAGAAATCGACCTTTATCAAGATGACCAAAAAAAGGAAGAAATCTATGTCCGGGCTGGCACCGAAATCTGCGACCTTCCAGACGAATTAGAAAAACACTACGCCGAAATTTTCAAAAACCAAGACCAAATCGCCGATTATTACAAGAGCTATATTACGGTATTCAAACAAATCGAGCAAAATCTCGAAACTTTACTTAAAAAAGCTCAAGACCTAGAAACCGAAATCACCACCAAAACTGCCGAATACGAATCCGGCGCCACCAATCTTAATCAAGAGATACAAGAGTTCAATAATTGCGCCAACACTCCTAATTGTTTTACCTCTAGATGGGCCTTCAACAATCAAAGGAACGCTCTGTTAAATCGCCAAAACGAGCTAGAAAACCTCTACAACGAAATCAACCAGCTCATCTCTGAGTACAACACCACCGCCACTGAATACAACGAAAATTTGCTCCACGGCCAAGCTCTCAACATGGCCATCAATTCCGCCGAAAAAGCCGACCAAATCTAGCCAGCCCGCGTAATTTTAGCTTTTACTATCTTATTAGATTTAGAAATTGCTTCTTTATAAGCTTTTTCAAATCGTTTAATCTTAGAAAGTTTGCCCACGCTCCAAATCAAAACCGCAGTCGCCGTTACAATCCCAGTGCCAAGCGCTGCTAGCAAACTAATTTTCTTGGCATTATCAGGGGTAGCCGTCTTCGGCACTTCCACCTCTGGCATCTCCGTTATCACTGGATAAACAATTTTTTGCTCAATTACCTGAATCTCCGGCTCTGGTTCTGACCCCGGTTCAGCCACCTCTGGCTCTACTGTTTCCGGTTCAGTTTCGTCTGCCACAGTCTCTACAGGGGTAGCCTTTTTTGTCGTAGTGGCCGGAGTAGCAGGTGCCACCACAGGAGTAGGTGCAGGAGTTGGAGCCGGTGTAGGGGTCGGCGTTACCGGTGTAGGGGCAGGGGTCGGCACAGGGTCCTCAATTTCCCCGCTCCACTCGCTACAACCAGATTCACCGCCAGATTCACCACTTTCGCCACCCTGTTCTTCACCGGTACTAGGCCCTTCTTCACCTTCAGCAAAAACAGGGGTAGCCACCAAAACCCCAAAAATCAAGGCAAGACCAACTACAATACTCCAAATTCCCTTAAAACTTTTCATAATTCTTACCCTAATTATACCACACTTTGCCAAAAATGTCAATCTAAAGCATAATTACAGATATGAATTTGAAAATCGGAATCTTGAATTTTTAAACCAACCTGTTTTTGTGTCCCATTTATCACTAAAATCCATCTTCCAAAACCGAAACAGAAAAACATAACAATTTTTATTTCTAAAATAAATAACTTATAATATTTATGTGAGAAATAATCGAAAAAAAGGAACTTTCATAGCGTCCGGTCGCAAATTATGGCCACATGAAATGAGAGTTGCAGAAATTTTAACCATGGCTGGGCATGATATTAAATTTCTCGAGGAATCAAGTCTACACACGGCAGATATTTTACTTGACGGAATTGAATTTGAAATAAAATCTCCTAAATCAGCCAACGCAAATTCATTAGAACATTTACTCAAAAAAGCCTTAAAACAATCGCCAAATATTATTATAGACACATCTCGCATGAAGAACTCACGCGATGATAGTGTCAGGAAATTCTTAGTATCACAAATAAATTCAAGAAAACAAATCAAAAAACTTATCATGATAACAAAACGCGGTCAGATTATTGATATTTTTGCACTAATTTGATATAATATAAGCATTGAAGCACTCGCACGGCGCCGAAGGTACCTACCGCGAGAGCTTCTTTTTTTATGCTGTAATAAAGATATTGAAAGTCCGCCAAGCAGTGATGGATATGCACAGGTTCGGGTTTTTTACTCTGGATATTCTGCAATCATTCCAGAGAAAAGTTTTTTATTCTTCGTTAATGATTCTTCCACATTAATGACGTAATTCTGAATAGTGATATTCTTTTCGGAATCAAAATATTCATAAATCATCTTGCCGCCAAGCGCCTGCATAGTTTTAGAGGAGCCAAGGTTCTCTTTGTCGCAATCAAGCAACACCGCTTCTAGCCCACGATTAGCACAAACACACAGGGCTAGATATAAATTGATTTTATTATAGCCTTTCCTACGCTCGGATGGCCGAACACTGTACCCAATATGTCCACCATAATTCCACAATTTATGATTAAGCGCCAATCGGATATTAATCATACCCACTATTTTATTATCTGATTCTCTTACTAAAAAGTATGTTTCCGCGGGAACCAATTCTTCATTTGGTTCTCTATTTAAATCCTCATTGATTTTTTCCATCCAACCAGCATAATCATCCGTATAACGTTGTAGTCCACCTGTACCATTTATTTTTGAACCATTATTATAAAACTCCTCTATATATTCCAAAGCATCTTTTTCGCGCGCCATTGTTGGGAATTCTAATTTTAGTCTATCCATACTTTATATTATACACCAAAATATGTTATAATTATATCTATAATAACAGATATCACAGGTTGGTTATGAATTTAAAGATCGGAATCGTGGGTCTGCCGAATGTCGGAAAATCCACTCTATTTAATGCTTTAACTAACGCTGGCGCACTTGCCGCCAACTATCCTTTTGCGACTATTGAGCCAAACGTCGGCATCGTTCCGGTTCCAGATGAGCGCTTAGATGTTCTCGCCAAAATGTATGAAACTGAAAAAATCGTCCCTGCCACAGTGGAATTCGTTGATATCGCTGGGTTAGTGCAAGGTGCTTCAAAGGGCGAAGGTCTTGGCAACAAATTCCTCGCCCACATCCGTGAATGCCAAGCCATTTGCCACGTGGTGCGTGCCTTCAAAAATGACGACATCGTCCGTGCCGACAACAAGCCCGAAGAAGACATCTTAAAGCAAGCCAAAGATGACATCGACATTATCAACCTAGAATTACAATTAGCCGACGAAGAAACCAAGGAAAAAATCGCCGCCAAGAGAAAAAAGGGCCCACAAGACGAAAACATCCCATTTCTCACCGACAAACCTGTAATTTATATGTTCAACGTGGATGAAAACGGCCTCACCGATAAAGATTTTCAATCAAAATTACAAGATTTAGTAAAACCATCAAAAGCCATTTTTGTCAATGCTAAACTAGAAGAAGAAATGTCCGGTATGGACCGAAACGAGAGAAAAGAATTTCTCGAAAGTTACGGAGTAAAAGACGACGCACTAGGTGAACTCATCAAAGCCGCCTACGAAACTCTCGGTCTTCAATCCTTCCTCACCGCCGGCAAAAAGGAGTGTCGTGCTTGGACCATCAAAAAGGGTGCCACCGCCCCAGAAGCTGCCGGCACTATTCATACCGATTTTCAGCGTGGTTTTATAGCCGCCAACATCTGTAATTTCAAAGACCTCAAAGAACTAGGTTCCGAACAAGCGGTCAAAGCCGCCGGAAAATTAAGGACCGAAGGCAAAACCTACATCATGCAAGATGGCGATGTGGTAGAATTTAAATTCAACGTATAACCACAAAATCCAGTACTCGATAATCCCCATCTACCGAGGCTACTGCAAGTAGTGGATCATATTTTTGATATTCCGGCCTAAGTTTCAAAAACACTTCCGCCGCAAATTTCATTTTATCCAATTTTTTCTTATCAATAGCCGCAAGCCCTCCCCCAAAATCTGTATTTTTCCTAGTTTTCACCTCAGTAAAATACAATTTCTCCTCGTAAATAGACACAATGTCAATCTCGCAAAACTTTGTCTTAAAATTTCGCGCTCGCACCTCATGCCCTTTGTCACACAAATATTCACATACCGCATTCTCACCTTTTGCCCCAATAGATGTTGTATTTTTTACAACATTATCAGAGGGCCGTTCAAACCCCACCATACTTTTAATCGGCTCAAAACTCTTGCGATGCTCCGGGCAAATTCCCAATTCACGGATCGCCGCCATATGCTTCGCCGTCCCATACCCCACGTGAGAACAAAACCCATACCCCGGATATTTAGCATCCAAATCTCGCATATACGCATCCCTCGCCACCTTCGCGATAATCGATGCCGCCGAAACTTCCTTAATAAGATTATCCGCCTTTGGCATTGTCGTCACAAAATTTTCCAAATTAGTCCCCTTAAGGAAGTTCACTTTCCCATCAATGACAATTTCCGAAAATTTTACGTGAAGTCCCTGCACCGACTTCACAGCCCTGGAAGTTGCCAATTTTAAGGCCTCAGAAATCCCTATTTTATCAATCTCGACAGCCGAAACCCAACCAAGCCCACAAGTAGCCTCTGCCAGAATCACCTCAGATAACTTTTCTCGTTTCTTTACCGATAACTTCTTGGAATCCCTCAAGTCCTCCACCCAATCAGGCCTAGAAGAAGGCAAAATTGCCGCCCCAACAACAAGCGGACCGGCAAGCGGTCCGCGTCCAACTTCATCTATTCCGAGAATCATTAACTAAGCTTCTTCTGCTTTAGCTTCTTCAGCTGGCTTTTCAGCATCAGCTGGTTTCTCTTCAGTCTTTGCAGTTTCTTCAACTTTTTCCTCTACTTTTTCTTCAGCTTCAGTCGGAGCTTCTTCAGCCTTCACTTCTTCATCCGGAACTTCTTCTTCCACCTTCACATCGTTTACCGCTGCACGGTCAAAATCCTTACCGGCAAGACGCGCAGATTTACCTGAGCGTTCACGAAGATAAGAAAGATTGTTGCGGCGCACCTTAGAACGCTTAGTGATCTCAACTTTTTCAACCAATGGGGAATGCAAAAGAAAAGATTTCTCTACACCCACACCAGAAGTAACTTTTCTAACCACGATTCTCGCAGTATGAGATTCTTTGCGATCTACTCTAATTACTACACCTTCAAACACCTGCAAACGGAATTTGCCACCTTCTTTAATTTTCTGGGTTACTCTTACAGTATCACCAGAACGCACATCAACTACCGCCTTCTTTTTCTGGGCGTCACCAATTTGCTTTAGAATAGAAAAACTCATATTATACCTTTATTTTTATACAATTACCCATAATTTTACCACACTTCGGCAAAAAACGCAACTATTTTTTAAGTGCAAATCTAATTCTTTCCTCAACAGGAAGCTCAGAGTCCACTCCATCAAGCGCCGCCGTCGCTTCTTTCAAAGAAAATCCCAACGCCATCAAGGCATCCAAAGCTTCATCCGGCTCACTAGAAGCACCACTTTTCACTTCACTCGCTCCGTAACGCGAAGGCGCCCCCACTTTATCAGAGAGATCCACAATCACCCGCTCCGCCGATTTTTTACCTACACCCGCAGCCTTAGAAATAAACGCCGCATCCGCATTGGCAATCGCATTTCTAACTTCCTCTGCATCAGATAAAGACAAAATCGCAATCCCCGCCTTCGGTCCAATCCCCTGCACGGAAATCAACAGTTCAAACAATCTCTTGGCGGTCAAAGAAGAAAATCCATAAAGTTCTTCTGCATTTTCTCTCACCGCATGATAAGTAAAAAACTTTTTCTCCTCACCCAGTCTCGCGTCCTCATAATCAGATGAAGGCACCATCACTTCATACCCCACTCCATTCACATCCACCACTACAGAGTTACCAAACTTCTCGTCAATTACACCTTTTATATGCGATATCATAACTATATTTTACCACCTTTCGTATTAGAGAATTTATATTCATCATTTTTCCCATTTCTATACAAAAATCCACAAGTAATCGCCACCGCCAAAGCGTCCGCCGCATCATCTGGTTTTGGTTTAAACTCAAGGCCTAACTCCATTTTTACCATCTCTTGCATCTGCGCTTTCGAAGCCGCTCCATATCCCGTCAGAGTCTTCTTAATTTCATTTGGTGTATATTCATAAACTGGCACCTCCTTTTGCTCCGCTACAAGAAGCACAATTCCTCGTGCCTCTGCTACCGCAATCCCCGTGGTAATATTTTTAGAAAAAAACAATTTTTCTACCGCCACCACCTCTGGTTTAGTTTCCTCAAAAACTTGCACCAAAGAATCATATAGTTCCAAAAGCCGAGATGGCAGTGGCGCATCCACCTTAGTCGTCACCGCTCCAAAATCTAAAGCCTTCATTCCTTTGCCAACAACATAATTCACCAGCCCAAATCCACAAATCCCAATCCCTGGGTCAATCCCTAAAATTCTCATTTTACAAACCTAATTAAAGTTTCCCTCAGGTCCTTCACCGGCACCACAAATTTATCCTTCACCGTGGAAGGCCCAATCGCATGTTTAAATCCAAGCTTCTTCGCCTCCGCAATCCTCTGGTCCGCCCTAAACGCCGAACGAATCTCTCCACCTAGCCCCACCTCACCAAACACCACATATTCTTCACCCAATTTTCGTCCCGCCGAAGCCGAAGCAATCGCAATTGCCACTGCCAAATCTGCTGCCGAGTCAGAAAGTTTCATCCCCCCAACCACATTAATAAACACATCTTTATCCGATAATTTCAATTTAGTTCGTTTCTCCAACACCGCAATCAAAAGATTCAACCGATTAAGATCAAACCCTGATGCCGTGCGTTTAGGATAGCCATAATTAGACGCATTCACCAGTGCTTGAATTTCTACCAAAATCGGCCGATTACCATTTAAAGTCGCCAAAATCACCGAACCATCCGTGTTAGTCCGCTCCGAAAGAAGTGCCGCCGAAGGATTTTCCACCTCCTTCAAGCCTTCATTAGCCATCTCAAACATCGCCACTTCATTAGTAGAGCCAAACCGGTTTTTTACCGCCCGCACCGTCTTAAAGCCGCCATATCTATCACCCTCAAAATTAAGAACCACATCCACCAAATGCTCCAAAACTTTTGGTCCCGCCAAAGTCCCTTCTTTCGTCACATGCCCCACAATCACCACCGCTGTATCCGTAGCCTTCGCCGCCCGAATAATCAAATTCCCACAATTCGTCACCTGTGAAACCGTCCCCGGCGCCGAAGCAATTTCGTTAATCGCTAAAGTCTGAATTGAATCTACAATCACTAAATCAAACTCGCCGGATTCAATCGTCTTAGCAATGTCATTGCCAGAAGTAGACGCCGCAAAATTCAACCGTTCAGAATTTGCGCCCAATCTACTAGCGCGCAACTTCACCTGCCCCGCACTTTCCTCCCCAGAAACATACAAAACATCGTAACCACTAGCCACCGCCGCACAAATCTGCATTAGAAGTGTAGATTTTCCAATCCCCGGTTGACCCGCTAGTAGCGACACCGATCCCATCAAAATCCCCCCGCCCAGCACCGTGTCTAAATCACGAAAAGAAGTACCGAGTCTAGCCTTCGCATCCGACGGCACCACCGTTTTTAATTTCACAAAATCTAGTTTCTTACCAGAAGTTTTCGCCTTCTCAATGGTAAGTTTTTTATCCGCAGGATTTTCTGCCACCTGCTCCACCAAAGAATTCCAAGTTCCACAATTAGAGCATTGCCCCACCCACTTAGCAAAAACAGTCCCACACTGTTGGCACACAAATTGTGTTTTGCTCCTCATTCTTCCATTCTATCATAATCAAAAAGAAAAATCAGGACATGTGCCTGTTTTTCTTTTCATAATGGTTTCTTTCGTTGGGGCTTTCTTTCCCAAAGAAAGCCCCACTACTTTAGTAGCGAGGCGCAAGTTCATGCTGATACACAATTTGCAAAGTGTCAGTTTCTGCCGAGCTACCCATAAATTCGCTCCACATCGGAATCGTCGAATCATAGTCAAACACTTCTGCCGCCTCCGCATCGGTAGTTCTACCACCATTCATACTGCCATTCCACGCCGCCGCACCATAAGTCCGCTCCAATTTCACCGAATTTGCTACCACCACACCAAATACTTTTAATCTCCTAGATCGGATTAAAGCATTTACATCGCTAGTGCCATTATAGCAAGTATTCACAGTACCCGTCGCAATTATAATCGCATCCACTTCATCAACATTACAAGAAATATCCACATTACTTGCATAAATTACCACCTTTGGAACATTACTAATTAAGCCTCTATCAGGATCTTGATATTTCAAATTACCATTTATTGTTACATTTTTTTCAGTCTTTATTAAATATGTAGTCCCAGATGGCACATTATAAGAACCTATTGTGATATTACTATTCGTGCCAGTGTCTTTTGTCCCGTCAATATAATAAATTTTCCTACCACTAGCACTCTCCAACATTCTACGCTTTCCACCCCAAAGATCAGTCATATTGGTTTTATAATTAGTCAAATCGCCAATCCAATAATCTATCAAATCGTGAGGATTGTTAGTCATTTTGCTTCCAATCCCTGAATTCCCCACCCCAGTCCCGGCAGTATCCATTATATTAGAAAAGGTCAACGGAGAGATTCTTATGGTAGTCTTCGTAGAATTACCGGCCTTCTCAAAATTGTTAACAGACGCATATCCAAATGCTGCCCCCGAAGCTAAGGTACTAGTAGTAGCAGTATTCAAGATTAATCCTTCCTCCACCCAAGAGCCAAAGTAATTCACGCCGCTATAGCTCGTAGGTTTAAAACAATTCCCATTCTTACAAAGATTCGTTTTTCCACTATAATAATTATTATAAAGATACCGCTTGTTAGCAATATTAGTATCAACTTTACCACCTTTTACATACATGCTACTCCCCCATACTTGGAAAGTTGGTTTCTTGTAAATTACTTTACAAGCCGCATTGCCAAATTGCCATTGCCCATTACCACCCTCACCAGTGTCTTCATCGCCACTAGTCTGTTCTGGATTAATCGCCGCGACAAAACAAATATAATCTCCTGCGCTAGCGTCAAACGCATTGTATGTTTTGTTAGACCAAATAGTTTCTGTTGACCCCCCTAGATTCCCACCAGAATTAAGATCTGTGAGCGAAGTTCTTTCCACTTCAAGACACTGCTTCGCCCCGCCAATCTGATCGCAGGTAGCATCACCAGCAGTCCCGCCTCCACCACCAGGGCCTGCTGAAACATACATAAATAATCTCATCTCAGCTTTTGGCACCACCGTAGCATATGTTGCGTAAGTTCTTGTAGCATTATTTCTTTGACCAACTATTGCATTGATATCTCCAATCTCTACCGTTTCACCAGAATAAACCATATTAGTCTTGATAGAAGAGCTGGTGGTATTTTGATAATTGTATGGTACTATCACCCTAGCGCTATCCTTAGCTTGCGAAATATCTACCGAAGATGGCTTAATTGCATTGGCAAACGAATTGGTGCATAATACAAAATCTTCTACACATCCCATCGCATCCGTATAACATGAGACTGGACGCTGACGTATCACGTCGTGCGACGGAGTACGGCCACCAATAGATGCCACCCTTGGAAAGCCCGTTATCCCCTCCTGCGTCAAAGTTCTGCCCACATCATTACCTTTAGTCTGACCCATCGAACGATTACCATCTCTTTCAAAATCTGCTTGCCATTGATAAACTCCAGGTCCATAATCACCACCACTAGCATATCCAAGATCAGCTTTATTCATCCAATATTTATTCTGCCATTCACCAAAATTATCATTATAGCCTACATACAACTGTTTATAGCCAACTACCGGATTGTAGCCCATACAAGTGTCTTCATAAACCAGAGATTCATACGGCTCATAAGAGCCACTACCATTTGCTCCACCATTTACCATTACCCCATTAATATCCGACACTTCCGTCCTTGCCGTAGTTTGTATACCAGGATAGTAACAGCTATGCCACCTAATATTATCGCTCGGCATCGCATAAATTGGCCCTTGTAAACCACCGGGGCCATCATGATGCCAATCACCAGACTCTCCAGCTGGGAACCTTCCAGCTGTGTTTATGGCTTTCACTACCATCGAAGTTGTACCACTATTTTCACCCGAAGCTGGATAACTACTCGGCATCCAAGCTTTACAAAGATCCGGATTTTCCGGCTCTATCTGCCCTTCCCCCTCAACTATATAAATCCTATATGTATCATAGTCATAGCTTTGAGCATCGCTATGTCCACGAATCAAGCCAACAACTCTCCAATATACTTTTGTTGTACCACGAGTATATACATTGGCACCATTCTTAAACGCTGGTATGTTTATAGTCCCAGCTCTAGAAGTTACATTTCCCCAAGGTGCCCCACGTGTAAAATTGCCAATCGAAATACTGCCACCATCAAATAAGGTATACATTTCAGCAGATGTATTCGGTGTATCCGTACACATCCCATACACATATATAGGCGCAGAGGTTTGCCCTTCTGTAACATAAATCCACACCTCCTGGGATGTGGAACTTGCAGAAGATCCTAACCAAGAAGCACAAGCATTCTGGCCATTGCCATGTCCTGGCTCTACAGCCTCACTACATGCATACTTAACAGAGTGAAAATCTTGTCTACCACCACTAGATTCAAGACAACGCTGATAACCGTCAGGATAAAATTGCCCAGCATAAACACTGCTACTTAGCAAAAAAATCGAAACCAAAGAGCTTGCTAAAACAATAAATGCATTTTTTGGAAATCTACTAAAAAACCTCATTCCGATAATCCCTCAACCATTTCATAAACGCTCTTATAATCCGGATTTCTCTCTTTTGCGAACGCAACATACTTATTATACAAATCAAGTTCATTATATCCCAAAGCCGCATCGGCTACCGCTTCAGCAGATTCAGCGGTTTGTAATATTTCTTCAACTCTCATCAAACCATTTATTATTTCATCTCTTTTGCTTTCATCTTTCCCATAAATCGAGAACATTATCGTATAATAATCTTCTTCTAGCATAGCTCTGGTCTTTTCGTTTTTTTCATCATCAATTTTTTCTTTAAGCAATTTTAGCATATCTTCACCATTCAGTTCTTGGTTAACAACAGTAGTAGCGATTTCTTCATTATCATCAAAATACAATACCAGAACATCATTATATTCTTGGTCAGTATACTCTGTAGTTTCCGGAGAATTATTTCGATTTATTACAACCACAACGATCGCAATAATCAGCCCAACAATAAGAACACCGAGCACCGAAAACAAAATAATCCACTTTTTCTTATTAATCGGCTTCTCGCCCACACTCTCCACATTCATACCCCCATTTTACCACAACCGTAATCAAATTTCTATATTTTTATGCTATTTTTTTTTCTAAGCCATTCATCCGCCGGCCCAGCACTCATCAAAATCACCAAGTAATTATCATCACGATATTTTTTAATTTGTTCAAAGAGCTCATCATTAAGTTCCGCCGCTTCTGCCACTTCCGCATTATTAAGCTGATTAATAAAATCCAGAGGCTTTAAAATCGGCAAACTTTCATCCTCACGAGTAAGATAAGTCGGCAACCAAAAAATCTTCGAAGCCCCCACAAACGCATCATAATATAAATCTTGCACTTCGTGCTGCCGTGTATTCTGATGCGGCTGATATACCACCACCACACCCTTTTTACCATCAATGTCCATTTGGTCGAGCGCCACATCCATTGTAGCTTTAATTTCTTCTGGATGATGCGCATAGTCTGTATAAATCCCCTCAGCGAGTTTTTCAAATCTCCGCCCCACACCTGGAAATTCATTCAAAATCTCAATCACTTTTTCTTTTTCTGCATCCGGCGCAATTTTAAGAATCGCATCCGCCGCCAAACTCGCATCATATCTTCTCGCCTCACCCGCCAACTTAAATTTATCAGCATCAAAACTAGATTCTAAGATTACACCCTCACTCTGCGATTTAAACTGCTCGAAAGCAGAAACGTAATCTTCAGGCGTTTTATAAATATCTGGATGGTCATAGCTAACTGAAGTAATCACACTAAGCCACGGATGAAATTTCAAAAAATTCCTGTCATATTCATCCGCTTCATAAATAAAATACTTGTCTTCGTCTTCATAAGAACCACTCGGCGCAAATCCCAAAGTCGAACCCACAATATAAGCTACCGGAAGTTCCAATTTAAGACACGCCCACACAATCATCGAGGTAGTAGTAGTCTTACCATGCGTCCCCGCTACCGCCACCATTTTGAGCCCTAATTTTTGCACCAAAAATTCCGTCAAATTATCCCGTTTAGAAATTCTAATTCCTGCCTCTCTTGCTACCAACATTTCTGGAGCATTTTCTGGTAGTGCCGAAGTGTGCACAAACCATTCCACGCCCTCATTAATCTTTTCACGCAAAAACTCTCCATCTTGTTTACCAATCTCAATTTCAATTCCAGCATCTACTAATTCTTGATAAATTGCGCCTTCATGTAAATCCGAGCCGTAAACAGAAATTCCCGCTTTCTTTGCCATCAACGCCAGCGGCCCCATCCCCGTACCACTTATTCCAGAAATATATATTTTCATTTCACCTCCAACTCACGACTACCATCGTCATTATATTTTATATTTATTATAGTATGATTTTTAGGTAAAATATCTTTTACCGAATCCGACCATTCAATAATCACAATATTGTTAGGATTTTTTAGATTTTCTTCTAAATCTTCTGCCATCAAACCCGGGTCGTTCAAACGATAAAAATCATAATGAATCAAAGTTCTTCCATCCGGACATGCATAAGCTTTAGAGATTGTAAAACTAGGACTCGTAATTGGTTCTTTTATCCCCAAACCTTTCGCAAAGCCTCGCACAAGAGTAGTTTTACCCACCCCCACATCCCCAATAAGTTCAATCACTGTTGCTTGCTGGTACTCAATGTCCTTTTGAGGGACTTCCGGAGCGCGGCAGCGCGAGGATGAGCGCGCGAGCCCCGTGGCGACGGGAGCGAGCGACGCGACCCGAGAAAGGATTTGAGTACCAGCTTCTAGCATCTCTTGTTCTGAATTGATTTTCATTATATAATATATTATACCATGAAAATGTATTTAGACACATCCACCGATACTGCCATTCTCAAATTAGACGACCAAACTTACGAACAAACTTTTGGTACGCGTATGGCCGAAAAATTACTCGGCTTTATTCACGACAAACTCCAAGAAAACGGCAAAGATTTTAAGGACATCACCGCAATCGAATTTAACCAAGGTCCCGGCTCTTTCACCGGGCTCCGTATCGGTGCTACCATCGTAAATACTTTAATTCACGAACTAGATTTAAATCAACCACTAGTCACACCAAACTATGGCAAATCCGCCAATATCACCAAACCCGTCAAATAACTATTTAATTATCTCGTCAATGATGCCGTATTTCTTGGCCTCTTCCGCACTCATCCAATTATCGCGATCCATATCTTTTTCAACTTGCGACAAAGATTTTCCGGTATTTTTCGCAAAAATTTCCGCCAAGCGTTTTTTAAGAAATACACCTTCTCTAAGCATAATTTCTTGGTCAGTAATTTTACCTTCCGTTCCAGACGAAGGTTGATGAATCATAATCCGAGAATTCGGCAAACAATATCTTTTACCCTTCGCACCACTAGAAAGTAGCATCGCTCCCATCGAAGCCTGAAGACCAATTCCAATCGTCTCTACATCCGGCTCAATATAATTCATTGTATCAATAATCGCAAGCCCATCATAAACGCTCCCGCCAGGCGAATTAATATATAACTTAATTGGCTTTTTCGAATCTTCATGCGCCAAATACAATAACTGCGCAATCACCAAATTCGCCGTGTGAGAATTTACATCTTCACCAAGAAACACAATTCGGTCATTCAGGAGTCTCGAATAAATATCATAGGCTCTTTCACCTTTATTGGTTTCTTCCACCACCGTTGGTACTAAATAATCTTTCATTTTACTCCTTTACTAATTTTAATTTATTACGATTCAGTTTCAAAGTTGGAATATCACCTTTTACCAATCTCTCTGCAATAATTTCCTCAGATAAAAGCGATTCCACTTCATCTTCAATTTTCCGTCTAAGTGGTCTAGCCCCATTTTTCGGATCATAACCTTTCTCAATCAAATAATTTTTCGCTTCTTCTTCTACTTTTAAGCCAATCCCTTTCGCCGCCAAACGCTTCTTCAGTTCATCAATCAAATTATCAAAAATCTTTTCTACATTTTGGCGCGTCAAAGCGTGGAATACCAGCACCGAATCCAGCCGATTAATTAGTTCCGGCCGCATCTCTTTTTTAAGAGCTTTCATCGCGTAAGATTTATTTTCTTCGTATTCCTGTTCAAGGGCTTTTTTATCCTTGGTAGTTTTGGCAGAAAAACCAAGCTCCGACTCTCTATACATATCCGCCGAACCAAGATTAGATGTCAAAATCACAATTGTATTATTAAACTTCACTTTATTACCTTGCCCATCCGTCAACACTCCATCTTCTAGAATTTGCAGGAGCATATTAAACACATCCGGATGCGCCTTTTCAATCTCGTCAAACAAAATCACTGAATAAGGTTTTCGCCGCACCGCTTCAGTTAATTTACCACCATCTTCATATCCTACATAGCCCGCCGGTGCCCCCACCAACCTAGACACATTATGTTTTTCGCCAAACTCACTCATGTCGATTTTAATGAGAGCATTTTCCCCACCAAACACTTCTCTAGCAATCACCCGAGCCAGTTCCGTTTTACCTACACCCGTTGGCCCCATAAAGATAAACGAACCAATCGGCCTTCTAGAATCCGCAATTCCAGACCTACCACGCCGAATCGCTTTAGACACTGCCGACACCGCTTCATCTTGCCCCACAATCGATTCCTTAATATGAGACTCAAGATCAAGCAGCATCTTCATTTCCGAACCATGCACTTTAGATACTGGAATTCCAGTTTTAAGAGAAATCGCCTGTGCCAAATTTTCTTCCGAAAGCACCGGTGCTTCCGCCAGTTTTT
>JAUNRI010000004.1:0-9085 GCA_030535695.1 Candidatus Saccharimonadota bacterium | reverse complement strand
AACTCTTTTATATCAGTTTCATTCAAAAGCGAGTTTTCTAATTTTTTAATTTCTTTTTCTAGGCGCAATTTTTCGGTTTTATAATTGGCCGCTTTTTCATAATCTTCTGCCTCCGCCGCTTCGGTAATTTTATTTTCCAAACTTTCCACTTGAATTTTTAGCTTCTTATATTCACCACCACCCTTTTTATCTGCCGCTACTTTACAAATTGCTGACGCTTCGTCAATCACATCAATCACTTTGTCCGGCATAAACCGATCATTAATATATCGTCCACTCATATTAATCGCAGTTTCAATCACTTCATCCGGAATCACCACACCGTGATGCTCTTCATAATGTTTTTTAATTCCTTTTAGAATTCTAAAAGTCACGGTACTAGATGGCTCTTCCACCATCACCGTTTGAAAACGCCTAGACAGCGCTTTGTCTTTTTCAATCGTTTTTCTATATTCATCCAATGTGGTCGCACCAATCAAATGCAAAGAATTCCTAGCCAGTTCTGGTTTCAAAATATTCGCCGCATCCATGGAACCTTCGCCATTTCCCGCCCCACACAAAAGATGAATTTCATCAATAAATAGCAGTATAGAATCATCAGAAACCGCCTCGTCAATAATTCCTTTAATTCTCTCTTCAAATTCGCCCCGGAATTTTGTCCCCGCCACCACCGACGACAAATCCACTTGATAAATATGCTTGCCAATCAAACTCCCCGGCACATTTTGCTCCGCAATTCTCGCAGCCAAGCCTTCCACGATCGCGGTTTTACCCACACCCGCTTCGCCAATTAATACTGGATTAGATTTGGTCCGGCGAGATAAAACCGTCACCACGCGTTCAATTTCGTTTTCCCGCCCAATCACGGTATCAAGATTTCCATTCCTGGCTTCTTCCGTCAAATCTTTTCCATATTTTTTCAAAAATTTCAAATTCGAAGTTTTCAAAAATTCCGCTTTTTTAGCTTTGGTTTTTTCGTCCTCGGTTTGCTTTTCTACCAAATCTTCCACTTCCGCCATCAATTTTTCAATGTCGGCCTTCAGTTCAATCAAAATCAGAGCCGCCCGCGAATTCGGTTGTGACAAAATCGCATATAATATATGCTCCGTCCCAATCACAGATAGGCCCTCTTCGTTCACAAAATTCTGCGCCATTCTCAAAGTCAAAACTACCGCCTCCGAAAGAGACATCATCGCCATATCCGAACCCGGCACTTCCACCGCAGTTTTATTCAACAATTTTTCTACATCAGAAAGTACAATACCTTCTTTTCGCACCAATTCCGCACCCGTAGAAGTATCTTGAGCCAAAATCCCCATCAAGAGATGTTCGGTACTCATATAGCCGTTGTTATATCTTTTACTATAAAAATCCGCCTTCTGCAAAGCAAACTTTGCATTTTCAGACAAATGATTCATTATCTCACTAAATTCAGCTTGCATACCCCTATTATAGCAAACTAGCACTCATGAGTCAAGAGTGCCAAATTACCCGCACACTACGTCGTTCGCATGCACCCAACCTTCAACCGTACCACCGTCAAGATATTCACCTTCTACCTTTGCTGCACGCATCACTCCACCTTTTTCAATATAGGTCTCAAATGGGTCAGTAATCATATATTCTTGGTCAGTCGGACCAAAATCATTATTATGTACATAATCTACTATTTCTTTAAGCATAGATGGCGAAAGAATGTATTTAGAAACCGAAGCCAACCCCGTCACCTGCTCTGGTGCTGGTTTTTCGGTAATTTTTACAATCTTGTCATTTTCAATTGTCAGAGCCCCACCGTTAAGAAGAGCTTCATAAGGATGGTCAATCGCACAAAGTGCCGACTCATCTTCGCCTTTCACCGATTCAATCAAAGCTTCCGCCGAAGATTTGCCATCTGGATTCCAGATAAAATCATCACCCATAAACACCAACACCGGCTCATTAATATTAAATTCTTCTACCACTAGAGCCACTGGTACCGCCGTACCATACTTAGCTGATGGGTCTTGTGCCACATAATGGATTGTTACATCATCAGGAAGAGTTTTAGCCTTTTCCAATTTGTCTTCCTTACCTCTTTCGCGAAGATACAAGTTCAAAGCTAAATTATCTTCATAAAATGCCTTTACTTGGCAAGGTTCCACATTAGAAACCACCATATAAATATCTTTGACGCCAGCCTTAATCAACTCCTGCACCGAATAATCCACCAAAGGCCGATTCCCCACCGGAAGCATTGATTTTTCAATAATTTTAGTAATTGGTAATCTCCGGGTGCCCCAACCCGCCACCGGAATAATAGCTTTTCTAATTTCCATAATACCGATATTATATCACAGATTTAGAATTCTTCAATGAATTCCATTTTGCGGCGAATATAAAATCTATTCACAATATATACTGCTACAAATACCCCTATAGCCACCATGATCAAAGTCCGGACTGCATCAAAGTTGGATTCACTGTTGTCCTTCACTGAATCTGCCACCACCCCAGTAGATTCCTTAGACACCGCACCAGCCTTTGGCCGAAGCATTAAGCTCATCCCATCAGTAGTACCTGCCGCATCTACGATAATAAATCTTTTAGTACCATCTTCACTTTGATTTACCGAAATAATCCCGTTAGCCTCACCATCTTCCCAAGTAATCTTAAAGGCATGTTCACCCGCCGACAAAGATTGTGAAAATGCGTTAGATAAAATCACCGAAGTCGCCCCACCTTCGCTTACCTTAAAGTAATCTTCTGGCACCACTTCTTCGTCAATCACAAGTTCCTTGAAAGTACTATAATCAGCCCCCGCTCTTAACATGATCCTTTCGCCCACGCCAAACACTTCACCAGAGTTCAAAACTGGATAAACCTTAGACCAAACCGCATTAATCTTAAGTGAAAGCGGGCCATCTACCCCCACAATCAGCTCATCACCAGCCTTGGCTAACATATCATCTTTACCTTCTAATCTCCAGCCCTTAAAAGTATAACCTTCCTTGGTTGGCTCCTTCTCCGCAATAATAAACGAACAAGTCCCCACAAAAGTCTCACACTTTTGGGTATCCGGTACGTCTTTAGCCCCTTCCGCTACATATTCCAAAGTAAATATCGTCACTGGGTTCCAGTTTGCCACCAAAATTGTTACGGATTCCGTCACCGTAATCTCCGTGCCCGGCATTACTACCTGAATGCCATTCTGCCAGTTCATAAACTCAAACGATGGCCTCGTTGGCATCAAATCAGACACTACAAATTTACAACTACCAGTTGCGCTTTTACATTCTTGGGCTACCGGCACACCGCTACCACCATTACCTTCATAAATCAAAGTATAAGTTTTTACCTCAGACCACACGGCTTTAAGCACCAAAGGAGTCTCAGAAGAACGATTTGTTATCTTAGCGCCCGGTGCATAAGTCATCGAATCATCACCTACTTTTTGCCAACCCACAAATCCATAACCATCTCTAGTCGGAGTTACACCAGAAATTATAAAGTCATAACTATCATAATAGCCAGTTTCAACTTGTACTCCTGGCGCACCTACACCACCATTAGCGTCATATTCCAAAGTAAATTCTTTCGGAATCCTAAATTTGGCCACCAAATCAATCGTTGGATTTTCGGCAGTCAAGACAATTTCTTCGCCCTTATTGTAATATTTATCGGTAGCCTCGCTATACCAGCTGTAGAATTCGCCTTCTTCACTTTCTGGAATTGTGTCAACCACAATAAACTTGTGCTCAGCTTCTCCACCAGGATACTCTTCCCAGGTAATTCTTGTGTCACCATTATAATAGTTAATTGCGAAATTATTAATCACAGGTGTTTGATCTGCTGCTGGGTCCAAATTATCTGTTGACTCTAGATTGTCTGTCGACTCCAAAGCACCGCCATCTATTCCCGTGCCATTATCAGCCATTGAGTTAACATCATCTTCAGCATTAGATGCCCCCTGAAATATAAATACACCTACTACTACCAAAATTGCACCCGCAATGGATAACAACTTCGTAAAAATCCCTTTCTCTTTTTTCATCATATATATGACCTTTCTTATTATCCATTATAACGGTAAAAACCGCTTATGTCAATAAAAAACTAGACATTACAAGCCGAATTGTGCATCAGAAAGTGCTTCTGCATCAAATGGATTTTGATAAGCCTTCAAGGCTTCCACTTCAATTTGTAATTTTTTCAAATATTCTTCCAAAACTTCTTTATTAATTACCCCAGTTTTCTCAAAAGTATAATCACCCTCTTCGTCTTCTTCTTCATCTTCCACTTCTTCATCGTCTGGAAGATATCCTGGCCTTGACCTATCAAGGTAAATATCGCCAGAATAATGATAAATTGCAAGAGAAACCGTAGTCAAACACAACGTAATAAAGATAGAGGCCGCCGCCAAAATTATCAATCTCCGTCCGCCTTTTCTATTATCCTCATTGTTGTCCATTTTTAAGTCCTTCTACTAATTTTACTTGGTCGTCCGTCATTGCCCTTAATTTTGAAACGTCTTTATTCACGATTTTACGTTTTTCTCTTGCTACCAACAATTTCTCATAAAATTTTACCGGCTCACTTTTGCAATTTACATGTACTAATTCTTCCAAAGCCTGCTGGTAAATAATAAAATCACTCACAAAACTATTTCTTTTATTTGCAAAATTAGTTTGGTTCTCAAGAAGTGCAGTATTAGAAATATTATTTTCTACTAATCGCAAATTTAAAGGCGTAATAAAATTCGTTAAAATTGTTTCGTAATATCGACCTAGATATACTCTTGTTCTAGAATCTACTCTTTGCAAAGACTTCAAACTATCTTTAATCGTATCGCAGTGGTCCACAATGGTATTAATTTGTGCATCAGTTAAAGTTACCTCAGTTTCCTCGCCCTCAGCAAACACGTTTAGACTAAAAATCCCCAAAAAAGCCACAAAACTTACTAATACAAAAGCAGCCCGTTTTAGAATCTTCATATATATTATTATAACACGTTATTGCTGGCTAATTGTAGAGTCGTCAAACTTAATGTAGTTGTCTGCATTAGTTAACATTTCTTTAATCAAAAGATAACTTTCTACCCACCAGTTCATTTCGCTTTCACTTGCTTCCGGCTCGGTAGTTGGTCCTTGATAATAATAATTATAGTAGTCATCATACCAAATCAACCGCCCCGCCGCTGCCCGCTCGTATCGTGGCACTCGGTTTATAATTCCCATCGCATTACCGTTTTTAGACTGCTTTGCAAAATCTGGCGTGTAATTTGCGCCGGCATCCTTTCTTGCACCCCAAATCAAAACTGAAGAATACTCATCTTCATCATAATCAAAACTGATATTAGTGAGTCCTGATACAATTTTAATTTTCATATTCCAATCTTTTAGATAAATATAGTCATCATCTACCAGATTTTCATGGCCACCAGAAGTCACAATTTGATTTGCTAGTTCCAAAGTAGCTTTGTTTTGATTAACCATCGCTACTACACCAAACACCACACCACCAAGTGCAATCACTACCAGCGCAATCAGCCCAATCATCATTTTTTTCTGTTTGGATTCTAGCGCCGTTAGTTTTACTTGGTCCTTCTGAGATCCTGGTTTTTTATTATCAACTTTTTTGGTCTCAGCAGTTTTTACTTCAGCTTTTTTATCTTCAAACTTTTTAGCTTCAGCCTTTTCAAATTCTGCTCTTATGCCCTCTATCCGATTAATCCCTTTTTTGGAAACTTCATCCACATTTTGACGCATCGGCGCCACATCTACAGTCATCGCACCGTCTTTCATCGGCATCACAGTTTTACCTTCGGCCTGAATTTCTGTCACTTCATCTTCTTCGTCATCGATGTCATCCAAAACATCATCATCTTCAACTTCATCATTGACAAATTCTCCCTCATCTATTTCATCAACATCATCTTCCAGAGTAGGCCCCATCCTCATTTCTACTTCTGCTTCCGCCTCAATAGTCTCGGCATCTTTTTCGCGTTCATCCGGAAATTTGTCATCCACGGATTTCATCGCCCACACTAAAGGATCCGCACCAGCTGCTTTAATCTGGGCTTTTTTCTTATCCTCCTCAGTCGGCATCGGCTTTGGCCGTTCTCTGCGTCTTCTACGCATTAAAATCTCCGCTTATGTTTAGACCATTATACCATAAAACTCCAACAAAACACAAAATTAATGTTGTAAAATTTACAACATTAGTTGCGTTTTAACATTACCGTAAAAGCCTCGGGTGGTATATCAATTTTTCCAAATCTCTTCATCCGGGCTTTTCCGCGTTTTTGCTTTTCTAGTAGTTTAGCTTTTCTATCTCTATCACCCGTATGGATTTTAACCAAAACATCCTTTCTATATGCACCAATGGTCTCCCGAGCTATGATGCGAGCGCCAATCGCTGCTTGAAGCGCCACCTCAAAGTTTTGCCGTGGAATCACTTCTTTTAATTTTTTCGTCACTTCCCGGCCAATTGCCTCAGCTTCAGTTTTATGCGCCATCACAGATAAAGCATCCATTCTTTCACCCGCCACCAGAAAATCAATTCTCACCAAATCTTCGGCTTTATAACCATTGAGTTCATAATTAAACGAAGCATAGCCGCTTGTGGCTGATTTTAATTGATCATAAAAATCGGTGAGCAAATTTGCCATCGGTGCTTCAAAATCAATCACTGCCCGCTCTTCAATATAAGAAAGATTGGTTTGAAGTCCCCGTTTTTCGTTAATCAGATTTAGCACATTTCCAATCATCTCGCGCGGCACAATAATTTCACCCTTCACCCATGGCTCACGAATCTCCGCCACTTCTGTCATATCAGGAAGTTCCGACGCCGATTTGATTTCAATTAACTCACCGTTATTGAGTAGTACTTCATAATTCGTAGAAGGGTTAGTAATAATTAAATCTAGATTAAATTCGCGCTCAAGCCTTTCTTTGATAATATCCATATGAAGAAGTCCCAAAAAACCAATTCTAAGACCAAACCCAAGAACTGGCGAATTTTCCGGTGCATATTGTAAAGCCGAATCAGACAGCGACAATTTTTCAATCGCTTCTTTCAAATCTTTATACTGGTCATTGGACACTGGGAAAAAGCCAGCATACACAAATGGCAAAACATTTTTATAACCCGGCAAAGGCTGAGTGGCTGGATTTTTGGCAAGCGTCACCGTATCACCCACCTTAGCTTCACGCGTGGTTTTTAAGTTCGTCACAATGTAGCCAATTTCACCAGCCTTTAGACTATCCCGCGGTGTCATTTTTGGCGTCAAAACTCCAACTTCCAAAGCAAGCCCCTTAGTTTCTGCCGCCATCATTAAAATCTCCGAATTTTTATCAATTTCACCTTCAAAAATTCGCACATATAAAACCACCCCACGATAATCATCAAAGTAACTGTCAAAAATCAAAGCTTTAGTTTTAGCAGAAACATCAGTATTTATCTCAATATCTAAGTTAATCAATCTATCAAGAATTAAATCTATATTATAACCAGTCTTCCCAGACACTTCAATTATATCTTCTCGCTTATAACCAAGTAACGAAATAATTTGCGCCGCTACTTTTTCTACATCCGCCGCCGGAAGATCAATTTTGTTAATTACTGGAATAATTGTCAAATCTTGTTCCAAAGCAAGATATACATTAGCAAGTGTCTGTGCCTGAATCCCTTGCGTAGCATCTACCACGAGAACTGCCGTTTCCACCGCCTGCAAGGAACGTGATACTTCATAAGAAAAATCCACGTGCCCCGGTGTATCGATGAGATTTAATGTATAACCTTTCCACTTCATCGTCACCGGCGCAAGTTTAATCGTAATACCTTTTTCCCGTTCAAGATCCATCGAATCCAGAAGCTGAGATTTCATCTCCCGCTTAGACACCGTCCCGGTAATTTCCATCATTCTATCGGCAATGGTGGATTTACCGTGATCAATATGCGCGATAATACAAAAATTCCGAATCTTTTCCATATACAATATATATTATATAACATTTCCCCCATAATTCAAACTAGACTAATTTTGGGCGATACAACGGACTGGACGACCACCATTACGAGTAGCATCACTTTGTGCACCTACTCCTCCTCCAGAACCGAATTGAAACATATAAATTCGACTATTGGTAGATCTTGTAGATGTTAAGAATTGTCCCATCACGCCTTGCCACCAGGCACTACCAGTACGATAAAGTCCAGAAAGTGGAGCAGAAAGCCTATAATGGATGCTTAACGGGTCCGTGATAGTGGCGCTGGGAATCGCCATGAACAATTCATAGGGTTCACTAGACAAGCCACCCGTAGGTAATCTCCAATTAGCTGGACAAATATCATAATCGGCATTATTGGTGGTAGTTTGGTTGCTATCATAGCAATAATTACCAGCAGAAGCAGCACAGTAGTTATAGAAAATACCCAGTTTATTTGCGCTAATACCATAACCGCTAGATTGAAGTGCTACGCTGTTATAACTATACCCAGTACCACCGTTAGGATTACATGGATTATTAGTATTTATGGACGCATCACAATTAATACCACTCTTCTTGATCATCGCCTGAGTGTAAGAATCAGTTGTAGTCCATGACGAAGCTATTCCGGCAGTAGCATATCTAGCATTTGCACTACGATTACCACTTTTAAGACTAGTGAGCGAAGCAGTATCTACGTGGGTATTAGTAATGCTAATAGAATTTAGTGTGGTAGAGTTTGTAAGATCTAGTGCTATATTATCGGCCATCCAACATCTACCGTTAGCGCCATCTGGTAATTTAACTATAGTGTAGTTGGCTCTAGAAGCATAGCTACCGTTTATTCTAGTGTCTGTTAAAGTAGTGATCTGGTTTTCTGATACAGCGTTACAAATTGTGGCACTCATATCTTGCATGGTGTAGTAGCCACTGGTAGCGTCTTTAGTTTTGCTGGCAGCAAGATAGGCTTGATCAAAAGTAGTAGGAATCCACATAGCATAAATATTAATATTATTAGTATCATTTGGGTTTAAAGTTAGGATGTCGCCTGTTTGATATATAGTACCATTACAAACAGTACCTGGGTTATTATAGGCAATCACTTTAGTATTACCAGC
>JAUNRI010000030.1 GCA_030535695.1 Candidatus Saccharimonadota bacterium | reverse complement strand
TAAAAACATTATCTTATCAAGCTTATGATCAAGCTTCATACCTTCCATTATAGCACAGATAGGCTAAAAAGTAAACCCTTATGGCTAATTTTTACCCCTGTTACACCTCTGTTAAGCATAAAAATAACCCCTCGTAAACGGGGGTTATCCATAATTTCTAGGTGTAAATATAGCCAAAGTAACTCAACACTCTCACTATACACTTCCCAATCGGCTCTGGTCCCTCTCAACGTCAGAAGTGATCCGAACCTACTCTAATTTTAGCATAGCCACAATCATTGTCAATATTGATTTTTTACAAACTTTATGTTCTAACTGTACTTGACAAACATTTATGTTTATTTTGAGATATTTTAACTAGGTGAAATTTTAACATCGAAAAATAAATATAAATGTTTGTGTTATACTAGTTATATGAATTGGAGGAAATGGCTAGATGACTTTGTTTTAGCTGGTAAAGGCATTTTAATGGCCACCAGAAAAAAACGCTTTTGGTATGGTTTTATTCCCACTTTTATTCTTTTTGCCATGCTCATTAATTTACTTAGCTCTGGCACTTCTAAATTTCAACTGATGTTTTCTAGCCTAGAAGCTTTTGGCGTGGTTATCAGAGACGCTTTTTTGAGCGTTTTTGGCGTTAATCAAATTTTCCTTGATTGGCTGCCAGTTTTTCTTTTATGTATACTCCAGGGTACTCTGGTAGGCTTAATTGTCTTTCTCTGGCACAAAAAACGCGAACAAAAGGGCGAAAATTCCGCCAACCTCGAAAAAGCCGGCCTCATCACCGGCCTGGTCGCTCTTGGCGCCGGCTGCCCCACTTGTGGCACTACTTTAATTACCCCGCTTCTTGGCGCTATTTTCTCTACCGGCTCACTCGCCATCGCTGGCGCTATCTCCACCATCGTCACTATTCTCGCTGTAATTATCGCAATTTTATCATTAAAACGCCTTGGCCTAGAAACCTATGTTATAATAATAGACGAAGAGTACAGGAGGAAACATGCAAAAAGCCGCTAGAATTATCGGTATCATCGCGATTGTTGTGGTCATTTTTACCGCCATGATCATCAGTTTTAACCAAAAAGTCCCCAATTCCGAAAAAATCTGGGATCAGGATACCACCATCGGCAACATCGACGCCGAAAATTACTTTATTATTTATTCCGATTTTGCCTGCCCCTATTGTGTTGCTTTTGAAAACGCCATCATCGAACACGAAGAAGAATTTCAAAAATATATCGAAGAAAACGATATTTTACTAGAAATTCGCCTCTCGGATTATCTTTACGAATACGGTCAATCTAACCCTATTTCCTCCAGATACAGTTCCGAAGCCGCTTACTGTGCCAAAAAAGAGGGCAAATTCTGGGATTATTACAATCATACCATCACTAGTATCTGGAATAGCTTTTTCAAAACCCTTGGCAAATCCGCCTTTACAAAGCTAAATCAACAAGACAAAAACTATTGGATTAAGCTTGGTACAGAGGTAGGGTTAGGCGAAAAATTCGCCAATTGCGTTAAAAATAATGAGACAATAGATGAAATTGAAAAAGTCGCTGCTAAAATGGTCAAAAACACCTCTGGTTTACCATATTTCAAATTCAACAAATACATCTTCGACGGGTTTAACCTCTCTGATGGTTGGGAGCACGTCAAAATGCACTTTAATTCCGGGCTCAAATCCAAATAAACCTAATTAAACTCTTTAATCCGATATTTACCCGATGCCACTTCGGCATCGCCAATCACAATGGCATTTTTAGCCAGTTTCGAGGCATATTTCATCTTATCACCGAGTTTTTTATCGCCCGCCACCACGGTGACAGTAGCGCCCTTTTCTCGCATTTCATTGGCCATTTTCACCGCATACGCATTTTCTTTGTCCGAAATCGGCACCACTGCATAGTCTACTGGCTTTTCTTCCACATCTTTCAGTAATTTCTTCTCGTTTAATACAAAAAACAGCCGATTTAGCCCAATCGAACCACCTACCCCCGGGAATTTCTGATCAGTAAAATACTCCGCCAAATTTTCATATCTACCGCCCCCACACACCGAACCTATGTCTTTATACTCTGGCAAAATAAACTCAAACACCGTACCAGTATAATAATCTAGCCCTCTCACAATTCTCATATCGGCAATAAAATTATCATAACCACCCGCCGTCAAATTTTCCGCCACCCCTGTTAGTTCACTTAAGCCTTCATCCATCAGCGAGTTTTTCACCCCTAAAGCCTTAATTTTTTCGGCCACCGCTGCCGCTTCCCCAGAAATCTCCATAAATTCCAAAATTTTGGCCTTTTCATCAGGATTCAAACCAATTTCATCAAACGCCGCCGCAGTTTTCTCCGCCGGCACCTTCTCGGAATGGTCAATAATACTGTAAATATCCGCCGCTTTCTCTTGCAAATTCAAACCTTCAATCAGCCCTTTCAAAATTTTCCGGTTAGAAATCCTAGCCAACACCGGAGTTTTCAGACCAAATGACGAAAATGCGTCAAGCAAAGTAGAAATCACATCTGCATCATAAAATAGCGGCAACTCATTACGGGCGATTATATCTACATCGCATTGATAAAACTCGCGAAATCTCCCCCGTTGCGCTCTTTCACCCCTAAAATTCTCGCCCATTTGCGAAACTTTAAGAGGAAAAGTTAAATCACTTTCGTGCTCCACAATATAGCGAGCCAAAGGCACGGTGTGGTCAAATCTCAGTGCCTCAGTGGCATCTTCCATTGTCTCATTAGTTTTAGCCACCTTATAAATCTGTTTCTCAGTATCTCCACCGACCTTGGCCAACAAAACTTCAGTTCTCTCCAGCATCGGCGTCTCAATATTCAAGAATCCATGCGCCCTGTATCTTTCCGCCACCCCTGTTTTTAGTTTATCAAATAAAACCTGCGTTTCTGGTAAAAGTTCTTGCGTTCCCGAAATCGGTGAAGTATTTATTTTTTTCATATTCCCATTATAACACATTTGTGGTATAATAAATACACGGCTCTGTAGCTCAGCTGGTAGAGCAGAGGCCTGAAGAGCCTTGTGTCACTGGTTCAAGTCCAGTCGGAGCCACCAGTATTTTTTACAACTTGGGTCGGTAGCTCAGCTGGTTAGAGCACGGGCCTTTTAAGCCCGGTGTCGAGGGTTCGAGCCCCTCCCGACTCACCATACATCTGGGCGGTTAGCTCAGCTGGCTAGAGCGCGTCTTTGACGTAGACGAGGTCACAGGTTCAACTCCTGTATCGCCCACCACAACTATTTGACAATTTCCACCAACTTCTGGTGGCTTTTTTGTCCCTTCAAAATTTCAATACAAGATTTAGAGACTCCATAGTAATCAGCTAAAGCCTTGACAAGCGCGGTATTTGCCTCTCCATCGTGAGCTCTTGCATGCAAATATACAATCAGCCCATCATTAGTTGGTATGATTTTTTGAACCTTAGCTCCCGGTTTCACCGTTACTTGAATCTTCATACCCCTTATTATATAATATATTTAATGAATAGAGTACCCCTAGCGGAGAGAATGCGCCCCAAAACCCTAAAAGAGGTCGTCGGCCAAGAAAAAATTATCGGTGAAGGTAAAATCCTAACAGAGATTGTTAAGAAAAAAGAGCCCGTCAACCTAATTTTTTGGGGGCCTCCAGGTACTGGTAAAACCACTCTGGCTCGTATTTTAGCTCACGAATTTAAATCCGATTTCGTGGAGATTTCCGCCGTCACCTCTGGCAAAAAAGACGTAGAAGCCGTAGTAGAAAGAGCAAAGCAGAATTGGAATCTAAAAATCAGGACAGTACTTTTTGTAGACGAAATTCATAGATTTAATAAAGCTCAGCAAGACGCCTTTTTGCCCCACGTCGAATCTGGACTTATCACCCTAATTGGGGCCACCACCGAAAACCCCTCCTTTGAAGTAATTTCCCCACTCCTTTCTCGTTCTCGTGTAGTCGTCGTTAGTCCCCTAGACAAAAAATCCATTTTAAAAGTCCTAAAAAAAGCTATTAAAACAGAGAATATTAATATCGATAAAGATGCTCTAGACTATTTAGCGGAACTTTCTGGTGGTGACGCTCGCTCAGCTCTTGGCGATTTAGAACTTGCTGCTTCATTAAATCAGCACATCACCAAAGAAATTATCGAAGAAGCCGCTGGCAAAAAACTCCCAGGATACGATAAAAAAGGCGACAACCACTACGACACCATCTCTGCCTTTATTAAATCTATGCGTGGCTCCGATGTTGATGCAGCGCTTTATTATTTAGCCCGAATGGTTGAAGCTGGCGAAGATCCCAAATTTATCGCCAGACGCATGGTGATTTTTGCTTCCGAAGATATCGGTCTAGCCGGAAACGGCGCTCTTTCCCTCGCCACCGCTTGTTTTCAAGCTGTTGAAAGAGTCGGTATGCCAGAATCAGGCCTAATTCTCGCCCACGCCACCGTCGCTCTTACTCTCTCCAAGAAATCCCGAAAAACCACCGACGCCTGGTATAAGGCTCAAGATTTAGCCAGAAAATCCATGGGAGAACCCGTTCCTACTTGGCTTAGAAACGCCCCCACCAAGCTAATGAAAGATCTCGGCTTTGGCAAAGGTCAAAAATGGGAAGCCGGCTTCCACCTCGACAAAAACTACCTACCAGACGCCATTAAAAACGAAAAGATATTTTAAACTTTATTAATTACTGGTATTACAATCGGCGTATGCCCCGTAGCATCAAACAGAATATGGGTAATATCGGTCTTAATTTCCTCTTTTAATACCTTCATTTCTGGGTCCGAAGCAATCGATTTATCCGTCTTTTGGCGAAGATAGTGTCTAATTTTACCAATCAACTCCTCAGAATTATCAAGGTAAATAAATGCTCTCGATACGATATCTGGCGTCTTCATGAGATGTCCGGTCTTTTTATTGAGAGTTAGGACAATCACAAAGATACCCTCTCTAGAAATGTGAATTCTATCTTTCACCACTGCCTCATGTACTGGCTTATCGGCATCATCATAAAGTTTATTCCCCACCGGAATCCGCCCACATTTTTTAATAGTTTTATCCGGAAGAAGCTCAATAATATCACCGTCATCAGGGAGAATAATTCTATTACGCGGAATCCCTACTACATTTTCTGCCATCTCAGCATTGTGTTGAAGCATGTAAAATTCACCATGATATGGCACATAATTAGTCGGATGAAGTCTCGTCACAAACTCCACATGATCCTCATAATAAGCATGGCCAGACAGATGTAAAGGCCCGATGTTGGTCAGATGCGTTTTGCCATTTTGGATTACCTGTGCACCCTCACGAAGGAGCCCATCCACTGTAGAGACCACATGCGGCTCGTTCCCTGGAATCGGGTTAGAAGAAAACACTATCGTATCTGTAGACTTAATTTTGATATGCTTATGCGCCCCTGTAATCATCCTGTTAAGCACGGCATTCAGCTCCCCCTGAGAACCCGTACAAACAATACAAACTTTCTCATCTGGAAGTTTCAAAGTATCTTCCATCTTAATAATCGTATCTTTTGGCACCTTAATTTCTTTGGCTCGAAGTGCCACTTCCACGTTATTTATCATCGAAAAGCCCGAAAACGCTACTTTGCGACCACGCTTGGAAGCTTCTTTCAAAATGAGCTCAATTCTTGCAATCTGCGACGAAAAACAAGAAATAATTACTCTGCCACCCGCATAATGATCCATCACGCGACCCAAATTTTCACCTACATCATATTCCGAATGTGGGTGCCGCCCAGGGGAGTCGATATTAGTAGACTCATTGAGCATCAAATCCACTCCCTCAGTCTTGACAATCTCGTCAATTCTTTCATAATCTGTCTGTACCCCCATCGGATTGGCCTCATAGCGCCAGTCCCCTGAGAAATAGATCAGCCCATTCGGAGTTCTAACCACGATAGCAGTATTCCCTGGAATAGAGTGTAAAGTATGGATGAACTCCACTGAAAAATTCTCCGAAATCTTGATTTTTTCATGTTTAAACGGATCTACCGGAATATAGTTCATATCAGGTGCTTCATCAAGCTCCGACATCTGTTTCTTAATCATCCCAATCGTAAAATCCGTCCCATAAATCGGGGTCAGATTAGAAAAATGCGGGAGTAAATGTTTACACGCCCCAATATGGTCTAGATGTGCATGCGTAAAACAGATAGCCTTCACCTTAGAAATGTTATCTTCAAGGTATTTGATATCTGGAATCATGTAATTTACCCCAGGATAATCATCCCCGGCAAACAACACCCCCATATCTATCAGTATCATCTCTGATTTATATTCCACGATGGTCATATTTTTCCCAATCCCAAACTCACCTACGCCCCCAATTGGGATAATTTTCACCGCATCCGGATCTGGACGCATCTGTTTCAACTTGGCATTGGTAATCTGCTCTCCGTTGTAGCCGTTATAACGCGATTTATCCACCGGTACCCCAATAATATGCTGGGTGGCCTGTGCATTTACATCTTGAGAGAGCATTCTCTGATGATGTACCATGTCACCTTTTTTAGCTGAAACCGAAAGTTTTACTTTTCTATCATCGGCTGGATTTTCTGCTTTTTTCACATTATCAACAGCTTTTTTGCCTTTAGACGCATTTTTAGCCGTTTTTGAGGCGTTTTTAGCTTTAGAGCCAACATTACCCACTAATTTTGCATCTTTTCCCCCGGGGGCAAAATTTGAGTTAAAATTGCGTTTTTGGGCTTCTTCAAACTGTTTTTTGATATCACCAATTCTTTCTGCCCTAGATTTTAAGAGCCGGGCACGCCGCTCTTCCTCTTTTAGATTCATAAGTTCCTTTTTATTACAAGTAAATTCGTTACCCCTATTATAGCAAATTGCTTGCATTTTTTCAACCCTTTTGCTATAATTAGATTATACAGATATGACCGACCCATCAGGGCCGGCTGTTTTAATTTAAGGAAAGGAAAAAATGGAAGGATTAGACCTAAAACAGATGTCTGCTATGGTAGACATTATTGCCGAAGAAAAAGGCTTACCCAAAGATACAGTTTTAAGCGTAATTGAGCAAGCCATCGCTGCCGCTTGGCGAAAAGACAACGGTGATCGCGACATGAATGTCCGTGCCGTCTTAAACACCAACACCGGCGAAGCCGATGTCTATATCGCAAGAGAGGTAATTGAAGACGATGTAGCTTACAACCCATCTACCGAAATCCCTCTAAAAGAGGCTGGTAAAGGTGCCAAAATTGGTGATATTGTAGAAGAAAAGCAAAAAGTCACCTCTTTTGGTCGCGTCGCCGCCATGACCGCCAAACAGGTAGTGATTCAGAGACTCCGTGAAGCCGAAAACGACGCCGTGCTTGCCGAATACGAAGACAAAGTCGGCACTATCGTTACAGGGGTAATTTCCCGCGTAGAGCCCAAAATCGTCCGAGTAGATCTTGGCCGTGCCAGTGGTATCATGCCACGCTCCGAGCAAATCGACGGCGAATATTACTCTGTTGGCTCCCGTATCAAGGTTTATATCAAAAATATCGAGAAAAATGACAAAGGTGCTCAACTCATTCTCTCTCGTGGTTCTGCTGAGTTTATCGAATGCCTCTTCCGTCAAGAAGTTCCAGAGATTGAAAACGGCACCGTCGAAATCAAGGGTATTGCCAGAGAAGCTGGCCGCCGCACCAAGATTGCTGTAACCTCCACCACCCCCGGTGTAGATCCAGTTGGTACCTTTGTAGGTGGTCGTGGTGTGCGTGTCCAAGCCGTGATGAACGAAATTGGCGACAAAGAGAAAATTGACATCATCACCTGGAGCGACAACGCTTCTGAGTATATCAGAGAGGCTTTAAGTCCTGCCGAGATCAACAAAGTAGAAATTGACGGCAAAAAAGCTAAAGTACTTGTGTCTGAAGAAATGCAATCTATTGCTATCGGTAAACAAGGCCAAAACGTCCGCTTAGCAAGCAAATTGACTGGTTACGATATCGATATTGAACTAGTAAAGGCAACTGCCAAGAAGAAAAAGAAAAATGTAGAAGATGCTCTATTGTCTGCACTAGAAGAAACGGAAGACGAATAAAAATTAAAAACATGAAAAAAAGTCAGGACATGCGCCTGACTTTTTTCCATAATTAGTTCTCTTGCTGGACTTCTCTTTCTAAGAGAAGTCCACAGCATAATTTGGCACCTTCCTAGTTTCCCGCTTTCGCAGTATAATCGGCGCTACTGGGCTTGACTTCTGTGTTCGGAATGGGAACAGGTA
>JAUNRI010000029.1 GCA_030535695.1 Candidatus Saccharimonadota bacterium | reverse complement strand
GCATAAAAAGCCTAGACATTCCCGAAAGATAAAGTTGCCCGCCAATCGTAGCAAGCCCAAGATTCCCCGTCAGTTCTACCAAAGAATCTACTGCGCCCCTAATCGCTGCATCAGCTCTAGATTGCGAATTTACCCTTTTCTCTATGGCATACATTTCTCTATTTTCATCAGCCTGTCCATTTTCATTCATATGATTCACATAATACCGATACCCAGCATCTGTAGGCACACGCCCTGCCGAAGTGTGTGGCTGCGCAATCAAACCAAAAGTCTCTAGCCTTGCCATTTCGGCACGAATCGTCGCTGGCGACACCTCAAAAAGTTTCGCCATCGTCATACTACCAACCGGCGCTGCCGTTTCGGCATATTCCTCTATAATTTGTGCCAAAATTTTTTCTTGTCTAGAGGTTAATTCCATACTTTAATTATACAAAATTAGCACTCAAAATGCAATAGTGCTAAATTTTAAATCTAACTCTGAACAAAGTCGTAAAGTTTATTAACCATCTCTTTAAATACTTCTTCGCGCGATTGGTCACCGTTTACATTGATGAGGAGCCCCAATTTTTTGTAATGCTCAAGAACCGGCATAGTTTTAACTCTAAATTCTTCCAAACGATTTTTAAACACATCCATATCTTTATCGTCTTGACGAAGCCCTCGGTCATTCAAAATCTGCAATTTCTCAAGCCTAGAAATCACATCTGCCTCAGAAATATTCAGAAGCACCGCAGCTTTAATCGGATGCCCGGTTTTTTCAGCCGTTTCTAAAACAGTATCTTCCTCACCAAACCACCGCCCAATCGAAGAAAGAATTAATGGATATCTTTTGAGATCTTCTCTTTCAAAATAAGGAAGCACCCATTCATAAAAAATATCTGTTGGAATCAGATCACCACTACCAGTTAAATTTTTGTGAATTTCTGCTTCTTTTGCCCGAATGATAATACCAGAAGAAAGCAATTTTCCCCCCACAGCTTCAGCCAATTTTACACCTTGCGTGTCTTTGCCACTCATTGGAAAGCCAAAGATATTAATAGAACCCGTCCCGAGCCATCTTTTGATCGTGGCAATTTTGTCTTCCATAGTTTAATTATATCACATTTGTTATTTCCATATTTTTCTAATCACTTTAAAAATCTCCCGCCGAAACTCATACCCCACATAAACCAACCCCACCAAAACTACCCCCAGCACCAACCACAACGCCACAAAATTTGAACTTTCACTATAAGTTTCCGGCACCAAAGCATACGAAGCCCCATCGTTATTTTTTAATTTCTTACACCGCCCAGTTTCTTCATTTAGATAATATCCTTCCTTACATTCCTTCACACCCGTGTCTTCCGGGATTTTCCGACACCGCCCCGTCAAAATATTCAGATAATACCCTTCTTTACAAACTTTTTCCGAAACCGCAGTCGCCTTTACACAATTCCCCGTCGCCTCGTTCAAAACTTTCCCCTCTTCACAAGTTTTAAATTCTTGATAGTTATTTGGCCCGCCCGGCGTCGGGGCATAAGTCACCCGCCAAATTTCTGCCCCAGAATTATCATAACCAATCAAAGCATACGAAGTCCCCTTTCTTTGCCCATTTATATATATTAATTTATCCAACACCTCCCCATTTGCATCAATCAACTCAATCGTATTACTCGTCGCCGGATTTTTGGTCAACTTAAAATCCGAAAGATACCACGCCAAATACCCTTCCGCCGCCATCATTCCAGACAAAGGATAATATTTATTTTTATATTTTAATAAACACCCATCTAGATTAATGTTTTCCGCACTATGATTAAAAAGTTCGATAAACTGCTCACTCGGCAAAGTTTCATAATAACTCAAAACCTCCGAGAACTCCACGCCCTTGCATTGGCTTGCCACATTTTCACTAAAATCCTCCTGGGCTTCTTCCAACAGTACCCCACCATAAGACGGCTCATAATTAGACACATGTCCAAATTCTCCCGTTTCTAAATCTCTTACCAAAGTCGTAGGATTACTAGAATTAAACGCCGCTACGCACTCATCTTTTCCCGTCCAACACACCGAATCCAAAACTTCCTCACCACGCATCAAATTCAAAGGCCCCGCCTTAAACGCCAAAGTTTTACTATACCGCACCCCGGCCAGCTCACTTCCAGGTGAGCTGGCCAGCATAAGAAGAATAGTCTCGCCGTCTGTCCAAATGTACTTGGAAAAATCCGCTAATACCGCGGTATTTCCACTGGAGTTGGTATAGCCTAAGGTCAGTCCAGCGAGCGAAATCGGTGTGTCGGAGTTTTTTCGGCCAATTTCAATCATTTCTCCGACATTTAAAACCCCATCAATTGTATATCCAGGGTTCACAGCTTTGATATAAAATTCCGGAAGCCCATCAGCCTCCACTTTTTCGGCCGTCAAAAGGCCCAAAATTGCCCCCACCAGCATTGTCAAAAATATATAAATTTTTTTCATGCGCCATTTCTAGCACACCAAAACTAGAAAATCAACCCCCCACGTGCTATAATTAAAGCATGAGTGTTTTCACCTCTTTGGGAATTCTTTTAGTGGCTATGTTTATCCAAGGTTTTTTGCAAACTAGCCCAGCCGTTTTTGCGATTTTTTACCATCACGCTCTTGGTAAAACTTCTGCCAAAAAAGCCGACGACCAGTCCCTTTCCTTCATTCTCGGCACCGAATTTTTCACCGCCATTATTTTCTTGGCTATTTATTTTCTTGTGGCCTATTTAGACGCCACCATAAATTACAATTATGCTATTTTGATGTGGGTGATGGGCGGCATTTTTGTTTTGGAAGCCATCGTCGCCTTCTTTTTCTATTTCCGCCCTGGCAAAAAATCCCGCAAAACCACTCGGCTTTTCCTTCCCCGCAAAATCGCCAAAGGTTTAGAAACTCGTACCGGCAAAACCAAAAATCGCTCCGACACCATCCTACTCGGTTTTCTCACTGCCGCCACCGAATTAATTTTCACTCTCCCACTATATATTATTTCCGCCATCCAAATCGTCCGTCTTGCTTCGCGTTTCAGCCCATTTTTTATCATCGCCTACATCGTCATCACCACTTTACCACTTTTTATCGTCCGTATATTATATAGAACCCACCACAATCTCGCCGAAATACAGCGCCGCCGCATCAAAAAGAAACTCTTTTTCAAAATCATCATCGCTCTTGGTTTTGCCATTTTAAGCGCCTTAAGTATCACCACAGGAGTATTTCTATGAAAGATCAGGAAAGAATCTTAAAAATCCACGCTAGAGCTCTCGGCATTCCTTCCGGCTCTGCAGATATTTTTATCAAAAAATCCATCGCTGCCGCCGAAAAATCCCTCAAAAATCGCAAAATCATCACCAACCAAGACACCGTCCGTGCTATCACGAGAGAGCTCAAAAAATACCACAAAGATTTAGCCTACATCTACGAGAACTATGATAAAATTATATAAAGAGGTAGTGTATGGGAAAACACGATTTTGATTATATCATTATTGGTAGCGGCCCGGCCGGCCGCAGAGCCGCCAAAAATCTTGCCAAGGCCCACAAAAGAGTTGCTATCGCCGAAATGGGCCCACTCGGTGGCGCCGAAATCAACACCCGCGACCTTCCTTATCAAATCGCTTTAGATTTCGCCAATACTTATCACAAACTCATGGCCTCTCCCGCTGCCGGCCATAATTCTCATCATTTTAATTTCCCCACCCTTACCAACCACATTGACACTAGCATCAAAAAAACTTCCACCCAAATCAAGTCAGATCTAGAAAAATTAGACATCAAAATCTTAACCGGTTTTGCTCACTTTATAAACGACCATACCATCGCCGTTGACGACCAAGAATATACCGCATCCAATTTTATTCTTGCTACCGGCTCCAAACTCAAAGTCCACGAAATCGCCGGTCTAGATTCTGTAGAATACATGACCCCAGACGACGCTCTCAAAATCCGTCGCCTACCCAAATATATTTTCATCGTTGGTGGTGGCACCACCGGTACCGAACTCGCCGAATTTTTTGCCAATCTCGGCGTTGGCGTCATCATCATGGAGCGTGGCCCACATCTCCTCCCGCGTGAAGACGAAGACATCGCCGACATCCTTGCCGAGCATCTCACTTCTAATCTCGGCGTCAATATCATTACCAATGCCAAAGTCCTTCAAATCACCGAAGATCACATGTCCAAAATTGTCATTTTTATGAGTGGCAGCGGCAAAAAAATGGTCCGCGTGGATTCTATCATCATCGCCACCGGCTCCGAACCATTTTTGGATTACAGCCTAGAAAATGCCGGCGTAGATTACAAAAAAAGCGGCATCATCGTAGACAAATATTTTGGCACCAGCGCCAAAAATATCTTTGCCATCGGCGACTCACTAGGTAGCAATGATTCTTCCACCGAGCGCGCCCAGTACGAAGCCGACATTCTCACCGAAAATCTCCTCCACCACAGCAAAACTTCTCCCAAATACAGCAGTTTAATTCGTGCCGTCCATACTCATCCCGCCATCGCCACTCTTGGCCTCAACGAACTAAGCGCCACTGCTCACGATCAAAATTACAAGAAATCCACCACCACCATCAAAAACAACCTTGTCAAAACCCTTACTAATCGTTCTGGCCGCTTTATCGGTAGCACTGTTATTGCAGAAAACGCCGATTTGGCTCTAGAAATTCACAAACTCTTGACAGAATAGCTCATGTTTGCTATAATGCATATGAGGTTACGTATCGAGGGGTAGAGCAGCCTGGTAGCTCGTTTGGCTCATAACCAAAAGGTCGCAAGTTCAAATCTTGCCCCCTCAACCAAGCGACAGCCTGGTAGCTCCGTTTGTTTTCAGCTCGTAACCAAAAGGGGCCGTAGGCCTCAAATCCAACCCCCACAACCAAAAACAACCAAAACAATCAAAATTATTCAGGACAATCTTCAGGCTAGTTTACCCCCCTAAACTAGCCTGATTTTGTGTACTGAAATTTTAGAAAGCAAAGTTATATTCACTCGATACTTTCAATGCCTTCTCCAACCCACCATTCCCTAATATCTCCAACGCATAATACGGATACCCTATACCAAAAGTAGTATCTTCACTCTCAAGCCGAGTTTCTACTCGCCGATACAGATCATTAGCCCTACCCGTAACATCAAGCGCCACCTGAACATTAGTAATTTTCTTATTGGCAGGCTCATCCCCAGTCGTAGTGTTTGTCGGTATTGGCGTTTTACATTCACTCCCTTTACAAAGTTCAATCGAAAATTCCGTCTTTGGCCGTTGATAAGGCAGTGAAAAAGAAATTATAAATGTATTATTGCTCCTAGCAGAATTACCACCATGTGGGTACACATTTGGAAGTTTGATTTCTACATCACAATAAAAATCCCCTTCTTCTTTGCAGTATACCAAGAAAGCTTTGTTCTCAACTACGTGGTCGTTAGTTTTTACCACTTGCGTAGAGCTCACAATATTAGCCGAACCATTCCAAACACCAATATAATTTTCTCCTTTATTTTTAGCATTAGTTTCACTGTTAGTTGGTGCCAAGAACAAAGTCGCTCTGTCAGTTTGATTATTTCCAACTTTATCAAAATCCTCCAAACTAAAAGTTTTGGGCGTCTGCACAATCTGTAATTCCACCATTGGCGGAATTACAATCCCAGCACTAAGTTTAGGCAATATCAACCTACCACTACTAATTTGGCCCAGCTGAGCAGAGAGCAGATTGCTTTTGAATTTTTCTTGCCCCGCTGTCGAATACCAATGAATCTTTATCGTGTCTGCAGCATTAACATCCTCAGTCCCCATTGATGCTCGCAAAGTTTGGGCCTTTTTATCTTCATTCAAAGTAGTCCGGTAATCCCTCACATCTGTATCAATTATCGCGCAAGTATAGGCTTGGTTGGTAGTAGTTTCGCCACCAGCACCAGTTTTTTCAATACCACCTATTGTTACTTCTTCAGTGCTATTCTTTGGAATCTTACCTAAAATATGTCCTACCATTGCACATCTATTTTCTTGCTTAGTGTCTTGCTCTACCCACCATACAATTTCTCCACATGTAGGTTTTGTAGTGCCATCAACAGAGCTAGGAGCTTTGGCCGATATCCCTGCTTCCTTACACCGCCGATAATTAGCATAGGCCACTTTAGCATCCTCTATCCCAGCTAGCGCCGAATCATATGCCGATTGCGAAAGATCGTCATTGGCCGTCCGCGAAATTTCCGACATAATCACCGTAGCAAAACTTGTAGCAATCACCACCAAAATCAAAGTCGAAAACGCCACAATATAAAACGATGCTGCACCTTTTTTAAATTTCTTTATCATTAATAACCTCCAGCCGTCACGGCAAAGTTAAATTTATTTATTGCACAATAATCAATCTCGGTATAATCATCATTTGGTGGTTTACAACTGCTACCAGTTGTCTTAATATCAATTCCACCCCGCAATGTCCCAAGGATAAACGACGCCGCATAAAACATATTTTGACGGGTCGCCGAAAGGGCCGGTTCTGCCACATAAAGCTCATAAATTGCCAAATCAGAATATTGGCCATCTTGTTCCAAAAGTCTTATCGGACCATTATCCATAGCTAGTGCATTATTATACATATCTCTATCAATCATAAACTGATTACTAACCGTATTTGTCTTGATATTTTTATAGCTGGCATTCCAGCTATTCTGTTTCATCATTGCATTTACACAGACAGAACGCGATTCGTCATAGATTTTAATTAATCTAAAATCTTTACCACTATTGTTAGGTAAATCAGTAAAATTTGTATTAGAAGAATCTTTTATCCCCAACACCGCCGGAGTATTAGGACTAACCGAACGCGTATATACATCAGCATAAACCGATGGCGGTTCAAAATATCCCGTATTCCAAATATAAGTATATGTGCCAGTACAAAAAGCCCCATAAATTGGCATATTACGAGTGGTGCCATTTACAGTAACATTCCCATATCTAGTTGCCGAGACAAAACTATTTGCATTATCGTTAATACAGTTCGTTCTATCGGTCGAACCCTCTGTATACATCCTCTCACACATCTTAGTAATCGGCTCCGCATTAGCATTTTGCACCGAAATCCTAAAATCATCAATCAAATCCATCCCTACCGTGTTTACCTGATTCAAAATCAAACCCCTCCGATAAGATGCCGTCAGATTCTGAATCAAAAACACCACCGCAAGTGACAAAATCGCAATAAAAATCAAAGATAAAGAAAGTTCAATCAAAGTAAAACCTCCGCGATATCTTTTGCCCATATTGTTATTATAGCATAAAGTTTTTATTAATTACACTTATTATCGGTACTACCTAAATCAATCAACTCTACGTCCGAAGCGTTTCTCGCACCCGCCAAAATTCTTACCGGGCGCTTCAAGATTGGACCAGTTTGTCCCGCCGGATATGGACTTATGCAAAGGAGCATCTCAGCATTTGTAGAAAATTTAGTCACCACATTTTTAAAATTTGATGTTTGCGTCCCATTCCAATATAAAGTATTTATCGTCCCCGAACGCGGATGCCTCACCACCAAGAATGAACCTGTAAACAAAGGCCCATTGTTTTCTTTTTGTATGGTAGTTTGCCACGGCAGATTGTATTTTTCTTTAGATGTCAATGTTACATTAAGCGTTTTTAACATACTCGTCAACGAATCTTCACCTATATTCTTAGAACTCACTGCCTGGCCAACTACATCATACATAGAAATTTGATCTTCTGCGTTGTTAGAAAACACCACCAACTTACCATAAATCGCTTTTGTACTATTACCAGAACCTGGACTTTGCGGATTAGAAACTTTAGAATAAACGCTTCGCATAAATTCAAAAAACTCTTGCGTTGCTTCATCATATCTTTGTCTATTAATCGCACTCTGCATTCCCCATACAATCCCAATAAACAGCGCAGCCGTCACCGCCAAAAACAGCGTTACCTCAATTAACGTAAAACCTTTACGCTTAACCATATATATATTATAGCACAAATATGATATAATTAATCTAATCGGGGTATAGCTCAGTTGGTTAGAGCATGCGTCTTATACACGCAGTGTCCTTGGTTCGAATCCAAGTACCCCGACCAGACGAGTGAGCGAGCGAACAAAATAAGCTTGCTTATTTTGTTCTGAGCCACGAGGATGGAATTTTTGCGAAGCAAAAATACCACAAAAAGTAAAAAATAGACCATCCATCAAAAAACCGCCTTTCGGCGGTCTTTTATATGATTTGCTTTATTTTTTCTTAAGAGTTAGGAACCCATTGCGTGGATTTTCACAAACTTTGCGATCTGCTGGAAGGTCACATGGAGTACCTTTGCCACCGT
>JAUNRI010000063.1 GCA_030535695.1 Candidatus Saccharimonadota bacterium | reverse complement strand
TACAGAAAGAATCGAGGTATCTTCCACTGGTTTTACCATCAAATTTTTGCCTAGTTCCTTTGCAGTCATTGGCAAATTCAAATTAGAAACCACTTTATTCAAAACTAATTCACTTTTAGCAATCTCGCCATAGGTCGTCGCCAATTTTTGGGAAGCGTTTACATCATTGAGGGTAGATGCAGCGTTATTAGTATTATCAGACTTTGCAATCACAATAGTAGTATTAGCCTGATAAACTGGTTTTTTAATTAAAAAATCATAAGCCACCACTCCGCCTACTGCCAAAATAATCATCACTATAAATGCAAAAATATAGTGTTTCAGATAGATAAAGAAGTCTTTAATATTAATTTCTTCCATAAAAAGCCCTTACTTGTCTACTATTATAGCACAACATATCTATTTTGTAAAGGGTTAATTGGTTAAATATTCTCTGATTTTTGCAGTCGCGTTGTTTACGGAGTCTTGATTTGGAATCATCGCATAAAGTGGCCGATTTGCGCCCATGCTATAAGTTCCCTGCATCGAACCTGCTCCATCCACCGAAATAGATTCCACTTGCCAATTAGTTCCATTAGAAAGCTGCATCCGGATAAATGATGAGATATCGTCGCGCGAAAATGTAGTCTCAAACGAATCCGCCGCAATGTTAAGAATTTCTGGAAGCCTCAAAACATAATCTTTGGAACTCGAAAGTTTTGCCACAATCGCCGAAATCACCTGCATCTGATTTTCGCCACGATGCCGATCGCCAGTCTTATAAGACTTACGCTCCCTAGCAAATCTAAGTGCGCAATCACCATCTACTTTTTGCTTCCCCAAAGTGTAATGACAGACTTTGTCCTTCAAAAGCTCACCGTCTTTCAAAGTCATCTCTTGGTCCGAATCAATCTCAATCCCGTTTAGCTCATCCACTACTTTCACCACGGTACTAAAACTAATCTTTGCAATATAATCAATGTTCACGCCCATAAAGTCTTCAATCGTATCGCGACTCATATTAATGCCATATACACCAGCATGAGTTAATTTATCCTTAACACCCGTAGTACCATGAAGTTGTACATAAGTATCACGTGGGATTGAAACCAGTAAAATCTTACCCTTAGCTGGATTCACTACTGCTAGAATATTTACATCAGATCTCGCCGTGGCTTTTACACCAGCTCTAGAATCCGAACCAGAAATATATAGCACAAATGGTTCTTTGGTTACTTGTTTCTCGATAATTTCCGCGTTCTCGGCATCTAGCTCAATTTCAAAAGTATAAATCACCCGTACATTTTTTACTGCATCCGCCACTTCCTCCTTAAGCATTTCCATTCTATCTGTTTCAATTGTGATAGCGTCCACAATACCGCCATTCAAAACCGACATCAAAGTATCAACGTCATCATAAAAATTCGCTTCAAAATTGATTTTAGATTTTAGATATTGCTCAGCATTACCCACCTTTTCGTCAGTTTTGAGAAAACCAATACTTTTGGTGTTTAAACCGCTTAGTTCTTTGACTGCACTTTTTTCTGTCACCATCACGCTATATTGTTTGGTTTCCGGTCTTCGTTCGGTAATTTTATTTAGAAAACCGTTAAAAGCATCGGTATATCTAAATGCAAAAATTGAAAGCACAATCGCGATTACCGAAACTGCTCCACAAGCTATTTTAGTTGGGGTAGAAGCTCTTTCCTGCACTAACAATTTAATGATACTGAGTATCAAAAGTATAATTAAAAATCCAGCAAGAAGTGCAATAAAGATCCCGCCAATAATATTAGTTGAGATTAAGGAAATCATCAAAAGTAGTGAAGTTATAAATTGTACACTTACTAGAATTACCCCAACGGTTTTTGGTAGCAACTTAAATGGTTTACGTTCTTTTTTGATTTT
>JAUNRI010000062.1 GCA_030535695.1 Candidatus Saccharimonadota bacterium | reverse complement strand
TTAGATTCAGGGTAATATTATTGGTGGCTACACCACCAGAAGTAACATCAATCGTAAGTGTAGGTGCGATGTTGACATTAAAGTCTACACTAGCTGGGTTAACAGCCCAAACCGAATTATTACCGATTACTACCAACGCCAAAAGCGTCGCACCTATATATATATATATATAGGATTTAAGTTTGGTTAGAACATTATGCATAACCTCATCCATATCCCCATTATACCACAACCATTATCTACACTGCAACAACTTTTTACACAAAAACAACCCCTTGCGAAGCTGGAAAAAACGCACTTGATTCAGTACAGTATCTCGTGCGTTCTTTAACCTACTATTATTTTACCTTTTTTAACATCATATGTCAAGATTTTCTTGTCTTTTTGGATAACCAGCAAGCGTTTGAATTTTGCGTTCCCATTTTTTAGAAAAAATCCAATTCTAGCCAATGCATTCATATTATTCATTTTACACCTAGACAAGTCCAATATAACGTTTTCAGATTGATGAGATGCCTCTCTTAGATTGTTAGCTATGGTTCTCTTTCCGTTCCCAAGAGGACTTTTTAATTCCCAAATTTGATTACTTCTTACTATTATAAAATCTGGGGAGCTACCAGCCTTCTTTCTAATAAATACAATATCAGATTCAAAATAATCGCTCACTATCCTTGCTGCGTATTGTTCATGTGGTTTAGGCGGTTCTGGATCGTTGAGATCATAGCTTATCATATATGTTTTAATATTTTTCTCCACAAAACTCCTCATTTACTTTGCACAGTAGTCTAACACATCCAAACCCAAAATTCAACCCCCTCCTCTAGCTTATGGTTATTTTACAAATTTCTTAAGGCTTTTTTAATCGCTGGGCGGTCAAACCCTACAAAAAACAACCCCGCGAGGGGTTGTTTTTGAAGGCCTATTGTATACAATGAAGTATCTTTAGTGCCCTACTAGTTTTAATTATACTAAAGAATATCAGTGATGTCAATAATCTCACCACGTTTGCTTATAATTTTTAGCTGGCATTTTACTCGCCTTCTCTTATTAAAGGCGTCGCGAATTCTGGCATATGCCTTGTCTTCATTCATTTTACACCTTCTCAAATCAATTATAATATTGTAGGATTGACGCCTAGCAGTAACAAAAATATTATGAATAGTGTTTTTACTATTCCCAATTGGGCTTTTCAATTCCCAAATTTGGTTATCAATTTTTAAATCTGGACTTTTCAAGGATGAAGGTCTCAAAAAATAAACATCTGCCTTAAAATAGCTTGCAACTAATATCGCCGCCGACATTTCAAAATCATAAGGTCTATCCTTTTCTGAAGTCGCTACTATGACTTTATAATAATTTTTCATACCAATGACCCTAACATACTATACCCCAAAAAACAACCCCCCACCCCCTGCTTATGGTTATTTTAGATTTTTCAAGGCCTTTTTGATTGCTGGGCGGTCAAACCCTACAATTTTCACGCCATCTATCTCTGTCACCGGCACGGTTTTAATTTCTGGAAATTTCGTCGCGTCCACTTCCTCATATTCCACCCCCAAATCATCCAGCCAATCCATCAAAGCATGACAATAAGCACAAGTAGGAGTTGTATAAATCTTAATCATAGATTCATTATAGCATAAATCGCAATTCCACTTGCCACAGACACATTAAAAGATTCTTTTTGTCCTTTCATCGGGATTTCTACAAAAATATCAATCAAATCATAAAAATCTTCGGGGATACCATTCACTTCCTCACCTAGAAATAGCACCACTTTTTGCCCTAATTTCTTCCTCAATCTCGGATCGTTTATTTGACAAATATCAGAATTTATGTTATTTTCTAAACCCACAATCTGATAATTTTGCGATTTTAGGCGTGATAGGAGCGCCGTCAGATTTTCCGCCACCTCTGTTTTTACTAAATCTTCTGCACCAAGCGCAGTTTTGTGAATT
>JAUNRI010000003.1 GCA_030535695.1 Candidatus Saccharimonadota bacterium | reverse complement strand
TGTTGGCGTAATTTTAGCATGAAAAAGCCCGGAACTGCCGGGCTTTTTATTACTTTTGGTTTAGATATTCCTCTAGGGTGAGGCCTTTTTCGGTAATCTCCTGGGCGACCTCGGGGCCGACATAACGAAGGTGCCACGGCTCGTAAGAATAGCCGGTAATATCTTCTTTACCTTTGGGGTAGCGCAAGATAAAACCAAATTGTGGCATTAGGGCGTGGACTTCGTTAAAGAGATCTGTCTGGGCTAACATTACATCGTTGTCGTTAACATACTCACCATCTACGGTGATGCAAATATCTATGGCCAAGCCGGTGTGGTGTTCCGAATAGCCAGGGACGGCAACGTATTGTTTACAATAATCTTCGCCGTATTCTTGCTCAAAATAGTTCCAGAGCGCGATTTGGTCGTCTACCGAACGATAAACGCTGTCTAGATAGATATCTATCCCGCGGTCCAAAAGCGCCGCCTGCAACTTTTCAAATTGCTTTAGGGTGGTTTCTTCAATTATGACCTCGTCTCCCCAGGGGTCGTGGCTGGTAACCAGCGTAATCTGATCTTCCCAGTTATCGGGAAGTTTGTGCTGTTTGTTCACCAAGACCAGATAGGGATTGTCCTTTTTAGGAGCTTCTACATTGATAGCTATCGAGCAGCCAGATAAAAACAGGGTAGCGCATAAAAACATTAACAATATCTTTTTCATTTAAGGTGCCTCCTCTCTACATTTTGACTAGGAACTTTTCTAATTATACAATATTTTGCCGGTTTCGTCTAGATGGGCGTTGATGCTCCAAGAGTTGATATCGTCGATAATCTGTTGTTTTTTTGCACCGTCATCTAGGAGAATCGTCTGATAATTGGTTTGAAGGGCCGGCAGGATGTAATACTCCATATTGCCGTCTTGGTCCATTTTCACTTGAAAAAGAGCGGTGTCGGTATCGAGATTATTAAAGAGGAAATTGCCAAGATTATAGATGATAGGCTTGCCGTTATAAATTTCTACACCTTGTAAATTGTGGGCGTGATGACCGACCACCATCGCAGCGCCGGCATCGATATAGGCTCTGGCGCTATCTACTTGAGCTTTTTCTAAATCGTGAGAATTCTCGCGACCGAAGTGAATAACAGGGATGACAAAATCTACTTGGTCTTTTAGCTCTGCAATGAGATTAATCATCTCGGTGGGGTCGTAACACCAAAAAGTGCCAGGGCTTGTCTCGGTGGCCTCTGGAGTCATCACGTTTTTTTCGGCCCTCGTCGCAGCCACAAAGGCAAATTTAAAATCGCCAATAGTTACAAAATAAGGTTTTTTGGCCTCTTCGAGGTTTTTGCCAGCCCCAATATGGGGTATCTGATATTCATTAAAAGCATCTAGCATATCTAGAAATGCATCCTCGCCATAGTCGTAAACGTGGTTATTAGCGAGGTCGGCGAGATCTACGCCCATTTCGTGGTAAATAGCTAGCCTTTCTGGTTTGGCGCGAAAGGTGTACATTTTGCCCTGCAAAGGGGTGCCCCTGTTTGAGACAGTAAATTCGGAATTTACCACCAGAAAATCGCTGTTTTTCATGGTTTCTAACATCGTATCGCCAAGAATACCGGTGATACCGCCGCGTTCATCGTATTTAGGGGCAATATGCCAATTATCGGCGAGGGAGATATCGCCAGTAAAAGAGATGGTATAGATTTTGGGCTCTTTTGGCTCTGGTTCTTCAGGGAGGTCTACAGGGGTTTCTTCTTGGTTTGTGGTAGTTTCTGTAGGGCGATTAAAGACTAAAAGCAGGGCAAAAGTAAAGGCCGTAATCAGGGCCACCCCAGAGGTGACGAGTAGAATAATTTTAGTCTTTTTCATATTTTAAGTATATCACATTCCCCTGTTATACTTGACAAATTAACGTGCTTGTGCTATAATAGAGGCATAAGTACTTTTACATGCTAACAGAGGTTGTGAGATAGAGCACAAGGAGGAAAAGGTATGAACGAAAAGATTAGAGACAAAAGGATTATGTGGGTGAACTTATTAGAGAGGAAGGATTATCTGATTCAGAAGAGCATCTATTGCCTGTCTGCCGATGATATTGGAGTAAGAATTGTTGCCTCAACAGGGATAGGTTTGGTGATTTTGCTTCTTCGGGTTTTGATCTTTGGGCTCCCTTATATGAGCAGTTCAATGCTTGAATCAACCAACTTGACGATTGCCGGTGTCATTATGTATTTGCCACTGTATATTGTGGCATCATCGGCGGTACTGATTGTTTGTGGGTATTTCAAGAAAAAGAAGCTCGAGAAGGAGCTTGAAGAAGTGACAAAAAAGATTAGTGATCACCGTCTCTGTTGGTAAAAGCTTATGGTACATTAAATTGAAGGGGGGTAGAATATGCCGAAAACAGTATTACACGATGAGCCGACTGAGGAATATAAAGCGGCGTTAGCTGCAAAAGAAGCTCAGAGGCTAAAAGAACAACAGAATGCAAGAGTCTCACAGATGAGAGAAAAACAGGCTGCGGCCAAGGCTAAGCGCGAGATGGAGGCCAAGAAAAAGGAGCTCCAAAATGAGTTAGCCAGCAAAAAGATCGCGGAATGTAATGCTAAAATCGCGAAAGCAGAGAAAGCTTTGGAAAATGAAAAGGCGTACGACTCGGTCGCCAAAATCGCACTTGGGCTTTTTGCTTTTATGATACTCGTTTCTGTTGGAGTTTTTATAGTCGGGCTAGGAACAGACGTGATGCTGATATCAATGTCTATCGCGCTTCTGATACTTTGCTTGTCTATCTTTTTCCAGGTAAAACCAGATCTAACGAAGAAGAAGATCGCGGAGAACCGGAAACGGATAACAAAGATTCGGCAAGAACTTTACGCAATAAAAAACCGCCGATAATGGCGGTTTTTTCATGGCTTTTATTTATTATTCTGCCGTGGTGATTTCAATAGAGCCGATGCCACCAGAAATGTCTAATTTTCTAGAGCCGCTACCGATAGTGTCGTCATCTGAAACGGAAGAGCCATTTAAGGTAATGCTACCGATACCCTTAGAAACTTCGATGCTGTAATCTTCGGCTTTGGACTTGAGACCCACCGTAGTTTTGCCAATGCCAGCGGAGATTTTAGCATCTTTTACCTCTAAGCTGTCGATTTTGGTATCACCGATGCCGGTGGAAATATCGGCTTTTTCAGCTTCCAAAACTGTAATTTCGGTGCCACCAACGCCAAGGGACATTTCTAACTTCTTAGCAAGTAGAGTGTCTATCTTGATGTTGCCAGCGCCACCACTGATATACATTTGGTCATAAACGACATTCTCTGGAAGATACAATGTAACGTCACGGTCATCGTAGCTATCAAAGAGATGGCGACCCTTTTCGGTGATGATGAGCTTATTGCCATCAATAGTAGTTTCAATTTTGTCGTTTTTGGTATCTACCTTTAAGCTCTCGCCGGTTTTGATGGTGAGGTTTGAAGCTGCCAAGTTGATTTGAAGGCAATATTCCTCGGCACCATGACATTTTTCTTCGGTATTTTGATTGCTAATGAAGCCGTCGCTAAGGGTAAAGAGGCCGTAAATGCCTCCGGCAATACCTGAGAAGATGGCGACAATTAGAAAAATAGCAAATGCAATCGCTAAGTATTTGATGATTTTTTGAGCTTCGGACATATTACTTTACCTCAACGCCACCAAAGAGAGCCATACCATTAACATAAATAGTTGGGGCTTTGCCTTTTGCCTTGAATGTGGTTTTGTTGGAAACGCCGCCGAAGAAAGAATTAGACTTGGTTTCTACTACTACATTATCTGGAACATAAATATCGATACCGCCAAAAACTGCGGTGGCGTTGATGATGACATCTTCTTTGATTTTGGCCTCTCTTAAATCTAGCTTAATAGCGCCAAAAACGGCACTTAAATTTTTGCCTTTAAATTCTTTGCCGGCCATATTGATGTTGGTGCCACCAAAAACTGCGCCAGATTCGTCGTTTTTATCAAACTTTTCGTTTAGCTTAGAGACGGCTTTATCGAATTTTTGGCTGAAAAGATTTTTGAAAATAATAGAAAGACCAATCAAGATAATGATGGCTGGAACTAGCAATTTCCAGAGGCTGCTAAAGCTGATAACATCCTGGCAGGCGAGCAAAAGTGAAACGCCGATTAAGATGCCGATAAGGTCGCCAAGCCACTCTTTTGGGTGAGTGATAAGGCTGATGAAGCATGGGACAATGATAAATAGCGTCCACCACCCCTTAAAGAATATGTTGATGTTGAACCAGCCGAGAGCGTTGCCACCGAGGATGACGCCAAGGGCGATCAGCACTAACCCCCACATAATTGCTGAAAATTTTTTCATTAGGACTCCTTTTTTATAATTACATTATAGCAATTCCTAATGGCGCGGTAAAGAATATAAAGAGCGATGGCGATTGAGAGAATCGGGTCTATTAGGGCGACGCCGGTGAGTTTCATGATGATGGCGCTGATTAAGACTGCGAGCCAAGAAAAAGTGTCTTCTAGCATGTGGAGATTGACGGTTTTTTGATTGAAAGACTCACCTTTCATAGTGGCAAGAGCGGCGAGGAGATTAAAGAGTACGCCGAGGACGGCAAAGAGCATCATACCTTCGTAATTAACTTCGGCGGGGTCTTGAATTCTCTCGATAGCCTCAATGATGAGATGAATAGAGCCAACCACGAGAAAACCCGAGACGATAAAGCCACCAATGATAGAATATCTTTGGCTTTTTTTGCGTTCAAAAAGGTAAGCGATACCGGTGGAAACGGCGTCGGCAAAAGAGTGTAGAGAATCAGAAGTGATGGCGGCGGAATTGGTAAGAAGGCCGCCGATAAGTTCGATGACGGAAAAGGCGAGGTTTAAAATAAGGGCGGTCAAAAGACTTTTGGCGGAAGAGCCATAGTGGTGATGGTGGTGGTGGCCGTGATCCGGTTTCTCTGACATAATAGGTTTATTTTAGCACAGAGAGTACCAGATAGCAAATCGCGATTGGGGTTATGTTTTGTTTTTTTCTGGTTTGGTGGTAGAATAAGGGTATGAATAAAGAGAGTGTAACCAAGGCTAAAAATAAAAAAGGTGGTGTGAGTGCGAGAAAACAAAAGGTTAAAGCAAAGCTTCTTAAGTCTTATTATGGCAACCCGATTAAAGATATGAAGTTGATTGCTATTACTGGCACCACTGGCAAGACTGTCGTGGCACATTATGTCCACGAGATTTTGAAGGCTGCCGGTGAGCAAGTGGCGGTTTTAGCGTCAGATCAGCCATTTAAGATGGGGATGCTACATAAGTTTTTGTCTGATGCGTGGAAAGCCGGGGCCAATTATGTGATTGTAACGGTGCCAGCAGAGGGGCTTCGCAACAATGTGTTTTATGGGCTACCAGTAGAAGTAGCGGCGATGACCAACTTTGTGACGGCTGGTCTTGAAGATATGACTCCTGAGGAATACGTAGAAACTGAAAAAACTCTCTTTGATATGAAGCCTTCAATAGTAGTTCTTAACCATGACGATCTTAATTACGATGCGTTCTCGGATTACAAGGGAACCAAAAAGACAATTGACTTTGGCATGACTGGGACGGGGGTAAAAATCCTTAATTCCAAACTTTATGCCAAGGGGACGGAGGCAACACTTTCAATTCACTCAGAAATTGTGAATGCGGCCACTTTTGTGCCGGGTGAAACGGCAGTATCTTACATGGCTTGTGCAGTAGCCATTGGTGTGGCGATGGGTATCGAGATGGAAAAGATTCTCGATGGGATTGCTAATTACGAGATCTAAGCTAGTCTTTAGTAGTGTTTATTTTTAGGGGTTGTCTATGTTTTTTGTTGTATTTTGGAATATTTTGTGTTAAAATGTAATAAATTGTAATAAAAGGATATTTATGGCGACAACAACATATAGTTTAAGAATGGACGAAGGGCTCAAAAAGAGCTTTGATGATTTTTGTGAATCAGTTGGGCTAACTGCTACGGTAGCAATCAATATGTTTGCTAAAAAAACTGTGGCAGAACAGAAAATACCATTTGAGGTTAATGCTGAGCCAAGAAGAGTGACGGCAAAAGAAGCAAGAAAAGCTTTTTATCAACTTAGAAAAGAAGCCAAGAAAAACGGCCTTCAGGATATGACATTAGACGAGATTAATGAAGAAATTAGGTTGGCGAGAGAAGAGCGGAGAGCAAGAGAAGCAAAAAAAGCTAAAGAGGGGGCTGATGCATTGTAAGGCGGTGATTGATACTAACGTAGTAGTTTCTTCACTTCTATCGAAAGGAAAACGTACTGCGGTGACGGATTTTATAGATATGATGCTTAATGGAGATATTTTGCCCGTGGCAAGCAAAGAGATTTTTAATGAATACGAAGAGGTGTTGCGTAGGCCAAAATTTAATTTTTCTAAAAATATGGTTGATGATTTGATTGATTTTCTTCGGCAAAATTCAATTATGGCAGATACTTGGGACACCGGTATGGAGTTTGTAGACAAGAGTGATCTGCCATTTTTTGAAGCTTATATTGCAGAGCAAAGCCCAGAGACTTTTTTGGTTACAGGGAACATTAAGCACTACCCAGAATGGCCGTATATCGTGACCCCTAAAGAAATGCTGAGTTTTTTGGGCTAGATTCTCGATGGGATTGCGAATTACGAAGGGTAGACTTAATGATTACGAATTGCGGATGCAACGGACATAGCGCCCGCGTGCTCTATCACTCTCACCAATATACATTGAGGTTGAGCCACTATTTAGAGCCCAACGTGCTGTAGTAGGTGTTGTAGTATCGCTAGCAGTAGACGACCACCAGTATCCGTGATCAGTATTTTGGACTTCCCCTTTCCAATAATACCCCCCAAGAACAGGGTTATAAGCGTCACGATAACTTGTGATTCCAGACTGATTATTATGAGTCGGAAGTTTCCAACCGGTTGGGCAAACGCTATAGGAAGCAGCGCTGGAAGTACTAGCAGTTTTGATCGTATTCGCAGTGGCCGCTGCATAATTATACCAAGCGCCATATGTACCATTACACTGCATACGAGCTTCTGTATAACTATCTCCAGAAGTCAAAGCCCCTGCAGAGCCAGTAGACCAAGTAGCAGAAACGTTGGAATTAGAGCTAGTGAGCGATCTCGTGGTTCTGCCAGAGCCAAATGACGCTCCAGAGCCATTACAACCAATCGCAATATTTCTAGTCATCCAACAGTTGCCATTAATAAATCTTGCAGTGTAGTATTGGTTATCTCTAGCATCATAAAGCCAGATATTGGCGGACGAGGCCCTAGTAGAACAAGTACTGTTAGTAAAACCTGCCATGTTAGGGCGATCGCCATTGGCATAAATGGTACTAGCGCCTTTTGGCATAGTATATGTAGTAGAGGCAGCAGCAGTATTCGCAAATGAACCGGAAGAACCAGAAGAAACGCTCCAGCTAAGGAAGTTGGAATAACTTGCAGCTGTAGCAGAAACAGTTATTCCTTGTCCCCATCTATAAGTGCCAGCACCAGAAACTGCAGAAATGAAAGTAGTGTTTCTATTTACTGTTAGTGCATAGGTATTTCTATAAAAATCCAATGATAAAGTTATACCATTAGTATTGTTCATAGTGCCAGAAGTAGAGGCTTGAGAACCATTTGTGCCACTCGCAGAGTTTTTATAGTCTGTAATAGTTTTGGAATAAGAACAGGTATTATTCCAGGTGATTTGTTCAGTAGTCTCCGTAGTATAACTGCCCCAAGTACCATCCGCATTCTGCAGTCTGTATCGCTTGGTGCAAGTATACTGATTAGCTGTCCAGGTAGCATGAAGTGGTACAGTATTACTGGTAGTCTGGTCTAGATCAAATTGGCCATTAGTAATTAAAGTACCGGTACAAGTAGTGCCTGGGTTAGCGGTAGTGCCACTAAGTGTACCATTACACCAACCAGCAAAGGTATATCCGGTTCTTTCTGGTATAGCAGAATCTAGAGTAATATAAGTATCGTCTGTACTACCTTGAGTAGGGTTAGCTGGCATACCAGTGATGGTATCAGTAACATCTCCAACATCATAAGTAATCGTAAAGGAAGTAGGATTGCCTACTGCTACTAAAGTATAGGTATTAGTATAAGTGCCGGTTGGTTTAGTGTAATCTACTCTAGCTCCTAAGCCTATAGTGTAGTTATTAGCGGTAGTAGGATTAGCAGTGGCGGTATTATCTATCATGATTTCTGTAGTAGTAGCAGGAGTACCAGTATCTACTGGAGCTGGGAGGTAATTAGCAGTGGTGGTGGTATTGTCTATAACGGTACCAGTACTAGCATCTACATACTTACTAGGTTTAATACCCCATTGGTTAGTATAAGTAGAGTTAGTAGAAAAGTCTGTTTCTGAAGTAATAGCGCTAATAGAACCCAATGTATCACCATAGCTAGCATTAGTGAGTTCTCCTGTAGCATCATTACCTAGTAGTTTTAATGTATAACCCGTATAGTTATTAGTAATCACATCAAAGGACGCTGAATCTGTGCCAGTAGTATTAGCAAAAGTACCATTAGCAGAGATTGGTGTGATATCTAGATTAGCAGCTTCTTGGCCAGTAGTGATAGTAAGTGTAGTAGTGCTAGGAACAAAAGTGGCTTCAGCGTTATTGGTTTGATCAACCACTGGACAGACAGAAAGAATAGTTAGCAGAACAAAACCAAAAGTTGTAGTAAAGCCTATTATGCGAATATACCTACTTCTTCTGATAAAGGTGCCGCTACACCGTGGTATAACTCCATGGGAGATGTTGGTAACCCTTGGAATTAGTTTGAATAAAAACAGGTCTTTGGAAATAACTTCCAGACCACGGTGTAGCACTAAATGAATAAATGATTGTATGACCTTAGACATTGTCTCTCCTTTTTATGTCTTTGGTGCCAAAAATCGACACCCGTAGGCTGCTTAAACTCCAGTGCATCAAGCAGATATAAACCTACTCAAAGACAATGGTACCTACTGGTGCCGATTTCAATCTTCAAATAAGTTTAAAATTTAACTAAAAATTTCTGCTTATAATAATGTACTGGAGTTTAAGCATTTCCTATACTGTTATTATAACATAAAAATTATAAATGCAATAGTTTTTTGGCAACTTTGATGTCTTCAAAATCGTGAGGGCCGTCGGCTCTTAAAATGGTTTTCTCGTGGCCTTTGCCCAAGATTAAGACTAAATCACCAGGGGCCGCTTTTTCAAAGGCTAATTTGATGGCTTTTTCTCTATCTAGTTCTTTAAACAAGTCTTTTCCTAGGACTTTGCCGTGTTTTTCAGCACCCTTGATAAAGCCTTCCGCGATTTTCTCGGGATCTTCATCACGAGAATCGTCCTCTGTAATAATGACAATATCGGAATATTTGGCAAGAATAGCACCACGAATTGGGCGAGTGGAGGGGTCGCGCCGGCCGGCACCACCATGAATAGAAATTACCTTACCCTTGTGGCCAGCCACAGAATCAAAGACTTTTTCTAGAGCATCAGGAGCGTGAGCGTAATCTACAATCACTGTAAAAGGTTGACCTTCGTCGATAATATTCATACGGCCTTCCACAGACTCTAGAGTTTTAATACCATTTTCGATTTGATCATTAGATAAACCTAGCTGTTTAGCCGCTAGACACGCGGCCAGGGAATTATAAACATTGAACTCGCCTGGGATTTTGGTCTCAATTTTCATATCACCGCATGAATATTTTACGCCGGAAACATCCAGTTTGATGTTTTTAGCCTGATTTTGGCCATTTTTTATACCATATGTGATATATTTATGAGAGAGTTTTTCATAATATTTACAAGAGGGGTCGTCGGCGTTCAATATAGAAAAGTCGGCTTTTTTGAATAATTTACCTTTGGCTTCGCGGTATTTGGCAATAGTTTTGTGATAGTCTAGATGTTCGTGAGTAAGATTGGTAAAGATAGCGATTTCAAAAGGGATGCCAAGAGTTCTAAACTCCGCCAGAGCATGAGAAGTGACTTCTAAGACAAGATATTCGGCGCCCTGATTTTTGATAGCCTTGATACGCTTGTTCAAGGTGAGAGCATCCACGGTAGTCATGTGGCCGAGTTCCGGCTCCAAATCTTCTATACCCCAAGCCACGGTGGTCATCAGGCCGGTCTTTTTGCCGGCTTGGTTTAAAATGTGCCAGAGCATAAAACAAGTAGTAGTTTTGCCATTGGTGCCAGTAACACCAATCACATGGAGCTTTTTAGCTGGCCAGCCATTTTTGACACCGGCCACCAGAGATTGGGCGTAGTGATAGGGCAAAACTGCGGTGTTGTAAAAAGGGAGTTTTTCTAGAGCGGTCTTTAAACTCATTGATAGTGCCTCAGAGAGTCAATTGGTTTTTTGCGAGCGGCTTTGAGAGCAGGGTAGGTGCCAAAGATAAGGCCCACACCTACAGTAGTGACAACAGTAATAGCAATAATTTCCCAGCTAATATATGGCCCAAACGGCGTGACGGTGGACACCAAAAAGGCTAAGAAATAACCTAGGAAGATGCCGAGAATACTGCCGAGAGTAGAAAGAATCAGGGCTTCAAACATAAATTGCATCAAGACATTATAGGCAGATGCACCAACGGCTTTTCTGATACCGATTTCATAGGTACGTTCAGAAACGGATACGAGCATGATGTTCATCACGCCAATACCACCAACTACCAAAGAAATGCCGGCGACTAGGGCAAGCATACCAGAGATTACATTTAAGAGATTGCTAGCTGGATGAGTGATAGCGTCGCCATAAGCTACGGAAAAGTTGGTGTCGCCGTAGCGATTTTCTTTGAGAGTTTTGTAAATATTATCGGCGACTGGCTCCAAAATACTGGTATTTAAGACTCGGACATTAATCTGTTGAATTTGAACAGAATCCATTAAGTTTTCCATGGTGTTGATATCCATGAAGAGCACGTTGTTGAAATTGACGTTGTCAAAATTGACGGCTTCTTCAATTTCGTCTAAGACGCCTACTACGATGAAACGACGACCATAAAAGCTAAGGGTGCGGCCGATAGGATTAGACGTATTATAAAGATGAAGGGCAAGATCATGACCAATAACCACAGCGCTATCGGTGTTCTTTTCGTTTAAGAACACACCGTATTTGAGGGCAAGTGGCTCAATGGTATTGAAATCTGGGGTGGTGCCAAGGATGGTGGCGGAAGGAATGGTATTTTCGTCGTTCATGAGAGTATTAGTGGAGATAGCAATAGGAGCTACCGCAGTAACGCCTTCTACGGCGGAGATAGAAGAAACATCTAGGAGCGAAAGGCTACTTTTTTCAAAGGTGCTAGCCATAGTGAGCTCTTCGACAAAACTAGTGACAGCGTCTTTGCTACGAGAAGGGCGGACCACTACTAAATCTGAGCCGATGTCTTTGACCTCACCTTTAATAAGATTTGAGATACTGCCAGTAAGGCTTAAAATTAGAATGATACTGGCAATACCAATAGCGATACCGAGGCAGGTGAGAAAAGAGCGGGTGCGATTCTGCTTGACAGAGGCACGGGCCAAACGTAGGTGAGTTCTAAAAAGCATTGACATCTAGAAGTCCTTTCTTAAAACCCTTGCGGGCACGGCGTCTTTTGGCTTTGATATAAATCGGTTGTGGGAGATTATGGTCGGCTACGGTCTTGATATCGGTATCAATCTGGCCATCTAGCATATTGATAACCCGAGTAGCATAGACGGTAAGAGCCGGGTTGTGGGTGACCATAATAATAGTGTTGCCTTCTTCGTGGATAGCTTTTAACTCTTCCATCACAATATTGGAAGAACGGGAGTCTAGATTGCCCGTAGGTTCATCTGCCAAGATAATTTCTGGGTCTGAAACAATCGCACGAGCAATGGCCACACGCTGTTTTTGCCCACCGGAAAGTTGAGATGGGCGATAATATTCTCTTTCACTTAGATGAAATCTACCCAAGGCGTTTGAAGCAGCCTTCAATCTAACCGTACGCGGACGATTGACATAAACTAAAGGAAGAGCGACGTTTTCTATAACGGTGAGATTTTGAATAAGATTAAAATCTTGGAAAATGAAACCGATTTTGCGGGCTCTGAGTCTGGCTTGGCGAGCAGAAGAAATATCAGAAACGTCTTCGCCGTTTAAGATATATTCACCTTCGGTGGCGCGGTCTAAAAGCCCGATAATATTGAGAAGGGTGGTTTTACCACAACCGGATGGGCCCATAATCATAATAAACTCACCGCGTTTTACTTCCAGATCAAAATCTTTGAGCGCATACGAAGTAGTGTCGCCATAACCATAGCGTTTGGTAATACCACTCAACTTAATAACTACGTTATCGTCCATTTTCCCCTCTAATTAGACGATTATTTTTTCTTGGTAGTTGCTTTTTTCTCAGTTTTTTCAGCTTTTTCTGGCTTGCCGATGACAGTTTTATCTAGTTCTTTAACATTTTTAAGAAACGGCAAGACGATAGCAGCGACACCAGCGATAGCGATTGCCCAGACACCAAAGCTAGGAGTAGCTACGCCACTAGTAGAAGCTTTGACATAGATGAAGGCAATTACTGCGATAGCAGCCAAGGCGATGCCGATCCATAGTGGCAACTTTTCAAGATCTTTGATTTTAACAATATTTTTGATTTGTTTTTCTTTGAGAACATTTAAGCAGATTAAAGCTACACCACAGAGGAGGGCAAGAATTGCTAAGATAATTGGCAAAGGTTCTCCCATCTGGAAGGCATTTGCTCTTACCGAAACAAAAAACTTAACTGCGGCCCAAGGCAAAAATGCGCCTACAATAGCAACGCCACCAGCGATGGTGAGTAATAGCTTTTTTAATGTCATAAAAAACTCCTTTTGATTAATTGACTTAATTATAGCAAAAATTTAGGGAAAATACAACAAAAATGACAGGATTTACATTTATTAATAAATCTGATATAATATAAGTAGGTGGCGTTCTTTCAGATTAAGGGGGTGTAGGTATGACAAAAAATTCGTATTTTATGCGAGTGCTTTATTTGGATGAGGACGAAGATAAAATGAACCCGATATTTATTAAGGTACCGCTCACGATTTTATCTCCTTCTCATAATATGTTAAAGCTTTTGGTGGCTCTTGAGAAGTTCTATGGGCTTGAATGTTATTTGACGATTGTCGATATAGAAGAGCTTCCTAATGAGAAAATTGGCATTGTGCCGTTTGGCGTAGTCACAAAAGAGATAATGTTGGTAACAACTTGCTTTAACGATATACAACTTCTATATGGTATCACTAGCTCTTATGGCGAGTATGAGCTTTTAGCGATAGACAAAGATGGGCACTATGGAGCGATGGTGGCAGACCAGGAGCTAGCAAATTATTTAGGGCTAGAGTATATAGAAGAAGTAACAAATTTGCACCGTGAATATCTAGAATCTATCGATTGTGTGGGTGATGACGAATACGTATACTACCCAAGTGCACTTTATGTTTAGCCAGAAGTTTTACTTCTGGCTTTTTCTTGGCATAAAAAATGGCGGAAAGGACAGGATTTGAACCTGCGAACGAGTTGCCCCGTTACACGCTTTCCAAGCGTGCGCCTTAAACCACTCGGCCACCTTTCCGTGTAAGATTATCATATCATATTTTACGGTGGTTGTGAAGATGGGCAAGTAATGCGGTGATAAAATACGTAATAGTAGAAATAACAATAAACACCGGTAAAATTGCCCAATTGTGCCCACCAAAAGTGAAGTGATAAAAGTCAGGCCAATTTTGAAGAATAATCACATTTAGAATATAAGGACCGGCGTAAGCTATTGGAGGGATGAGCGCCAGAAAGCAATCTGGACGGGCAAATTTTATCTTAGGCGTAAGATAAATAAAGGCCGCAGCAGAAAGAAAAGGGTTAAAGAAGTGAAAGAAAAACATCGGACCTAGCAGCATATCAAAATAGTTACGGCCAGAAAAGGCGCGTAGTGGGGCCAAGAAAAATATCACCACAAGCGCGGTGAGCATGGCGGCAGAAGAAGCCACCAAATACCAGTTGAAAACCGCTCGTGGGATAGGTTTGCTATATTTGAGATTTCTGATACTAAAAATCAGATTGATTAAAGCAATTAGGCCTAACAAAAGGTTGCTTTGGACCGTAAAGGTGATAATATATTCCCAGCCATAGCTAGTGCCGGTATCTACCTGGCCGGCCACAGTACCAAAACGTAGAGTGATGTAACAGACAATGATTGTAGTCAGGACTAAAAATGCGTTGACAATAGTAAACCAGAGCATGCGTTTTTTGGGTAGGTTATCCATTTTTTCGTTCCAAAATTACTAAATTCTCAATGTGGGGAGTATGGGGGAAGAAATTGAAGGTTTTGACTAGTTTTATTTGATATTTTTCTAGTAAAAATTTGGTGTCACGGGCCTGAGTAGCAGGATTACAAGAAAGATAAATGATTCTTTCGGGCGAAATTTCTAGTAATTTATCTATTAACTTTTTATCGCAACCGGCGCGCGGAGGATCCAAAATTACCGCTTGGTCTGGAGCGATATACTCCAAAACATCTTCTGATTTTGCTAGAATAGTTTTGGCATTATTAGCATTACTTACTAGCTCTTTGTAGGCGGATTTGTCGACTTCTACTAGGGTCAAATTTTTGTCACGAGCGACGGAGAGGCCGATGGTGCCGACGCCGGCATAAAGATCTAGAACGTTTTCTGTAGTGATGTGTTTTTGGATTTCCATTAAAGCTAGCTCATAAACGGGGAGGTTAATTTGAAAAAAGCCATTGGGAGAGTAAGAATATTCTTGACCTAAAATGGTGTCTTTTAAATTTTTAAAAACTGGGTGGGGTTGGTGATTTTCATACAAACCGCCGGAAACTTCGCCGTTTTGGTTACAGCGTAAGAGCAAAGTTTGGTATTTGCGAGCTTCTTCGCCGCGGGCGTTTAGATCGTCGACAATCTCCTGGGCTTTCTTAAAAATTTCGGGACGTTCTAAAGATGATTTTGTAATAGGGATTTTACGATGAGAACCGCGAGCGTGAAAAGCGGGGAAAATTTTGGCTTTTCCAAGATCATAATAAAGCGAGTATTCCATCTTGTTGCGATACTCGTAGTCTTTGCCGTCGGTGATGACTGCAGGTGTATCGATTTTGATATCATGTTCTCTAAAAATTTCTTGAACGAGCAAAGCTTTTTGTTCTAGTTCATACTGATAATCTAGAATTTGCCAGGGAGAAGTGGAGAGATAGCAATCATCTCTAGGCTCTTTACGATAGGGAGAAGGGTTCTTAATACTCGTTGCGATAGCTTCGGCGTAGGAAGATTTGTTTTTGGTAATTTTGTATTCTGTAACGATTTCACCAGGGAGCGCATTCCAAAAAAACAGCTTTTTGCCGCTTTCGGCGGTTCCAAGTGCAAATCCACCCGGAATTAATTTTTCTATCTTTATCACTAGCCATATTATACCATATATTGTATAATATAGATATCATGTCCGCGGAAGAATTACTCAGGGCAAATGAGAGGTCTGCACTAAATGCTGATGACGCACAGATTATTTCTCGTGTAGCAGGAAAAACTGGTAAAGGAAAAAGTCATAAATCCTGGGGGGTATTAGGTCTTTTAACTTTGATGATTATTGTTTTGGTGGCATTGGTTTCGTTTGGTAATTTTATACCGGCGGCAATTTCGGAAAGGTTGATTGAAGCCACCGACATACAATATGCCGATGCTACAGAGAGTAAGTTTTTAGTATTTCGGCAAGCATTAGAAAACGGCGATGTGCCAGAAAACACAGTCAAGCGATTGGAGGCACAGGGTATAAAAGTGTCTGGTAATAGTTTGGAGTTTAGAGGAAAGTCAATTAGTGCTGGCGATTTAATAGAGGAGTTGCACACCAATGTTGGCTTTTACGACGCTTTTACGATGGCAACTTATGACCGAGCAGCATATTATTATGATGAATCGGCAGAAGAGGTTTTTAAGAAGATCGGCACTACCAGAGATAATTACACTAAAAGTTCTGAGTTTGATAGTGTGATGGAAAGATTAGTTGGAAAAGGTAGTGATATAAATGTGAGCAACGTGGGGTTAGTAGAAAAAACTGATGAAAACGGAGAAACTTATACTGAATATGAGGTGATTGGGGGCACAGCACATTCTGGCTCAAGTGCAGAAAGTTTCGTGCGTGAAGTGGCAGAAAACAATATTGACGAAGATACGTTTTCAGCAACCATGGATGCTACGACAGCAATAAATAACGCTGACATTATTTCTAAAGAGCAAAAATCGGCGATCTTTTATATGGCGTTTATGGAAAATATTAGCAAAATGAAGGCTGGGGAAGGGAATAGTTCTAAAATTAATGAAGCAATGAATTATCTTTTTAAAGAGCAGGAATCTAGTGTAGTAGACACGAAAACTGGCGAGATAGTAACAGTAAAGGGAAGTATGCTACAATCGCCGAGTCTTTACGCAATTTTGTCTGGTGAAAAAATTGACGTAAATAAAGTGACAAACTATGCTTCGGATAGAGTTTTAAAAACGGTGGAAAATCAGGTTGGGACAGGAAATGTAAGTAATGAATTTAGGGAAGAAACCGTAACTTCTACTGGCACAAAAACTAGAGGGACAATTGGTAGATTTTTGTTTGGTGGAGAAGAAACTGCTAGTTATGAAGCGATGGCGGCGGCAGTACCAACCATTAATAGCTCATTAGTGGAAAACAATTTTGAAACGATTGGTGGAATTTATGGTGGGGAGCTTTTGGTGGAAGGGGCAGTAAATGTAGGAAAAATGTTGGCTAAAGCTAGTGGAGGCACAGCTGGTGATGGTGATGCGGTAAAATCTTACGCGAAATTAAATTCAGAAATTATAGCCCTAGATAAAGAAGCGGATAGATTAAACCGGAGCCCGTTTGATATTTCTTCACCTAATACTTTTTTAGGCTCCATTGTACATAGTTTTGCCATTGGGATGAGCAAGAACTTGGGTGGGTTTTCGGCTGTCTTGCAAGGCGTTGGTGGGACCATTGCTTCGGCAGTAGGGAAGATTTTGCCATCTGCTAATGCAGAAGATGAAGGGACTTTGTATTTATCCAATTTTGGTGCAGACTGTGAAACAATTGGTTCTATTGGGGCAGTAGGTTCGGCGGCTTGTTCTGAAGTAGCAACTTTTGACACCTCTACACTAGACGATCCGTTTAATAATAGTGATTTTATGGCTTTTGTAGAAGAAAATACCGAATATAGTGGCGGCAAAAGAACCGTGAAGGAAGATTCGGATTTGGCCAATTTTATTAAGTATAACAATGAGAGACTTACGCCAGTTGGGATAATGGATGGCGGGATTTTGGAAGCTTTACAGGGAGATTCACCGTCTATACCCTTTATCTCTGATATTATTGCGATGATTAAAATTTGGTTGTTTTCTGCGGACGAAGATAAAGCTGTGGCAACCGGAAAAGTGTTTGTAAACTCATCTTCTAACCCAGATTGGGAAGAAAAATATAAATATGCTCAAAGATATGTGTCGCTAGCTCGTGCTACGGATGCGCTTAGGCAATACGATGGCGACAGCACCGCTTACACTAATATTAAATACTTTGAAGGCTCAGAAAACCCAGTACTCGCGTTTGTGCGAGAATATAGAGCAACACTGGCCGCTAAGCAGTAAACTTTTCTACTGAAGTAATAATGACTTGGTGGTTTTTGAAATTATTAATCAGGCATTTCCGGCGTTTATTATCTAACTCTGAAAATACATCGTCTAAGAGAATAATGGGTTTTTGATTTAGTTTTTCGGTGATGATTTTGGCTTCGATAAACTTGAGCGCTAGGATGATTGAACGAGTTTCGCCGCGAGAAGCGGTGGATTCGGCGGGTTTTTGATTGAAAATAAATCTAAAATCGTCGCGATGAACACCAAAACTGGTGTGGCCGAGAAAATGGTCTTTTTCGTAGTTTTTTTCAAGTAAGTCTAGATATTGGTTTTCGGTAAGTTCATTAAAGTCTGAGGTATATTTAATCTCTATTTTGTCTTGGTTTTCGGCGATGGTATGATAAGTATCGGTGAGATATTGATCAATTTCCTTTATTAATTCGTCGCGAAGTTTTTTAATAATTACTCCGTTTTTAGCGAGTAAAATATCCCATGGAAAAATGGCGCTCTTTTTTATAACTTCTTCTTTTAATAATTTATTTCTTTGTAATAAAGCTTTATTATATTTATTAAGTGCGGTAGCGTATCCTGGATTTAAAACAGAGAAGAAACGATCAAAATAATCACGGTGGCGAGATGGTGCACCAGTAACTAAATTAAGGTCACTTGGTAAAAACAAAATTACAGGGTGTTTCTTTTTGGCAGGAAGACGGGTGGTTTTTTTGTCTAGAGTTTGAAAAGATTTTTTCTTAGTATCATAGGTAGCGATGATTTTTTCACCATTATCGTAAACTAATTCTATGCGATAAAAGTCAGTTTCTTTTTTAATAATATCTGGGTCGGTGGCACGAAAAGATTTGCCTTGGGTTAAGATATAAATTGCTTCAAGAACTGAAGTTTTGCCGCATCCATTTTCACCCAAAATTAAAGTAGTAGTGGGTTTACACTCCAGAGAATAAGTAGTGTGATTTCTAAAATTTGTTAGTGAAATGGATTTAATGAGCATTTTATACGCTTACTGGCATTAAAATATGAATGTAGTCGTTGGATTTTTTCTTTCTAATAATCATCGGTTTAGCAATATTACTATTCTGATCAATATCTTCAGAAAAGCCAACAATAATATCTTCACCATCCATCACATTAAGAGCATCTATAAGGTAGCGAGAAGTGATGGAAATTTTACCTTCTTTTGCTACTTTAGTTTCTATAATAGAATCATTTTCACCAAACTCATTAGCGACGGAATAAACCGAAAGGGTGTCTGGTTTTTTAGATTCACAAGTAATTACATCGTTGGCACCATGCCTTGCAAAGAGTCCAGCGAGTTTAGCAATACGGAGTAATTCTTCACGACTTACTTCTAATTCTATATCTGATGATTTAGGGATGAAGTTGTCGATATTAGGATATTCAGCATCAATTAATTTAGAAACGATCTCAATTTCACCTAGACGAAAACGCACTAAATCTTCGTTGAAAGAAATTTCAATTTCTTCCATCTCGTCATTAATAGAGCGTAAAACTTCTTGGATAGAGTTTGACGGAACGGTAACCTTAATTTCGCTTTGAACATTTTTAACTAACTGCTTTTTGGCTACCCGATAACCATCCGTAGCTACTACATATAAAGATTTATCGGCGGTGTAAAAATGAATACCAGTAAGAGCTGGGCGATTAAGATCATTAGAGCTTGCTACTACTACTTGATTCATACCGTTCTTAAACTCTTCAGCACCAATCTTAAAGACTACTGCCTTTTCCTCATCTATTTCTGGGAGCTCTGGGAAATCGTCGGCCGGAGTGCCATTAATGGTGGAAGAATATTTATCGGCTTTGATGGTTATTTTATTATCTTTGGCAGAGATTTTGGTTTTAGCTTCTTTAGGAAGGGTAGAAATAAAATCGGCTAGAAGTTTGGCTGGTACAGTAATAACGCCATCTTTAGAACTAGAGACGGGAAGAAAATCAATAATTGCCATATCTAGGTTAGTGGTGATGAGTGAAACTTGTTTGTTTTTTACTTTGATTAGGACATTATTTAGGACTGGTAGGGTAACCTTGGATGTAGCGATACGGCTAACATTATTTAGGGCTTTTGATAATTTTTCGGCAAGGGCTTCTATTTCCATTTTTAAACCTTTCTATTAATATTATTAATTTTTAAAATATCGTAGTTGTAGTAGTAGGGCTTGTGAAAATGTGAAAAAGTTTGGGGTGAAACCGGGGTGAAAGTTTTGTGAAAAAGTGGGTGAAAAAGATGACAAAAAAGCTGTGAGAAAGACGGGGTTTTACACATGGTGGTGTGGGTGGGGAAGAAATTCACAAAAATTTGCACGGGATTTTCACGGAGTTTTACACTGAGATTTCCACAACTAATCATAGATTTTATCCTTAATCTCGGCGATTTGGTCGCGGAGAACAAAATTAAGTTTGAGATCTTGTTTGATTTTCCTAATGCCATGAATTACAGTACTATGGTCTTTAACGCCTACTTCGGTAGCGATTTTGGGGGTGCTTAAATGGAGTTCTTCGGATAATAAATACATAGCGATTTGACGAGCGTTTTTGATGTGGGCGACGCGGGATTTACTCTTCATTTCGGTGGTGGTGAGATTGTAATATTTGGCAACTTTCTCAACGATGCGTTTGGGAGTGGTGGGACGGATTTTGGGGGTATGAGAAACATTAATAGAGCCGTTATTAATAAGTTCTAATGGAGTAAGTCCGCGAACATCAGACATTAAGAGAATGGTAGAAAGTTCGGATTCTAAGTCGCGAATATTGGTATTAACATTTTCGGCGATATATTCGATGGCCTCATCTTCGATTTCGGCGCCGGTGAGATTAGCTTTGGAGCGCAAAATGGCGCATTTATCTTCGAATTTGGGAAGTTGAAGATCAAAAGCACCAGCCCAAGTAAGACGATTGGCGAGGCGCTCGTCTACAGTTTTGATTTGGGAAGGAAGACGATCTGATGTGACGATAATTTGTTTATCTAGTTGGTGAAGATTATTGAAGATATTAAAGAATTCCTCTTGGGATTTGTCTTTACCAACAATAAATTGGAAGTCATCAATAATAAGGACATCTAAAGAACGGAATTTATTACTAAAATCTTTACCTTTACCTTTCAGGACGGAATCTACGAAATCGGCATAAAAATCTGAAATAGGGGTGTAGAGAATTTTGAAATCCGGGTGTTTTTTGAGAATTTCATTACCAATGGCTTGAACTAAGTGAGTTTTACCAAGACCAGAGCCACCATAAAGGAAAAATGGGTTATAACTGGTGCCCGGGTTATTAATGATACTTTTGGCGGCAGAAACTGCAAGGTCGTTGTTAGAACCGACAATGAAGTTGTCTAGAGTGTATTTGCTATTTAGGCCGTTATTTAAGGTTTTTGGGGTTTTGGTGGTCTTGATTTGAGGAAGCTTGTTTTTGATTAGAGTAGGGTCGGCGGTAACTTCACGCGGGCGGACTTTGGATTTTGACTTAACTTCTATTTGGAAATCAATGTCTTTGACTTTGGTACCGGTGTTTTCGAGGGCGGTTTTGATAACATCTAGGAATTTGGAACGGAGTTGTTTGATGAAGAAGGAGTTTTTGACACCAATAACAATGTGCCCGTCTTCTGTGGAAAGAAGTGTAGTGTCTTGGAACCAGGTAGAGAAGTTGCCAGAGGAGATTTTTTGCTCAATCTCAGCTAAGGCGTTTTCCCACACATTATACATTTTGACCTCCTTTTTGGCTATTATAGCAAAAAAGTTGGGAGTTTTCCACAGGTTTTGGTGGGAAAATAATATTTTTTAATATGCAAAATCGGAAATAGGGGTGGAGATTTCCACATTTTGGGCGGTTTATCTAATAGCCTTGTGGAAAAGTCTTTGAAAAATGTGGAAAAGTGTGCTATACTATAACAAGTATTTGAAAAATAATAAAGTATAGGACAATAATTATGCCGAAAAGGACTTATCAACCACACAAAAAGCAGCGCAAAGCTGAGCATGGTTTTATGAAAAGAAATGCTTCGGTGAACGGCCGAAAAGTTTTGAAGCGTCGCCGTATTAAGGGTCGTGCAAGACTCGCTATATAGTATAATATATATAGGATGCTTAAGAAGAAATACCGCTTTCACTCCCGTGGTGGAGTGAAATATGTTTATCAACACGGGAAGACGGTGCGAAAAGCCGCGATGTCTTTGGTTTTTTGTGATAATACGCGGGGGTTTACTAGGGTGGCGGTGGTGGTTTCTAAAAAAGTAGTAAAAACGGCAGTGGGGAGAAATCGGATTCGCCGGCGGGTGTATGAGGCAATCAGAAATAACTTTGATTTAGTGCCAAAGAAGCGGGATTATGTTTTTGTGGTGTACAGAAAAGAAGTTGGCACGATGCCATATAATGGATTAGTAAAGTTGCTCGGAGAACTAGTCGCCGAGAGCAAAGTATGATATAATTAATCTTAATGGACAAGAAGAGTGTGAAAAAATATGTTATCTTGACTTTGCTGGTGGCTTTTATTGCCGGCTCAATTGCTACAGGTAGCCCATTTAATTTGATTGATTTAATTATTGTTAGGCCGATTGTAAACATTCAGTTTATGATCTTTAACTTGGTGCACGATTTTGGTTTGGCAATTATAATCTTGGCTATCTTGGTAAAACTGTTTATGTGGCCTCTGACTAAAAGGCAATTAGTGCAAACTAGGTTAATGCAAAAAATCCAGCCAGAACTGACCAAAATTCGCAAGAATTGTAATGGTAATAAGCAGTTGGAGTCACTTCAGACAATGGATCTTTATAAACGGTATAATGTAAAGCCGTTTGCGTCTATTCTGGTGCTTTTGATACAGCTACCTATCTTTATTGCGGTGTTTTCGGCGATTCGGGTGATTGCGACACCACTTCCTCAAGACAATCTGACTAATCGGGCGTATGATTTTGTGGCTTATGAAGGCTCAGAGATTGCTAGCTTAGAGCAAAAGCAGATAGATTATCTGGAAGATTTGGCGAATAATGATATTCCAGTAGAAGAAAAAAGAAAGTATGATTTTGATCCAAAACTATTTAACTCAATTGACCTTACGGCTAAGGCTAGCGACGTAATTAACCCTTCAAGATTCTCTTGGAGTGCGGTATTTATGCTGGTGATTTCAATTGCAGCGTCACTTGCTCAATACTTTGTGGCAAAACAACAGAGCTCGTCTGGCAAGAGCGAGAAGAGAAAGAAATTCCGCGAGATTTTGAAAGAGGCTAAGGATGGCAAGGAAGTGGAAGATAGTGAAATTTCGGGTTTGGCGACTGGGCAAATGGCCAAAATGATGCCAATTATGATGTTTATCATCATGTTTAATTTGCATGGTGCGTTGGCGTTTTATTACTTCCTTTCCAATATCTTTACGATTTTGCAACAGAAATTGATTTTTAATAAAGTGCGTGATGAAATGGATGATAATACTGATAAAGCCATTTTGAGAGAGTTAAAGAAGTCTGAAAAGGGCTCAAAAATCGCTAAGGGGGCTAAAATTAGAGAGGCAGAGGTGGTAGAAAACAAAAAAACTGGAACAAAAATTACGCGTATCTCCGCAAAAGATAATAAAAAGAAAAGGAGATAATAATGAATAAAGAAGAATCAATTAGATTTGCTGCCAAATATCTGGAAGACTTACTCAGTTTTTTTGGTATTAATGTAGCGGTGTATGCCACCGCAGAAGATGAGGTGATACAACTTTCGGTGCCATCTACGTCCTTAAACTCGCTTTTGATTGGTAGGAATGCTGATAATTTGCGTTCCTTACAGCATATTGTGATGATGGCGCTGGTGACTAAGAATGCGGAATTAACGCGTGTTAGTATTGATATTGCCAATTATAAGAGACAAAGGGAAGATAGAATTGCGGGGAAGGCTGAAGGTTGGATTGCCAAAGTGCGTGAAACTGGTGAGCCAATGACGATTAACCTCAATGCCGCTGATAGGCGGGTGGTGCATAAAGTAGCACAAGATTATTCGGATATCGAAACCCACTCTGAGGGTGAGGGTAGGGAAAGAAAACTAATTATTTCTAAGATTTAATTATTTATTATTTAAGATAATGATGAAGTCGTAGTTTGGTGCGATGGTTGTTGGGAGTTCGTCTTTGCCTTTTGGCGTGTAATTATATTCTTCTTCTAGCATGCGTTTGGTGCCGGCTTTTTCGGGGTTGACGACATAGATACTAGTGCCTTGTTCATATTCGCCTTCTGGGGCATTATCTATAAGATTAATGGTGTAACCTTTATTTTCTAGTTTGATTTTTTCTTCGCTGGCGAGGCCATCAGTGTCAGAGGCATTGTAGATAGCGATAGTAGGCTCTTCATAGTCGCGTGGGTCTGAAGATAGTTGTTTAGCAACATATAATTGAATAGTTTTATAATTTCCGGCACCGGCTTTTGGTAAAACATAGGAGATGCCGTTTAACATACCGGTAGTCATATAATCTGGGTAGAGGGAAATATGGCGCATTACATCAAAGTCTAGAGTAGTAAGGTCGTGGCCGAGAGTTTTGATTTCGGCAACAGAGAAGTTGGTGCGAAGATTATCGCCTAATGTAGAAACTAGACTTAACATGTCGGTGATTGATAGATTTTTTTCTAGGAGTTTATTTTTGATGCCGACAATAATCTTTTGTTGAGATTGACCGCGAGAGAAATCGCCACCGGTAGTGCCATGACGGGCACGGGCCAAACCTACAGCTTGAGCGCCATCAATGTCGTAAGGAACACCAGCTTTAAAGACCGCTTCGGTATAATTATAGTCATTAATATCTTCGTCTAGGGTAACAGTAATACCGCCAAGAAGATCTACAATTGAGGCAAGGGATCCCCAGTTGAGATGGGCATAATATTGAATATCTACGCCTAGGATACTCCCCACGGCGTCCATAACTGCAGTGGCGGCTTTTTCTTCTTGTTCTACGGATGCGTCACCGCCGCCGCCATTACACCAATAAACTTCGTTGATTTTGCCGGTAGAAGTACAAGTGGCTGGGCCTTTTAAGTCTCTAGGGAGGCTAATCATGGCCACATCGCCAGTGTTTTGATCAAAACTAATAAGCATAATAGAGTCGGTAAGTTGGGCGCCGTCGTGGACACCATTGCCTTCGTCGCCGTCCATGTTGTAGCCACCAGTGCCGATGGCGAGAATATTGGTACGACCGTTTGCGTCAGTTTTTAATGGCTCGTAAGTTTCTACAAAGAAATCAAAGATGTTGCCACGACCACCGGTAATTTTAGCGATGATATCATTGCCCCAGAAAATAGCCCAAACTACAATGCCAATCATCAAAAGCACAATAACAAGAGCGGTGATAGTAATAATTTTGCGTTTTTTACTGGGCTTTTTCTTAGCGTCTTTTTTAGCTTTTTTGGCTTCTAACTTAGCCTTTTTCTTTAGTTCTTTTGCGGTCATTTCTGGTTCCTCGTCTTTTTCTTCGGTTTTTTCTTCAATCTCTTTTTCGCCTAGTCCGATATTTTTCATATCTTCTACGGTGTCTTCGCTCTCAAGAAGACCCTCTTCTTCGTCAAAATCGTAGGCCGCCACAGGTTTTAGGAAATTAAGAGGTTTTTCGGCTTTTTTAATAGGAGTAAAACCGTCTACTCGCTTGGGTTTTTTAGCAGGTTTTTTAATCTCTTCTTTTGGCTCTTCTACTTTTTCGTCAATTTCTTCGATGAGTTCAATTTCTTGTTTTTCTGGTTCGTTGTTCTCGATAATAGAATCCCAAATGTTGGAATCTGGAGTGCTAGCAAAATCTTCCGGAGAGACAGTCTTCACGGTTTTTTTGGATTTTTTGGGCGTGCTCTTAGCTTTTTTGTCAGCGTGAGTAGAAAGCCCATCAATTGATTTATTCTCAGCCATTGTATATAATTATAACATGAATGTGGTAAAACTCACAAAAAAACAATTAGCAGTTTTGGATTTTATTAGAGAATTTACAGAGGAGCATGGGGTTTCGCCGTCTTATCGGGAGATTATGGAGGGGTTGGGGCTTTCTTCAGTTTCGGCGGTGGCAGAGCATATTGATAATTTGGTGTCTAAAGGAGCGCTTTTGAAAACTCCGGGGGAAGCACGTTCGTTAGAGGTTCTGGATTATAAACATACAGAAACAGTGAATTTGTTTAAGGTGAGGATGAAAGAAGCTTCACCTGAAGATCTGAAAGTTTTAGAAAAGGCAGCGGAGATTTTGGGGCTAGATTTGGAATAGTTTACTGTTCGGCGTTTGTGCCGTAGGTCCGTTCGAAATGGTTATAACGTTTGGCGACCCAATCGATGAGGTAATCTACTTCTTCGTTGAAGTCGGTTTTGATTTTCCAACGCTCCTGATCTCTTAAAGCTGCCGGGCGGATATATTCGGCTTGAGATTTAATATATTCTAGGAGTTCATCGCCTCTTCCTGAAAGGGTTTCTTGGTAGATTTCTTTGACGCGTTGGGAAAATTCGGGGATTTCCATAAGATCGTAAATGAGGATTGATAAAGAAGTTCGTGCTCCTTTGGTGGATCTATTAATGTACTTTTTGAGATACATTGTTTCGAATGGAGAATAAAATTCTTGATCCACCCATTTTGGAGACCAGTTTTTGTTGCCTAATGCGAGATCAAAGTCCCAACCTGGGCCGGCATAAATCTTGCTTTCCGGGCCATTTTTATACATAAAGAAGCTAGTGCTGTAAGCATCTGGGTTAGCAGTGAATTCGCTTAGTAAAAAGTATTTAGCAAAAGAATCAATATCTATAATACTACTAACATCGTCATATTTTTTTTCTTCAATAGCGTCTATTAGAAGATTGAGTTCGTCCATAAAATCCTGAGAGCTTTTCTCTTCATTGTCGTTATTAACGGCCTCTTTTATAATTAAACAGTCGTTGCTTTTACTGTAATAACAGCCCTCTAATTTCCCGTAAACATTATCTACCTCTATGAGGAGGCCATAAGGATCATCTAGATTGATGCGAGATTTGCCAATCTCAGCTTTTTCGGTAAGATAATAGAGGCCACGATAGTTGTTATCAATAGATAATTCTACAAAATCTCCACTAAGAGCAAAATCTTCATCTAGGAGTTTTTCTAAATAAAATGCAATATCTGTACGTAGGGAAGTAGCGTCTAAGTAATTAGCGAGGAGAATCCATTTTTTGTTTTCGCCAAAATTGAAAAGATTTTCTTTTTCGTTGAATTTAATTTGGTAAGGTTTTTTGGGCTGTTCCCAAGTAACATTACCGCGGCCTTTAATTTCTACATCGTAGTAAGTGGTGGAACCATCATTTGTAGTAAGAGTAGCGACGCTGTTGAGATATTTAGTGTCTTTGGAACCCATATCAATTTGTTCAATGGGAGCTTCGCTAAGGGAAATTTCTAATTTGGGAAGATTGGTAGAAGAATTGTTGGTGAGAATAATTTCTACGATTTTATAGATAGTAGCAGCAATTACAAAAAGGGAAATCAAAATCAAAGGAATAATTACGAAAATAGAAATTTTTTTGGTGCGTTTGACCTTTGGCGCGGACTTAACTTTGGCGCGCTTTTTCTTTTTCATAAACATATTTTACCATATTTTGCTAATGGTTGAAAATCTGAGGTTATAAGGTATAATTATAAGTAGGAGCATTATATAAGATGCCAAAGAGAAAAAGAAGCTTTAGATGGGTAAAATGGATTCTGTTTTTGATATTAATTGTGGCTGCTATAGTAGTGGTAGTTTTAGTGAAGAATAATTATTTTAGCGATAAAAAACAAGATAATCCTCAACAGTCTGAAAGTACAAGTAAAACTGAGGATCAAAAACCAGAAGAGAAGCCTAGTGAGGACTCAAAAGAAGGCGAAGATTCAAAACCAGAGGAAAAAGCCCCACAATATGAAGGCGATAGTCCAAACAAGTCCGAGAATTTAACCGGGTTGATTACCTATGCGGATGTAATAAATGATGAGCTTACGATAAGGGTGAATATTGACCAATTTTTGCAATCTGGGAATTGTAATTTAACGATGAGTAGAAATGGGGTAACCTATTATTCTCAATCTGTGGGGATTCAAGAATCGGTGACGACATCCACTTGTGATGGATATAAAATTCCGGTGAGCGAACTTTCTAAAGGTGATTTTCAGGTGGAAATTGACTTGGAATCCGAAGGAAAAAGTGGTAAAATAACGGGTAGGGTAAGAATATGACAAAAACAAAAAGTATTAGAAGAAGAGATTATCGTAAATTTGGATTCTTTGGTTTAGCTATATTTGTAGCGGTGTTTTTGTTTATGTTCTTGGCACAAAAATCTGGTAAGCTAGAGGATGATACTAATGCGGCAAATTTGGCGAATTTTCAAGCTGGCTATATTATTTCGGATTTTCAGATGACAGATTATACTTCGATGAGCGAAGCAGATATCCAGAATTTTCTAAATCGTAAAGGGAATTGTGGAAATACTGATTTGAGAGGCGTTGGTACAAGAGTAGAATATTTTTCAGATCATACTCCGCCAACTACGTGGCATGTATATAACGGACGCACAATATGTTTGGCGGAAGAAAATATAAATGGTGAAACTGCAGCGCACATTATTTGGCAAGCAGCTCAAGATTACCGGATCAATCCAAAAGTTTTGATTGTGTTGATTCAAAAAGAGACCGGTCTTATTACTGATCCGATTCCGAATAGCTGGGATTATCAGAGAACAGCGGGTTATGGATGTCCAGATACAGCAGCTTGTTCAGAAAAATATTACGGATTTAAAAACCAAATTAGGAATGCGGCTTATTTGTTTAGAGTGGTAATGGATGGCAACTCGTCTTATTATCCAATTGGTTATAATAATGTACGATACAGCCCAAACCCAGACTGTGGAAGTTCAGTGGTATATATAAATAATTTGGCAACTTCAGCACTATATAGATATACACCATATCAACCAAATGCGGGGGCACTTGCGGCTGGTTATGGCACCGCGCCATGTGGAGCTTATGGGAATAGGAATTTCTATGCATATTTTGAGGATTGGTTTGGGAATATTACTTGGGATGGTTGGCCATCACTAGCAACAGTTTTATCAAACAACAGAGTTCAAAATGAGAATACAGATTTAGCATTAACTTATCAGACTCATATTGAACATTATGGATGGTTAGGATGGGCAAACGGTGGTGAAATGGCGGGAACGGCTGGTTATGGTGCTAGAATGGAAGCAATAGCTTTGAAGTTGGCAAACAATGAAACTGGGATAGAATATCGTACGCATATACAAGACTATGGTTGGACAGGCTATGTGAAAGACGGAGAGGTTAGTGGTACTACTGGACAATCGAAGAGAATTGAAGCAATTCAAATTAGATTGACTGGCGAATTGGCAAAAAGATACGATGTTTATTACAGAGCACACGTACAGAATAAAGGTTGGACTGGTTGGGTGAAGAATGACGAAGTGGCCGGTACGACTGGTCAATCTTTGAGAATGGAGGCAATACAAATAAAATTAGTGAAGAAAAAGCAAAATAACGGATTGGAATATCGTGCACATGTACAAAATATTGGATGGATGGGAGAGATAAAAGATGGAGAAACTGCCGGTACGACTGGTCGATCTTTTAGGATGGAGGCAATAGAGATAAAATTACCAGAAAAATTAGCAGAAAGCGGAAGTATTGAATATGAAACTCACGTACAAAATATTGGATGGATGGATCCAGTAAAAGATGGAGAAACTGCCGGTACGACTGGTCGATCTTTTAGGATGGAGGCAATTAAAATTAATCTTACTGGTGAACTTGCAAGAAAGTATGACGTTTATTATCGTGCTCATGTACAGAACATTGGGTGGATGAGTTGGATTAAAAATGGTGAGCTTGCAGGGACTACTGGAAGATCTCTCCAGATGGAAGCACTTGAAATTGAATTAGTAGAAAAGTAAGGGGTTTATCCGCTGATAGTTATGATATAATATAGGGTATATGGCAGAGTGTGCAGTAGCAGCAATTATACCAAACTATAATTATGCAGATTTTATTGTTGAGAGGATTGACTCAATTCTTGCACAGACTTATCCGGTGTCAGAATTAATTATTCTAGACGATGCTTCAACGGATGATTCAGTAAAGGTAATAAAGGAAAAACTGGCAGAGGTAAAACAGAAGTTTCCAAAACTAAAAACCAAGCTAATTGTAAATGAAAAAAATTCAGGTGGTTGCGTATTTTCGCAGTGGGAAAAAGGAGTAAGGGAAACTAAGTGTGAGTATTTTTGGATTGCTGAAGCAGATGATTCGGCGGATGAACATTTTCTGGAAACAGCAATGCAAAAATTTAATGAATACCCAACTGCGGTATTGTTTTATTCAGATTCTTGTCGGATAAATAGAAATAGCGAAGTAATTAGCGAAACTTGTATGGATTGGGCTGATATGTGGGGAATGGGTCGATGGAAAGAAGACTATTTCAATAAGGGCGAAGACGAGATCATAAACTATCTAGGAGAGACGAATCCAATTTTGAATGTTTCTAGTGTGGTGTGGAAAAATAAGCCAAATCTTTTGAAAATTTTTGATGAGGCTAAGGAATTTAAAGTAGCTGGGGATTGGTATATATATACTAGGGTATTGGAAGACGGGGATGTTATATATAGTGCAAAGCCATTAAATAAATATCGTAAACATGATAAAGGTTCAGCTTCTACAGTAGTGAAATTGTCAATTGAATATTCGGAAGTAGTGAAAGTACAGGATCGAGTGGCGAAAAAATAAATTATCGCCAGAGAATTTAGAATGGCAGAGGGTGAGACGGCGAGGAATGGGGATGGTGGAGAATGAAAAGAATATCCCTAAAAAAGGTAGAATTGCATGGTTTGCGCCAGATCTTATAGAGGGTAGTGGTGGACATAGAACTATTTTCCAAAACGCAAATGAATTAATAAAAAGAGGCTATGCTTGTGATTTGATTATAAAACCAATCTGGCGGCCTATGCTGCCAAATGAGATATACAACAATATTAAAGAGTGGTACGGGGATTTTGATGGCGATGTATTTAATGATTATAATTTGGTGCGAGATTATGATATGGTAATAGCGACAGGTTGGGAAACAGCCAGCCCGGCGGCAGATACAAATATAAAACGTAAACTGTATTTTATGCAAGATTATGAACCATGGTTTTTTGCTATGGGAGTACCTTATTTGTTGGCAAAGAAGACTTATGAATATGACCTATTCCCAGTGGCGATAGGGCATTATTTACCTGAGAAAATGAAGCAGGATTATAAAAAAGATGCAGGACAGTTTGATTTTTGTGCTGATTTAACGCAGTACTATAAGAAAAAAGACGTAAAAAAGGAGAATGCGATCTGCTTTGTGTATCAACCTAGTAAGCCTAGACGATGTGCTGAAATGGGAATGAAGGCACTTCAAATTGTACAAAAACTTCGTCCAGATGTAAAAATATATTTGTTTGGTTCACCAAAAATGGTTCCATATAATATTGAGGCTGAACATTTGGGGATTCTGCCGATTGAAAAATGTAATGATTTATACAATTCTTGTAAAGTCGGGCTTTGCTTATCAACAACAAATCCTTCTAGAGTGCCGTTTGAAATGATGGCGGCAGGACTTCCGGTAGTGGAACTAGGTTTAGAAAATAATTTGTATGATTTTCCGGAAGATGGATGTCTTTTGGTGGAGTTATCTCCAGAAGCAATAGCAAATGCTATTTTGAAGATTTTGGATGATGAAAAATTAGCTAAGAGATTGTCTGATGGTGGGGTTAAATATATGAAGAAATACCCTCTTGATAAGGGGTATGAACAATTTGGGAAGATTATTGATACAATTTTTGAAGGACGAAAGTGT
>JAUNRI010000028.1 GCA_030535695.1 Candidatus Saccharimonadota bacterium | reverse complement strand
ATGTAGTGCTAGAAATACCAGCAAGATCCCAGTATTCTATATGATATGCTACTGGATTAGCTACAGTAATTAGTGAATAAGTATTAGTATAAGTTCCAATGGGTTTAGTATAATCTACTCTGACTCCTACATCAATGGTGTAGTTCTGGGTAGTAGCAGTAGTCTGGTTGTCTAGTAAGGTTTCTGTGGTAGTAGGAGCAGGAAGGAAGTTGTTAGCAACAGTATTATCTATGACTGTGCCAGTGCTAGTATCTACATATCTACTAGGTTTATAGCCCCATTTGTTGTTATAGGTACTAGCAGCTCCTGAGCTAAAATCACTTTCTGTAGTAATAGTAGTAATAGAATCTAAAGTTTCACCATAAGTAGCATTAGTTAACTGTCCAGCATTATCACTAGCTTTAATACTGAGAGTATAGCCAGTATAGTTGCCAGTGGAGACACTAAAAGCTAACTGAGAACTAGCATCACTATAGGCAAAGGTACCGGAAGCAGAAGTTGGAGTAATATCTACACTAGCAGTATTGCCAGTAGCAGAGGTGATAGTAATGGTGGGGACTTCTTCTACACCGGGAGTGGCCTCGGCATCTTCGGTATTATCAATTATTGGGAAGGCAGAAAGCACAAAAAGAAGTGACAGAAAAACACCCGCTGTCACCCCAATCGCACGAGCAACTTTCGCCCGCCCAATAATATGATAAAAATGTTTGTTATTTCCAAAATACATTGTTTGTATGACCTGTTATGTCATAATAATAACACACCCATCCCGCTCATGTCAATACTTTCCCCCACCATTTTTCTTGCATTTTCCACAAATCTTTGCTATAATATAAATATATTCGGGAATACCCGCAACCCCCCAATTGTAAAATTGGGGCACATTTTTTATTTATATAAACTATGGAAAGCCTCTTTTACTCTATCCAAATCAGATTTTGGTATTTGGCCCAGTTTAGAGTGCAGCCTAGATACACTCACTACCCTAGCCTGACATAACGCAGCATATTCTTTTTTACCCAAAAACTCAAATTCCACATACCAAGAACCAGTTTTTTCTTGGGATGTAAGCGGAATCCCCATGAAACCATCTTTGCTCAATTTTTTCATAATAAGTACTGGGCGAGTGAATCTTGCACTCTTGCCATTTATTTCTATACCAACATTTTCACCAAAACTACACCACCAAATTTCTCCCTGCGAAATCCTTGGCATTTTAGCATTAAAATGCAGTTTTATTTTTAATTTTATCCATCCTTTAAAATCTTTATTACCCGATTTATCCATGCAACCTTTCTGCCCACCAAAAATATTTATATTGTCCTCTAACCTAGCACACCCCAAAAAGAATTTCAACCCCCCACCCCCTGCTTGTGCTTATTTTTAGCCTAATAGATAATCTAGCAACATCTTTGCCGTAAAAAATCCGGCTAGTTCTTCAGAACCGTCTAACACCAAAAAATAATAAGAATTGGTTCTTTCAATTTCTTCCACCGCAAATTCCAACGAATCCGTCACATGAAGATAACACACTGTCTTATCCATGTATTTTTCCGCCCGATCGGTTTTTTTAATCTCCAAAGCATTTAGAGCTTCCGTATGGATCACCCCTTTCACATGGTTATGATTATCCACTACCGGAAAATTCGTAAAACCAGATTTATATAGTTTATCTAGCATCAAAGGCCCTAGAAAATCCTTCGCGTTTACAAACACCATTGCGTCCTTAGAGATCATCAAATCCGCCACAATTCTATCATCAAAAGACATCACCGCCGCAATTCTCGAGCGACCTTTTTTATTAATCACGGATAAAGGCGTCCGTTTTATTACCCCAATAAAATCATTAATGGTTTTTGGCACATAAGGCTCTGGCGCCCTGGGTTCAGGAATACTAGAAACTTCCTCACCCCGGAATTTTGATAAAAACTCGCCAATCATGCTATAATAATTATATCACAAAGGAGTTATATGAAAAAATTCAAAGGTTTTAATACTGTTGCAGCAATTATTGGCGTCGCAATTGTCGCGTTTATTGGTATAACCACTTGGCTTGTCATCGATGGCAACAACAAAGCCACCCATTACGAAGATTACGATTTTTATTCCGTGATTCAGCCAGACGAGCACAACGGCAACATTGGCGACCACACCAAAACCGACAAAGACGGTTCCTACAAAGGCGAGCCAGTTTATATCTTTGAATACGCCGATTTCCAATGCGAAGCCTGTGCTTCAATGAATCCCCGCGTCAATCAAGTTATTGATGATTTAGATGGCAAATTGATAGTTGTGCATAGAAATTATCTCTTGAGCTATCACCAAAACGCCACCGCCGCCGCCTCCGCCGCCGAAGCCGCCGGCCTTCAGGGCTACTGGAAAGAATACGGCGACGCTCTCTTTTCCAATCAATCCGAATGGTATTCTCTCACCGGCTCCGAAAGAACCGCTGCCTTTGAAAAATACTTCACCGAAGTCACCAACGGCCAAGGCGACTTAGAAAAATTCAAAAAAGACATGAGCTCAAGCGAAGTTTCCAAAAAAATCAGTTTTGATATGGGCATCGGCAAACGCATCGACATCGCCGGCACTCCAGCCTTTTATATAGACGGCCAATTAATCGACTGGGCTAACACCGACAAAACCGACACCGACAGCGTAGTAATCAACGGCAAGACCATCACCTGGGAAGGCGCTCAAAGTGGTTCCAAATTTGTAGATTTAATCGAACGAATCGTCGAAGCCAAATTAGCCCAATAAAATAATCCCCCGGCAGGGGGCTTATTTTATATTTCGATGAACTCTTGCCATTCGGCAGGAGCTACCTTAGCTTTGGTCGCCTCACGGCGCTTTAGCTTTTTGATACGCATGTATCTATTTTCTCCTTAATGTTTATTGCTTTCACGACCTAAATAATAGAATTTTTAAGCAACATTATTAATTCTAACAAAGATTTATTATTTTACAAGCACTAGCAATTTTTTTTTCAAGTTACAAGTGCTATAATAGTCTATCACAAGGGTAGTGTATGGAAAAATTTATCGTCAAATATCGAAAAATTATTTTGGCACTGGCCATCATCTTAGTTATCCCGGCCATCATCGGTTTTTTGAATACTCGTATTAATTATGATATGCTCACCTATCTTCCAGATAGCATGGAGACCGTCCAGGGACAAAAGGAGCTTTTGGATAGTTTCCACAAAGGCGCTTTTTCTTTGATTATCACCGAGGATTTACCCGAAAAAGAGCAGCAAAAATTAGAAGACGAAATCAAAACCGTCCCCCACGTAGATACCGTACTTGGTTTTGGTACCCTAAATAAAGCCGAAATGCCCGCCAAAATCTTACCTGATGAAATTTATAATAAATTCCAAAAAGGCAGCGAATCTTTAATCGCCGTCTTCTTTGACACTTCCACTTCCGCCGACGAAACCATGGACGCGGTAGTTAAAATCCGCGAAATCGCCGACGGTCATGCCTATCTTTCTGGCATGTCCGCTTTTGCTACTGATCTCAGAAAACTCAGCGAAGAAGAAGAAATTTACTATGTTATTATCGCTGTATGCTTAGCCCTCCTCGTAATGCTACTTCTTCTAGACAACTGGCTTGCTCCAATTTTATTCCTCTTAAGTATTGGTATCATGATTATTATTAATCTCGGCACCAATATTATATTTGGTGAAATTTCCTACATTACCAAAGCTCTTTCCGCCATTTTGCAGCTCGCCGTCACTATGGATTATTCCATTTTTGTCTGGCATGCTTACCGTGAATTTTTGAAAAAAGACCAAAATCACAATCCCGAAGAAGCCATGAAAAAAGCCGTCAAATCGGCTCTCTCTTCCGTCTTTGGCGGTTCCGCCACTACTGTTGCCGGTTTCTTAGCCCTTTGTTTTATGACCTTTGGTCTCGGCAAAGATTTAGGGCTCGTGATGGCCAAAGGCGTCGTTCTTGGCGTCATCGGTTCCGTCACCGTGCTCCCTGCTTTTATTCTTACTTTTAGTAATGTCATCGAAAAACTCGATCACAAAAGCATTCTCCCAGACTTTACCAAAATTAGTCGTGGCATCGTCAAAATCTTCCCCGCCCTCCTTATTATCTTTGTTGCTATTCTCCCACCCGCTATTATTGGCTACAAAAATGCCAACGAAAATGTTTATTATACTATCGGCGATAGCCTTCCCCAAGATATGGAATTTGCAGTAGCCAACAAAAAACTTTCCGAGAATTTTGGTATGGCCAATACTCACATGATTTTATCTAGTTCCAACCTAAACCAACCCACCGTTAATAATATGGTTCAGGAACTAAAAAACATCGCCGGCATCAAGACTATCTTAAATCTAGAATCCGCCCTCGGAAACGAAGTTCCGCTAGAAATTTTACCAACTAGCGTTGTAGAAGTCGCAAAAAGCGACAAATGGGAACTCACTATTATGATTTCCGAATATCGCACTGCTTCAGACGAAATGGCTGACCAAATCAAAAATATCAACGATGTCATCAAAAAATACGACGAAAAGGCCCTGCTAGTTTCTGAAGCTTCTTCTACTCAAGATATGATTGATTTAACTTCCGTAGATTTTCAAGTCGTCAACGCCATTTCTATTGTTGCTATCTTTATTATTATCGCTATTGTTACCGGCAGTATTTCTTTGCCGGTTATTTTAATCACCGTAATTGAAGCCGCTATTTTCATCAATCTAGGTTTAAGTTATTTCCTCGGCCAAAAACTTTCCTTCATCACACCAATTTGTATTAGCACCATCCAACTTGGTGCCACCATCGATTATGCCATTCTCATGACCACGCGTTATAAGCGTGAACGCTTGGACGGCAAAGACAGAAAAAAGGCCGCGGAGATTGCCCTCAAAACTTCCATTCCATCTATCATCATTTCTGGTGCGGTTCTATTCGCCGCTACCATTGGTGTAGCTATCTATTCCCGTGCCGACATCATCAGCTCTATGTGTTTACTCATGGCTCGTGGCGCTGTCATTTCTGTCTTTGCCGTCCCACTCTTCCTCGCCCCAACCCTGATTTTAACTGATCCAATCATTATTAGAACTACGCTCGGCATGAAAAAGTTAATAAAGGAGAAAAAATGAAGAAGCAAATCGTCATATCAACTTTAATTGGTGTTGCAATTTGGGGTGCTACAGCAGCCATGGTTTTAAACACTGCTAGTGCCAAAGAATCAGATAATAACCAAGGGCTTTTGGCCAATAACTCCAGCCTTATTACCACCAAAACTCCCATCAATACTCAGAACGAAACCGTCTATGTGATGACCGACGAAAACGGCAACACCAAATCCAAATATATCGGCAGCACCCTTTATAGCGGCACCGAAGAATTGCCATTCACTTTTGGCATCACTTATTTCTTAAACGGCCAAGAAATTTCCGCTAAAGACCTTGCCGGCAAATCTGGCCATGTCAAAATTATTTTCAACTATGCTTCTACTGCTCGCTATCAAGGCAAATATGTTCCTTTTGTTGCTATCACCAACCTAGTTCTAGATCACGCCAAGTTTACCAATCTCAGAATGACCAATGGCAAGCTTCTCCATGAAACTCCCGATAATTATATTATCACCGGCTTTGGTCTCGCCGGTGGTAATGCCGACCTTGGTGTAGATATTTTACCAGACAACTTCACCTTCGAAGCCGACACCACCGATTTCAAATTAGAAGATGTTTATACCGTCTTTACCAATGATTTAATCGCCGACATTGATTTATCTATGCTCACCGATTTAGACAGCGTAATAAATTCTATTTATCAATTATCAGACGGTTTAGATAAAATCGTTAATGGCGCTAACGAACTTACGAATGGTCTTGCCACTGCCCTAGACGGCACCAAAACTCTCTACGAAGGCTCAAAGACTCTCACCAATGGGCTTAGTGAATTAACTTCTCACAACGAAGAACTCATCGCCGGCGTCAGTGAAATCAAAAATCTTACTCCATCCATCGCAGAACTTATGCAAGAAAAAATTGATTCCTTAAACGAACAAAAAGATGATCTAAAAAACCAGAAAGCCGAACTCGAACAACAACTTGCTGCCATTCCAGATTTACCTCCATATGCCGAAGCTCGTGCTACTATCCTTGCTTATATTAATCAAATCACCGCTGGCATTGAGCAAATCGATACTGGTATTACAAAACTAACTACTGGCTTATCGAAATTACCAAAACTCAACACTCTTTATGACGGTATTATCAGCTACACTAACGGTGTAGCAAAAGCCGCTGCAGGCAGCACCACGCTTTCAAACGGTCTTGGTGCACTTGTAGAAGGCCAGACCAAACTCTACCAAGGCGCAATCACTTTGCGTGATGGTCTTACTACTTTCAAAACTTCCGGCATTGATAAACTCGTCAATTTTGCTAAAAATGATCTTTCCAGATTTACCAATAATCTCCGCGCCACTGTCCGCGCTGCTGGAAGCTACAAAAGCTTTGGCAATGTAGAAGCCAAATCTGTTAAATTCATTGTCAAAACCCCCTCTATCTAATTTATGGTATAATATATAATATATGGCAGATAAAGTAGTTTCAGATTACAACGGATACGATTACAAGAAAATCTTCTGGGAAGATGCTAATCGTGAATACGAAGACCAAGCCGACCGCATGGCTATTCGTAAGCTTCTCCCCAAAAGAATGGAAAAATTTGCCGATATTGGTGGTGGCTATGGCCGCCTTGCCAATGAATATTTAAAACGTGCTCGCAAAATCTATCTATTTGATTATTCCAAGTCGGAGCTTAAACAAGCCAAAGAAATCTACGGCGACAAACTAGATACCAAAGCCGGCGATATTTACAAACTTCCCTTTAGAGATGGCGAATTAGACGGCCTCATGATGGTTCGCGTCACTCACCATTTGGAGCATTTAGATCGAGCCTTGGAAGAACTTTACCGCGTCTTAAAACCCGGTGGTGTTGCCGTGATAGAAGTCGCCAACAAACGCACTCTCCCCAAAATGGCTCGCTACGTTACTTTCCGCTCCAAAGAAAATCCTTGGAGCAAAGACCCATCAAATTATACCGAAATCTGCGAAACTGGTTTTTATAATTATCACCCCAAATATGTAGAAGAATTATTTAAGCGTATCGGCTTCAAACAAGAAAAGGTCCTTTCAGTTTCCAACTTCCGAAGCGAAGCCTTAAAGAAAGTTTTCAAAACCGACCGCCTAGTAAAAATGGAAAATACCGCTCAAACCGCCCTTGCTCCCATCAGATTCGCCCCATCTATCTATTATAAGTTGAGAAAACCCGAAGAATAGTGTATAATATATTACACGGGCTCGTCGTTCAACGGATAGGACATATCCCCTCTAAGGATACAATGCTGGTTCGATTCCAGCCGGGCCTACCAGAGTGATTTAGTATTTTTAAGAGCATAAATGAGATTTAGACCAGATTTGCGAATGCTATTTTTACAACCTAACAATGAAAAAATGTCCCAAATATAAGGACATTTTTTCTTGCCTTCATGTTGTAAAAATAGCAATGAGCAAGTCTAAGCTCTTAAAAAGACTAAATCACTCTAGAAATTTCAGCTAGAGTAGTTTCACCCCGAAGTGCTGCCAAAACTCCTTTTTGTTCTAGGGTAAGCATACCGTGTTTTCTTGCTACTTTTTCAATCGCATCCGTGTTAATATCAGAAACGTCCCCACGAATAAACGCTTGAATATCATCAGACACCACCAATTGCTCCATAATCACCGTCCGCCCATCATAGCCAAACGGACTATCTTTGGTTGGCACTGGATCATATAGCACAATCTCATCAAGATCAAGATCAAACTCTACATCATCCCAATCGTCATATGCCTCCACTGCCTTATCCAGTTTAGTAGCTTTCATCGCATCGTCTGTATAAATCGGCGTCTTTTTCCTTTCCTTCACTGGCCCTTCATCAACATCAATTCCTTTAATTCCCTTTAGCCACTTTGGATTCACGCCAGCTAAAACTTTCTTAATATAGCGTGCTTCTGCTTCTGTAGCTCTGCGAGCTTTTTTGTTGGCCGATAATTTTCTTACCAATCTCTGCGCCACCACCAAACGAATCGAAGAAGAAAAGATTGGATTTACACCAATAAGATCAATCATCCTAGAAAATGCCGCCGAAGTAGAATTGGCGTGAAAAGATGAAAGCACCAAATGCCCAGTAATAGATGCTTGGATGGCAGTCTTGGCGGTATCAGCATCACGAATCTCACCCACCATCACTACATCCGGATCCAAACGCAGAACCGACCGCAGCCCTTCCGCGAACGACCCACCATCATTAGTATGAATTGGAATCTGCGAAATCCCAGTAATCCCATATTCAATTGGATCTTCCAAAGTGATAATCTTTCTATCGGTAGTATTAAGTGCATTAAGCATAGAGTAAAGCGTAGTAGATTTACCAGAACCCGTTGGCCCTACCATCAGTACCAAACCACGTGGATGCGAAATCACTTCATTAATCTCTGCTCGCTCTTCTTTGGAAAGTCCCAAAAGGTCCAAATTGAGCAGTGATTCATCAAAGTTAAAGAGACGCAAAACCGCATCTTGCCCATACATCGTCGGAATAGTCTCTACACGAATATTGAGAAGATGAGTAGCGCCATCTCTCGTGATTTCTTTTTGCATGTGCCCGGACTGTGGCTCATTAGACGCCGTCGAAACATTAGCACGTGACGAAAGTTCACCCATAAAAATCCGATATTTATCACGATCAATCGTCGCTACTGGGTGGAGTAACCCATCTACACGCATTCTAATTCTAATTTCATTTCTCAAATTTTCAATGTGGATATCCGACGCCCCCAATTTATCCGCTTGATCAATTAGAAAATCAAAAACTTGTTCAGTAGAAACACCGGCCAAAGTCTGCGAAACCGACGCAATCGTTTCCGAATCACCTTCTCCGGCAATTTTGATATCGTCATATTTAACTTCCTTAGGCGGATCATAGCGAAGCATCAAAACTTTGTATGCAGACCCAGAAATCAAGAAAAAATCTGCCCTCTCACCTTGGTCAAGATAATCCTGACGCATCTTATCAATCACCGATTTCGGCGTTTGGCTTGTCACCAAAAATTGATAATGTTCCTCACCACTGCCTTTAGCAAGTGGCAAAATGAAATCTTTATGCATTTGCTCAATGCTTATAAGATTTTTTACTAGTGGTATAGTATCTTCAAATTCGCGCGCATCTAGATACGGCAAGCCGAGAATTTTTGAGCGCTGCTCAGTAGCTTGCTCCTCGTTTTCACGACGCTTTTGTTGTATATCCCTCTCATCCATAGGTTAATT
>JAUNRI010000002.1 GCA_030535695.1 Candidatus Saccharimonadota bacterium | reverse complement strand
TTTATCGGCACTAGCTCCTAAGGCTAGCGTGTCTACCAATTCCACCACACGGGCGTGTGTTTATTATAACACAAAAAACCGAGAATGCATAATTCTCGGTTTTTGTTATTTCTTAGGCTTTGCGCTTAAGAGACATGATGTAGGCCGTTCCGGCGGTAGTAAGGCTACCAAGTGCGGTTGCCATCATCAAACCGTCTTCTGGGCCAGTCACTGGCACCGACGCAGATGTCTCGGTGGTAGTAGTAGCAGGTTTAGTGGTAACCACTGGAGTTTCCTGTTTTGGCTCCTCCTTTGGTTCCTCTTTTTTCTCTTCAATCGCAAAAGAGCCATTATCAGTTACCGATACATTATCACCAGACTTTTTAGTGGCTACTACGATAATAGCAATCACCAAAATCAACACTACAACCACAATTGCTGTAGCAACTGTAATTATCTTACGACGATCATTTTTTTCAACTTCTCCCTGATAATACATTGCAAATAACTCCTTATAACCCCATTATACCACACTTTTTAATAAAACGCAAGTATTATCACCTAAAATAAACAGAAATGCTAGCCCCAGCATATTTACGAGTTTTGGCAAGCGTAAGCCCCTTAATTTCTGGGGCATCGCCGGGGTGAGATAGGGCCAAAACCCCGTCATTTTTGACCACCTGAGCCAATGGCTCTACCTCTGTTACATCAAAATTATCATAAGGTGGATCCGCTAGAACCACTGCAAATTCACCTAAATCAGAAATAGCATCTTTTACCGAACTCTTGATTACTCTAGTATTATCAGATGCGCCTAATTCTGCTAGATTTTGCTTAATCACCTCTGTGGCTACTCGGTTTTTTTCTACAAAAACCACTTCTGATGCACCCCGAGAAAGTGCTTCAATCCCCAGAGAACCACTGCCAGCAAAAGCGTCCAAAACCGAGGCGCCCTCTAATTCTCCGACTAGCATATTAAAGAGCGCTAACCGCTCACGGGAGCCCATTGGATGAGTCGCTCCACCGGGGGTAGCAATTTTTCTGCCTCTGTATTTTCCGCCTGTAATCGTAATTTTATCCATATTCTTTCTAATTTAGCGTGATAATCTGTTGATATTTAGAAATTCCCGCCATTAATTCCTCATATTTTAACATATTTTCGCCAAGTTGTAAAAACTTATCTGCATCGGCTCTGGCTCTAGCAATCAATTTAGTATCTGATAAAGAGGCGATTCTAAGATCTAGCGCCCCGTGTTGCAAAGCTCCGTAAATCTCCCCTGGCCCTCGTAATTTCAAATCTACCTCTGCCAAATGGAACCCATCCGTGGATTTTTCCAGCTCATACAGCCGCCGGGATGGCTTGGCGTCTCCGGAAGTCAATAAAAAGCAGTAGGATTTGACCGAGCCACGCCCCACTCTGCCCCTTAACTGATGCAGCTGTGCTAGACCATAACCTTCGGCATTTTCTATCACCATCAGGGAGGCATTGGGCACATCTACGCCTACTTCTACCACTGTAGTAGAAACCAAAATATCAATTTTTCCTTCTGAAAATCGCTCCATCACGGCGTCTTTTTCGGCCGGTTTCATTTTACCGTGCAAAAATTCGATTTTGAGCCGCGGGAACTCATTTTGTAATTTCTTGCACCTAGATTTTACAGAGGTAATATCCGCTTTACCCTCGCCAAAGCTACCATCCTCAATCGCCTTACAAATCCAATAAACTTGCTGCCCTGCTCTAATAGTTTTAGTAATTTCTGGGTATAATCTATCAGAAATCTCGATTTCCGGCAAAATCTTGGTCTCTATCGGTTGTCGCCCCTTGGGCATTTCATCTAGAACCGAAACATCCAAATCTCCAAAAATAGTTAGTTGCAGAGAACGTGGAATCGGGGTGGCGGTCATTGCAAGAAGGTGTGGTGCCAACCCAGACGGTGATTTAAGGGCTAATTTCTGCCTCTGTTCCACCCCAAAGCGGTGCTGTTCGTCGATAATAACTAACCCCAAATTAGTAAATTCTGTATCATCGGTTAAAAGCGCGTGCGTACCAATCACTACATTTACTTCCCCTGATAGGATTTGTTTTTTGAGGGCTGGTTTTTGCTTAGTGGCACCGGTTAAAAGGGCGGTTTTCACCCCTAAGGCCCCTAGAAGCGGCCCTATGCTCTCGTAGTGCTGAAGAGCCAAGATAGCTGTAGGCGCCAAAATCGCCACCTGCAAACCGTTTGAAACGGCCTCATAAGCCGCCAGCGCCGCCACCATGGTCTTGCCAGAGCCCACATCCCCCTGTAAAAGCCGGTTCATCGGGCGATTTTTCTCCATATCTTGAAAAATCTCCCAAGCCGCCCTTCTCTGGGCGTTGGTTAGTTTAAAAGGTAAACCAGAAACCATCTTACGAATCTTGGTGGCTACAAATTTAACAGGGGTGGCCTTGAGTTTCTCATTCTCGCGCCGGTTTAATTTTGACGCCAAAATTAGTTCAAACAACTCCTCATACGCCAGATATTCTCTCGCTGTAGCAACTCCCCTTTCAGAGGTAGGAAAATGCACCCGAAATAGCGATTCTTTGCGCGTACCTCTAGCCACAAATGGCAATAAATCTGGAATCTCTGCAAATTTATCCCTAGAACCGTTAATCAAACGCTTAAAATCATTGGATTTTACCCCTCCGTGGGCCACGTAAATAGGGGTAAGGCCACTTCTAGGGTCGATATCGGTATAAAGAGCCGAAGATGGCGAAGTCAGCTGAAAACGCCCATTTTTGAGCTCGTAAGTGCCCGCAAACACATATTCCTTCTCTGGGGCAAATTGTCTCATCCGGTAGCTTTGATTAAACCACACTACTTTCACCGTCCCTGTATCGTCCCTAATCAAACCTTCGATAATCGACAGATTCCGGTTTCTGGCCCTTCTTGAGGTCAATTTCTCGATTTTCCCTTTTACCACCACTTTGCCCGGGCGCATCTCCGTGATGGTCGTAGCGGCCTGATAATTTTCGTAATCTCTGGGTAAATTATAAAAAAAATCTCTCACCGTTTTGATACCGGCTTTTTTTAAGGTTTCTGCTGTTTTTGGCCCAATACCTTTTAAACTTTCTACTGGATCCGCCAAATTCATTTACTGTGTTCCTCGCGCCATTTATCCACTTCCCCGTGATTGCCAGACAGCAAAACATCTGGCACTGTCATCCCACGAAAATCGTAAGGCTTGGTATATTGCGGATATTCTAGATTATCGCCATTAGAAAAAGATTCAATCTCGGCAGATGTTTCCCCGCCTAACACCCCTGGAATCAACCTTACAATTGAATCTATCATCACTAGAGCCGGGAGTTCCCCACCCGTCAACACGAACTTTCCAAGCGAAATCTTATAATCCACAATCGATAAAATCCTTTCGTCATAACCTTCGTAATGCGGGCATAGAATGATATAGTGAGCGTCCTTAGCAAATATTCTTGCCATTTCCTGATTCCAGATTTCCCCTACAGGAGTAGGAAGAATTACCTTGGCCGACGGATCCTTGGTTTTGACCGATTCTATCGCGTTAAAAACTGGCTCGCACATTAAAAGCATCCCGTCGCCACCACCATAAGGCGTATCATCTACCGATTTATGCGGTCCCAACCCAAAATCTCTCAAATTTACAAATTCAAACTCGGCCAAGCCTTTCTCTTTAGCTTTCCACATCATCGAGGTATTAAGATATGGCTCCAAAGCCTCCCGAAACAGCGTAACAATCGTGAATTTAATCATAGCTATATTATATCAAAAAAGTCTTGACAATGGTACGCTTATGCTTTATTATTAAATTAAGCTGGTACGCTTCACAGGGGTTCCACTGACAATTAGTGGAGTGTGGAGACTACATTAATAAAAAACAAACAGCGGATTAAAACAAACCAATGTGCCCTAGGGTGGGCGCGCATCAGCGTGAAAAAGATGGCTCAAAAAAGAGCCATCTTTTTAATAATCTTCAACTAATGTAAATTCCTTACCGGCAATAGAAATAATCGAATCCGGCTCAGCACCACGAGTGGTGAGTTCTGCTTTAATTCCCATTTTTTTCATAATATCACGCAAACGATTAACTGAGGCGTAATTGTCCATATCTGTCCGGCGGGCAAATTTCTCAATTTTTTCACCAGTTACTATAAATTTATCATCCACTTTCTCAATCTGCCAAGTGTCTTTCAATAATTTATCGTCCAGTTTAATAGTAGGAATCTCCTCTTCAATAATCTCCACACCTTCTCCCATCACGGCCTGGTTTTCTCTAATTTGATTGTAAATTTCTCTCAAAAGCTCAGCGAGGCCCGTATGGGCTTGAGAAGAAATTGCAAAAATCTTGGCCTCCGGATTTTTAGCTAAAATCGAAGCCATCTGCATTTTGATGATTTCCTCATCCACCCCTTCACATTTAGTGAGAGCCACGATTTCTGGGCGCTCGGCCAAATCTGCGTATTTAGAAAGTTCATTTCTGATGGCTTGATAAGCCGCGCCAGCATCATCATTGTAAACATCCACTAAATGCAGTAAAACCGCCGTTCTCTCTACATGGCGAAGAAAATCATGCCCCAAGCCCTTTCCTTCGGCAGCCCCTTCAATCAAACCCGGGATATCGGCAATCAAAATATCATGCTCGTCAATCGTGGCAACTCCAAGTTGGGGAGTAATTGTGGTAAAAGGATAGTCCGCAATCTCTGGTTTAGCGTTGGAAACCACCGAGAGAAAAGTAGATTTACCTGCATTAGGAAGCCCCACCAAACCCACATCGGCCAAAGATTTTAATTCTAGCTCGGCTTCAAATTCTTCGCCCGGCTCACCGACTTCACCAATTAAAGGTGCTTGGCGGGTAGAACTCTTAAAATGCGCGTTGCCAAAACCACCGTCGCCACCTTTGGCAATGATTGCAGTTTGCCCATCGCGTACCAAATCTGCAATTATAGCCCCATCTCTATAAACTACCGTCCCAATTGGTACATCTACCACTAAATCTTGTCCACTTTTGCCGGCGGAGCGTTGCCCAGAGCCGGCTTTGCCATCTTCGGCAGTCAAAATTGGTGCAAAACGAAAATCTACCAAAGTGTCCGTGTCTTTATCGGCCTTAAAAACAATATCGCCACCTTTGCCACCATCACCACCGTCTGGGCCACCTTTAGGAATATAAATTTCGTGCCGAAAAGATACAGCGCCATTCCCGCCCTTGCCAGCTTTTAAACTCACTTTTGCTCTATCTACAAACATTCTGGCTCCTAATGGATATAATTAAAGTTTCCTACCGACCCAGCTGGAATTGTCGCTCTAATCACCCGGTAAGGCACATAACCGTAGTTCATTTCTGTCACTGTAATAGAACCATCGCCGTTCACGGCCTCCACATAACCTACGTGACCATACCAACCCGAAGAAGTCTGGAAAATTGCTCCCGCCGACGGTGCGCGATCTACTGCATAACCATGGGCCGCCGCTCCTCTTGCCCAATCGCGAGCATTACCTAAGCGTAGAGCACCAAGATCTGGCCGCATATAAGATGCCCAGTTTACACACTGACCACCGCCAGCCCCAGTAAAACGTGGGTAAATCACCTGAATATTTTGCCGATCAGACGCACTACCAAGATAAGAGTAACGATAATTAGTATTGCGGTAGGTAGTGCTTTGCTTTTGTGCAACATAATCTGGGCGCTCTGTCTCTGGCAAAGTCCCATTTTTGATCATAATTCTGGTACCCTCTTTTACACCAGAAACTTCCAAATCATTCAAAGCGGTAATTTCTGCTGCCGTGGAACCATATCTAGCCGCAATTGCCTCTACTGTGTCACCAGCTTTTACGGTATAAACAAAACCGGATGCACTAGGTAGATATAATACATTCCCTGGCCCCACCGAAGCGTTATTTTTAAGACCATTAGACCAACGAATTTGTTCCGCAGTAATACCATTAGCCGCTGCAATTGAATCCAAAGTATCGCCATCCTTTACTACGTATTCCACCACCCCACGCGAAACCGAGATATTGGTAATAGATGGTTTTTCTAACTTACCAGTGGCAGTTTGGCCAGCATCATACATCGAAGTAGTTACCACATAGTTGGACGCTACATCAGATGCGGATGCCAAACTTAAAGCGTCAGAAAGATCTGCCACTACATACATTTCAGACAATTGATCTACCGAAATCTCATAGTTATTTTTGGCAAAAGATTCTAGAGACAGAGTAGTTCCAGACTGTTGTTTGTCAATTGAACCTAGCGCCACTAGACCTATAGTAAAAATAGCCGCCAAAATATAAGGCAAAACATGCTTAAAACTTTCCCATTTTGTAGATTTATTATCTGTCATAATGAAATGTTACAGAGGTTCTGGCAATGTAGGTAGGCATTCTGATTATGCTCAGCCTCTGTATAACTATAATACATCAAACCATCGTCCCCTGTCAAGAAAAACAGATAAGAAGTGTCGGCTGGTTCCGCCACGGCTAGAAGTGACGCTAAATTGGGGTTTGAAATGGGCCCACAGGGGAGGCCAGCATATAACCTAGTATTATAGCAAGAGTCAATTGTTAGTGCCGCCGAATTATCTCTGTAGGTAGTACGCTCTGGGTCCACTACATCTAGTGCATAAGACACTGTTACGTCACTCCCCATTCTCCAACCATAGGCGAGTCTCGTCATAAACACCTGTGCTACCGTAGCGTGTTCCCCGGCTGGTGATTCTTTTTGTACCACCGAAGCCAGAGTAATCCCTTCAAATAATGTCAAACCATGTTCAGCATATCTGGACTCCAGATTATTTTCTGCAATTACTTTACCCATGCCTTCTAGATATTTGGTAATAATATCTTCTACCGGCACACCCTTGTAAAATTCGTGAGTTTCCCCATATAAATAACCTTCCAGCGAAGCTCCCGCCGGCCGTTTTTTAAGGAAATCAAAGTCGTATTCTGCGTTAAAAGCCTTATCTACTTCCTCTTGAGAATACCCTTCTTCCACTAGGTGTTTTTTGATATCAAAAATCGTTTCACCTGGGCGAATGGTAAAAGAAAATACTTCGGCTTTCATTTCTGCTTCTATCCGGGCATATTCTTTGCGACGCTCTTCAGCATTATGTTCTCGAATTTTTTGCACCACGAAAAATCCCCCCACCGCTCCTGCAACAACTAACGCCAATATCAAAAAAATCGGCCACTTTTTCATCTTATGTTTAGTCTTTCTTGCACTCATTTTTACTTTATTAGCCTCCTTTTTAGTGATTGCTTGCGCGGTTTGCAAGGTGTCTTTGATAGGGTTCTGGGACAGCGCTTCCGAAGAAGATGGTGCGCCAGAGCCCCCACTGAATGTTTCTAGGAAATCTTGCAAAATAATAGTTGCGGCCTCGGAATCGATCTCGCCTTTCTCGTATCTTTTCTTACGAGATTTCAATCTTTCTTCCGCCTCTATAGAGGTAAGAGATTCGTCCTGAAAGCGAATTTTGGCATCTGGCAAACGCTTCAATAATTCTTTTGCAAAACTCCTAACATATTGCGATTGTTTGGTTTCGTTGCCTTCGTTACTTCTCGGCATCCCTAACACAAACCAATTAGTGCTATGTAACTTGGCTAGTTTTTCAATCTTTGCCCATTCGGTGCCATCAACACTAATAAACCCTGATGGAACCGCAATTCGGGTGTTAGAATCGGCACGCGCCACGCCAATGCGCTTGGTGCCCACATCTAGGCCAATAATCTTCAAAATTTACTCCTCTGTATTGATATTTACAGTAATTTTGTTGGTGTCTCCAGGGATGCCAGTGGCCCAAGGCACCGAAGTGGTGATATTGATGGTCTTAATGCCATCAAAGTTAGACTCAAGATCTTTTTTAGCGGTGCCGATTGCTTTACCCTTAACGGTGTCAATTACATCGTCCTCGGTAATAGTAGAGCCAGCTACATAGGAAGTTTTTAGTTTGCCAATATAGCCGTCATCAGTTTTTACAAAGTTTTCTACGAATGGGTCATTCATCTCGTAAATTTTGTAACCTTTATCCAATTTGGCTTTTTCGGCAATAAACTCTTTAACTTTAGTCTCGTCCATCACATACATTGTGCCTGTAGTAGTAACAGTAAGTTTAGCTTTTTTACCTTCCTCTACTTCCTTGCCTACCTCTGGGGAAGAAACTGGATCAGAAACAGTTTGCTTAAAGCTAGAGGTGATCGCAAACTCACCCTCTTTTAATTCGTCTAAAATTTTATTTTTAATCTCAGAATTATTAGTTTCGGAATTTAAATCGTTGATAGCTTTGTCGATATCGGATTGTTGTACTACAGTTACAGTTTTGTCGGTACCGCCAGCAATGGTGCCGTTGCCACTGACACTAACTCCGGATATTGGTGAACTCCAGCCGTTAAGGTTGGCGTTGGCATTGTAATTTGTACCAGAATCAGCGGCGGCTACACCAACTTTTGTAGAAACTTTACATCCCTGAGTTTTCCAACCTTCTTTGCCATAGTTTTCGCAATCTTTAGCAGCTTCTGTAACGTTACCGTCCCAATGGATCTTTGCATCGGCATTTGTTAGATAATTACGACCAGCATTGGTAAAGGTAGTGCCTGCCTTGACGGCAATAGTGCCACCATCGGAATTGATCGGGAAGTAATAAGTCAGAGTTAATTCCCCACTAGCCTTTTCGCCAACATTTTTCTTACCAGTAGCATCAAACTCTACCTCTGTTTTACTTTCGGCTTTCTTTTCTTCAATATAGAATTTACCTTCTTCAGTTTTTTCGTCGGCTAATTTATCGGTAAAGGTGACATTTTCGGAAAAATTACCAGTAATAGTCTTAAGATCCAGAGTAATCGTGGCAGTCGGCAAAACTACAGTCGCCAAAATTATCACAATTATAAATAATACAAAACCTACACCAATCCCAATGGAAAGTTTTTGGTGAGTGCCAATCCATTTTAAGACTGGGTTATTGCTGCTTGCTAGTTTATTCCCTTTTTTGGCCGGTTTTTCCTTGGCTGGTTTTTCTTCTTTTTCTTCCTTTTCTGATTCTTCTTTTTCATCTTCTTTATCGTCACCTTTTTCAGGCTCATCTTCTAACCCTTCTGACTCTTCCGATTTTTCTGCTTCTTTTTCTTCTTCTAATTTTTCTTCGGGCTTTTCTTCTTCTGCTTCGTCATCTACATCCACTTCTTCGGTGTTATCTACTTCCATATCATCTGGCTCGGGAATCTTTGGTGCTGACTTCAGATCTTTAGTTACTGGCATTTTGGTAGCCGCCGCCAATTTAATAATAGATGAATCGGTCGTCACCAAAACTATACTTTTTTCTAAATTCGCCGCAGTTTTTGCGATTAATTTGATATTGACGATACTCTTAAACACCCCCGCCTTTTTGGGCGGTACAATCGCCACAATTTTTTCCTTCGCACCCTTGATTTTACCGATAATATCAGTAATATCCTCTTCGGGCTCAATGTAAATAACATCCTTGTTCATATTTCTAATATACCACACTTTTTGTCGCTTGTGCTAAAAATCTATCATTTTCGCTCCGCTTATGTTAAAATAATTTTGAAGATGCTGAATATTTTTAATAAGAAAAAAACTGAGGCTCCCGCACTAGCTGCCAACGCGGCGACTCCTGCTCCCGTGCAAAACCAAAATCAGAATCAACTCGCTGATATTGTATTAAATAATATTCATGACGGCGTGATTATCGTTAATCCTAACGGTGTGATTGAATTTATTAATCCTGCCGCCGTAGTAATGACTGATTGTAAAGATCCCTCAAATGCTATCGGCCTAGATTATGCCCTTTTGATGAAATTAAAAACCAAAGACGGTCGCGAACTTACGCCAGAAGAAAACCCGCTTTTTCGTGCGACGGCTACAAATCAACCCCTAGAAGGCTATGCCTGTCTTTTAATTTCCGGAAATTCTGCCAAAGACATACCAGTTTCTATCACGATGCTTCCTGTAAATGGCGGCCAAAAGATTATTACTTTTCGAAATATCGAAAAAGAACTTGCCGAAGAAAGCGAGCAAACCGAATTTATTTCTACCGCTTCGCACGAAATGCGCACCCCCGTAGCTACTATTGACGGATATTTAGCTTTATGTCTTAACCCACAAACCGCCACCATCGATGAGCGCGCTAAAGGCTATTTAGATTCTGCCAAAAAAGCTTCCGAGCATCTCGGCAAACTTTTCCAAGATCTACTCGACGTTACCAAGTTAGACGACGGTCGCATTCGTCCAGAATTTGTCCCGGCCGAAATGATGAGTTTTATCAAACAAATCGCAACCGACCACGCCGCCAAGGCTCAGGAGAAAAAGATCAATTATAGTTTTGGTACCAACGAGCCGGTTCCGCAAGACGAACATCGTTTAGAGCAAGTGGTTTATGCTTCGATTGATCCTAATTTCATGCGTGAAATCATGGACAATTTGATTGATAATGCCATCAAATACACTCCGTCTGGTGGCTCTATCTATATCAATGTGCTTGGTGATGGCGACCGGGTTTTGATTAATGTCACCGATACCGGTATTGGTATTTCCGCTGAAGATTTGCAACATGTTTTTCAAAAATTCTATCGCGCCGACAATTCCGACACTCGCGAAATCGGTGGCACCGGCCTCGGGCTTTATCTTGTCAAACAGCGCACCGAAGCCATGGGCGGCCGCGTCTGGGCCGAATCGGCTTTTGGTCAAGGCACCACTTTTTACGTTTCACTTCCTCGCATCACGGCGGAGGAGTATAATAAGCGTATGATTGCAGTTCAAAATGCTCAAATGGTAAATAATAATGAAGGAGGTAATAATGAGCAAAATAATGGTAGTTGAGGACGACGCGGCTCTTCGCGAAATTTACAGCATTCGCATCACTGCCGAAGGTTATGAAGTAGTCTCTGCTGGCGACGGTGAAGAGGCTTTGGCCGTAGCCGTCAAAGAAAAACCCGATTTGATTTTGAGCGATGTGATGATGCCCAAAATCTCTGGTTTTGATATGCTGGACATTCTTCGCAATACTCCCGAAACCGCCAACATTCACGTAATTATGATGACCGCCCTATCTGCCGACGACCAGCGTGCTCGTGGCGAAAGACTCGGCTGCGACCGCTATCTTGTCAAATCCCAGGTCGGCATCGAAGATGTAGTTAATGCCATTCACGAAGTATTGGGCGACAAGCAACCCGTTCAGCCACAGCAACCCGCCCAACCCGAGGTGCCAAATGCAGCCAGTCCGGCTCAATAAGTTCCTAGCTGAGCGCATCGGTGTTTCCCGCCGTGAGGCCGATGATTTAATCGCCGCCGGCAAAGTTACTATTAACGGCAAAGTCGCCACACTTGGCGCTAGGCTTGACAAAAACGACAAAGTGTGCTATAATAAAAAGATAATTCCGTTTAAAACGGACTACTTGTATATTGCGATGAATAAGCCAGTAGGCTACGTTTGCTCTCGCCGTGCTCAGGGCGAGACTCCTACTTTATATGAATTATTGCCAAAAGAATACCAAAAATTAAAAACCGTCGGCCGATTAGACAAAGACAGTTCCGGCTTGATTTTGCTTACTAACGACGGCGATTTTGCTTTTTCTATGACTCACCCCAAATTTAGAAAAGAAAAGATTTACGAAGTAGAGCTGGACCAACATTTACAGCCGCTTCATCAACAAATGATTTCCGATTACGGCATTATGCTAGACGACGGCCCTTCTAAATTCACAGTAATTCATGATGACGATAAATATATTGTCAAAATTTCTGAAGGCCGCAATCGCCAAATCCGTCGCACTTTCGCCGCTATTGGCTACAAAGTAGAAAAATTACACAGGACCGACTTCGGCAAATATGAACTAAATGGACTAAAGCCCGGAAAGTATGTTATAATCAAGCCATGAGCACTATATTAGGGCTAGATATTGGCACCGAATTTGTTAAAGCGGTCTTGGCAAAACCCGCCAAAAAAGGCGATATTGAAATTTTGGGCGTCGCCAAAGTCCGCCAAAAAGATGGCAATATGTATAATGGCGCGATTGCTGATATTCCCGCCGTAGTGGCCACTTGCGAAGAAGCTTTAGTTAAGGTAGAAGACCAGTCTGGCGAACGTGCCGAACTTACCGTAGTTGGTATCGCTGGCGAATTAATTAAAGGCAATACTACTACTGTTCACTATGCTAGAAAAGACCCGAAAAAGCCTATCACCGAAACCGAAATGCAAAATATTATCACCAAAGTTCAGCAAAAATCCGGCGAGGTGGCCAGAAAAACTGTTGCCCTCGAAACCGGCAACAAAAATACCGAAGTCCGTTTAATTAATTCCGCCATTGTTTCCCTAATGATTGATGGTTATAAAATTTCCAACCCCATTGGCTTTAACGGCTCGGACGTAGTAATTCAATTTTATACTGCTTTTGCGCCGATGATTCATGTTTCTGCGATTGAAAAAGTCTGCGCCGAACTTAACCTAGACTTACTTACTGTAGCGGTAGAACCATTCGCAGTTTGTCGCGCTTGCCTTGGTGACGATTTAGACAGTAATTTCTCAGGCGTAGTAATGGATATTGGTGGCGGCACTACTGATATTGCGATTATTGATGACGGGGGCGTAGAAGGCACCAAAATGTTCTCTATCGGCGGCAGAAGTTTCACCCACCAAATTGAAGAGGCTTTAGGCGTAGATTATGAAACCGCCGAAAAATACAAATTAGACTACGACACTGGCAAATTAGACGACGCCAAAAAAGCCAAAGTCGAAACCGCGCTTTCCAAAAATCTGTCCGTCTGGTTCACCGGCGTAGAGGTGGCTTTGGAAGATTTTGATTCCATCGGCTCACTCCCTCGCAACGTGATGCTTTGCGGCGGCGGTGCTGGGCTCTCGCTTCTTCAAGAAGAACTGGCTACTTCGGATTGGTACACCGATTTGCCATTTTCTCGCCGCCCGGTCATTAATCTTTTGGATGTTACTGGCCTGCCCAACTTGATTCTCGGCGACTTCGCCAAACAGCTCGATCATTCTTTTGCTACTGCTTTGGGGCTCCTTCGTGTTGGTACCGATACTTTGGAAGGAAATCCAGAAGAAAAAGGCCTAAAAGCCAAGTTCGCCAAACTTTTGCAAAATTGATTTTATTCCAGCACCGCTTTAATTCTGCGTATACCAGCAGCCGAAGACTCTTCTTTTTTAATCCTAAATTTGCCAATCACGCCGGTATGTTCCACATGCGGGCCGCCGCAAACCTCGCGCGAGATTGGATTATCAAAATCCCCAATCGTATAAACTTTTAGTTTTTCTGGGTATTTATCCCAGAATTGCCCGTGAGCTTTCAACACTTCACGCGCATATTTTTTGTCATATTCATCGAAGACCACCGGAAGATCTTGCGCAATCCACTCATTCACCTGATCTTCTACTGCGGAAATTTCTTCCGGCGAGAGTTTGTGGTCGCAATTAAAATCAAACCGCGTTCTTTCAGAAGTAGTATTGGAACCTTTTTGCACAATATCCGGCGAAACAATTTTTTGTAGAGCCGCCAATAATAGATGTGTAGCAGTATGATATTTCACCGTTTGCTCGCCGTGGTCCTCGAGACCACCTTTAAACATCCCTTTAGATGCCGTCTGTGAACGTTCCCTCTGCTCTTTGAGTGCTTGGTCAAATTCCTTTTTATACCCGGAAGTTAGTTCAATTCCCTGCCGATAGCATTCTTCTACTGAAAGTTCTAATGGGAACCCATAAGTATCTTGTAGTTTAAATAAATCTTCGCCCGACAAAATTTTATTATGACTAGAAATCTTATTTAATTCCCTTAAACCTCTATTTAGTGTACCGCGAAAAGCATTTTCTTCCTTCAAAAGCACATTAAGAGCGGATTCTCTATGAGTGAGAATTGAATCCGGCAAATCTTCATAATTTGAAGCTACAATCGGGATGATTTCTGATAAGAAATTAGCGGAAATCCCCAGATCTAACGCACGCAAGATAGCTCGGCGTACCAAACGGCGCATAGCGTATCCCTGAGTTTTGTTAGATGGCGCCAAACCTTGCGCCGCTAAAAGATATGCACCCCGAATATGGTCAGCAATCACCCGCATCTCGTCGGTATTATTATCGTAAGACTTGCCGGAAATTTCTTCGAGTTTATCGATAATCGGCTTCATCAAAGAAATCTTAAATACATCAAACGAGCCAATCGCCGCTGCGGCAATACGCTCCAAACCCCCGCCAAAATCTACATTTTTATGCGCCAATTCTTCAAACGAACCGTCATCAAGGCGCCGATATTGCATAAACACTTGGTTGCCAATTTCCATAAAGCGTGCCCCATCAGATGCCGGATGCGCCAAGCCATATTTTTCTACGTCTTGCTTGTCTTCGCCAAAGTCATAAAATACCTCAGAATCCGGACCACATGGGTCGCCGAGCGGCGTGGAATCAATCCCCCCACCTCTACTCCACCAGTTTTCTTTATCATCATAGAAGAAGATTCTCTCACCTTCTTTAATTCCCCGTTTGTCGCCGTTTTCGGCTGAGCCGATCTCAGCCACTTTGGCCTCAATACCAGCTTTTTTAAATACTTCCTGCCAGATTTCCGCCGCTTCGGTGTCTTTGGGAATGCCATATTTTTCATCACCAATAAAACAAGTTACATAAATCTTAGCCGGGTCCAAACCTACCACTTTAGTTAAAAATTCAAAAAAGTTCTCGATTTGCTCGCGCTTGAAATAATCACCAAGCGACCAGTTGCCAAGCATTTCAAATACGGTAGTATGGCGAGGGTCCCCCACATCTTCGATATCTTGAAGGCGTAGTGAGGGTTGCGAATCTGTTAGTCTTTTCCCTTCAGGATGTTCTTTGCCCAAAAGATAAGGCAAAAGTGGCTGCATCCCCGAGCCGGTAAAAAGCGTAGTCGGGTCGCCTTCCAGAACTAGCGGGGCCGGCTGAATAATTTTGTGCCCTTTCTTTACTTCAAAATCCAAAAATTTTTGTCTAATTTCGTTCGCATCCATAGATTATATTATACCATAATTTGACAACATATGATATAATAGGTTTAACATAAGCAAAAAGGAGCTATATGGCTACAAAAAAGAAAAAAACAACCAAAACTGCGAAAAAGACTACTGCCAAAAAAGCCAGTTACAAAAAATGCAGTAGTATCAGTTCTCGCGAACGTGCACACGTCTGCTTTGTGACCGTACTCAGTATCGCCACAGGGATTTTGCTTTGTGCTGACGCTGCTATGATGATCGTACAATAATTTATAAAATAATTCCGCCACCGAGGCAAATTTCGCCATCATAAAACACTGCCGATTGCCCGGCCGCCGGCTTTTTGATTCTACGTTCAAAATGAAGTGTGTCATTTTGCAGTGTAGCAGGAATAAGTTCACCAAGATGTCTGAGGCGAACCGAGTACTTGCTTCGAGGGACTTTCGGAGCGCGGCAGCGCGAGAATGAGCGCCGGTCGCCCGTGCCGACGGGCCGACCGGACGCGGCCCGAGAAGCAACGTACTCGGTTCGCACCACAACATCTTTCAATTTCAACTCATCTACCCATACATTATCGTTATTCAAATTCCTAGACACATATACGATATTATTTTTAAGGTCTTTTTTAACTACATAATACGGCAGGCCAGTATTTACTTCGCCCACATTTCCAGAGATATAAAGTCCATGTCTCTGACCAATTGTATAAAACACAGCCCCTTCGTGATGCCCCACTACTTTTTCGGTTTCAATTTCGCGAATTTCCCCCGGCTTTATTTCAATATATTCCTTAAGAAAATCTTTCATCGAAACTTCACCCACAAAACAAACTCCCATCGACTCTTTTTTGTAGGCATTATGAAGTCCATTTTCCTCGGCCAATTTCTTGACATCTTTTTTAAGCATCCCGCCAATCGGGAAAATCGTATGAGAAAGTGCCTCGTCCGAGATTCGATACAAAAAATAGGTTTGGTCCTTCTTCTCATCTACGGCTTTAGCCAATTTGCCTTCGATAATTCTGGCATAGTGCCCCGTGGCGATAAAATCCGCTCCAGCTTTCATCGCTTTTTCGTAAAACAACTTAAATTTAATCTCTTGGTTACACATAATATCAGGATTTGGCGTATTGCCGGCTTTAAACTCAGCAAGCATATAATCTACCACTTTTTTGCGGTATTCCTTTTCAAAATCCCAAACCTCAAAATCAATCCCTAGTTTCACCGCCACCCGTTTGGCGTCCGCCAAATCTTCTGCCCACGGGCATTTCATACCAGGAAGATCCTGGGACCAGTTTTTCATGTAAACCCCCACCACTTTGTAGCCTTGCTGCCTCAAAAGTAGTGCCGAAACACTAGAATCCACTCCGCCAGACATACCAACAAATACAGTTTTAGACACTTCTCTTCCTTTCTATATTTACTGCTTCGTTGATCAATTTAGCGGCTTCGTGGATTTGCGACTCATCATTAGTCTCGCCAAGAGTCAACCGTAACGACCCGGCGATTTCGGAATCAGATAATCCAATCGCCGATAAAACATGCGATTTTTCACCCTTAGAGGCCGCGCAAGCTGCCCCTGTAGATACATACACCCATTTTTCTTCAAGAAGAAAGATTAATCTTTCTGCATCTATACCATTATAGCACAAAACTACAAAATTGTCAAGAGAGTGCTTTTTATTGACTAATTCATACCCCTGTAATTCGGATAGCAAAATCTTTTTATACTCGGCATATTTTTTGCGGTTGCCATTCATGTGCTTTACGGCTTCTTCTACCGCCTTAGCAAAACCAATCACACCCGGCACATTCTCTGTACCAGAGCGCAGCCCATTTTCTTGTCCACCACCATAATTAAGCGGCGACAATTTTACCTCGTGCGATACATATAGGCATCCCACACCTTTTGGGCCATAAACTTTGGCGGCGTTAAGAGTGAGAAGATCCGCCCCGAGCCTTGCCACATTTACATTTAAAAGATTGAGAGCTTGCGACGCATCCGAATGAAGATGAAGCGGTTTTTTAATTCCGCGAGAAAGCCGGTCAAGTCTCACTTCGCGAACCATCGCCGCGATTTCCGACAAAGGTTGAATCGTACCAAGCTCATTATTACAGAGCGCCACCGAAATCAATACCACCTCATCATTAATTTTGGTTTTCAAATCGTCAAGTAAAATCCGCCCATTTTTATCTACTTTTATCTCTTGACCGTTATATTTCTGAGCTACCTTGCGGATCGAATCATGCTCAGTAGCCAGATACAGCACAGCGCCATTATTGGCAGCGCTAAATGCGAGATTATTCGCTTCGGTCGCTCCGGCGGTCATCACTAAATCATTGGCTTTGGCTCCAATCGCATGGGCAATTATGCCTTTGGCAGCCTCATAATCAGCGGACACTTTTTTAGCTGGAAGATAAGCCGCACTAGGGTTAAAAAAATCATCCAAAAAATACGGCTTCATCGCCTCAAACACTCTTTTAGAAACCGGCGTGGCTGCCGCATGATCCAAATAAATCATATCTATATTATAACATCAAACCCCAGAATTACAAGACTTGCAAAAGCATAAAAGCTACCAGGGAGGCGAATTATCATTGACCACTCCATATCGCGTAGCTGGTTTTTATGTGCGCTGTATCGCGAGATAATCTCTCCGTCCGCTGCCTCGCCTACTAACCGCTATTGCTTGCCTTTTCATTTGTATTTGTAATAATTAAGACAGAGAATAGTGTAAAACTTGGGGGAAATATTAATTTTGATTAGAAAGGAATTATAGACACTTCCGCCCTAAATCGCCCGCCCGAACCACATGAGCATATAACTGCAAAATTTTTCTCAAATTTAGGGTTCGTTGTTATTTTTATAAAGCCATCAGACATTAAGGGAGTGAAAAGCCCTGATTTCGAAATGGCCGGTAGATGTTGGGAGATAAAAAGCCCAATAAAATATAGCGAATCGTCTTTTGAAGACAACTTCAAAAAGGCGATTAAACAATCTGAGCATCTGATTTACGATTTACGAAGGTTGAGCTCCAGGGATGAAACCAAATATATGGAGCAACTCGAAAGGCGCAAAAAATCGCGCAAAGTTAAAACCCTGCTAGTTATCAGCAGAGACGGGCAGCTATTGACGGAGAAAGGCAACTTTGATATAATAAAACCATAGGTAGCCCGACCTAGTGCTGCATAGCGGTAGGCCAACGGCTACTTTTTTGTATGATTAATTATCTTGCGCTTTGAACTTCACTTCCAAATTTTTATCAGCTTTTTTAAGCGTAAGAGTTTTACTCCCTTGGTCTAGGCTATATTCAAATTCGTCAGTGAGATCGTATAGCCACTTGGTCTCCATCTTAATCTTGCCATTATCAAGCGACCAAATAAAATCGTAATCGGTCTGGTGGCCATCAGTGGTAAGGGTGCCCTTCCCTACCTCGGTAAATTTCCAAATTACACTTGGCTCGTCTTCTTCCACCCATTCACCGTTAGAAATCAAAAATTCCGCATCCGCTTTGGCTGGCCCTGCTACTAATTTATAAATCAAAAATCCCAGACCACCCAAAAGCACCAAAAGTCCAACTACAAACACCGCAATGGCTTTTTTATTTTTCTTGGTTTTCTTTTTCTCTTTAGACATTTTTAAATCTTTCTTTTCTTCGCTAGTTTTTTTCGGCTCAGTCGCCTCGGCGTCAAAAGCCTTCGCTAATTCCCCCATATCAATATCTTTTTTCTCTCCACTCATATTTCTATTTTAGCATAAGTAGGAAAAATCTCAATAATAGAGCTTGGCTTTTATTAATTCCAAATAACTTTTGGCGGCATTTCTAAAATTATCTAACTCATTGCCAGTGATTTTTTGATATTTTTCACCGTCAACGCGTTTGAATACGCCAGATGGGCGCACCTCATAACGCACGGTAATTTCTTGCAGATTCCCAACCGAATTAGTCCAGCCTTCGTACCAAATCCACACATTTTTACGGTCCTTAAAAAACTCCCGCCGATGGCCATCCGGCACTGGCCCAAACAGGCTCCGAGCGTAATTAGACTCCAAACCAATTAAGTCACTATAACTTAGGCGGTTAGAATATCGTTTAGGTTTCTGGCGCGACATTGATCTATCTCCTCTGAAATTGCGTTTAACTCTTCAAAAATCTCTACCGATTCTTTGCTCGGCTTAAATTCGTCACTTTCAAATTTAAAATTTGAATAATTTTTCCGCATTTTTGGTAGTTTCTTTCTCCACCTGGTCAAAACTAGTATCTAGTTTGTTTGAAAGCCATTCGGCTATTTCTCTAATATAGCCGCATTCGTTTATTTTACCACGAAATGGCACTGGTGTCAAAAATGGCGCATCTGTCTCTAGAATGATTCTTTCAAGCGGTGGAGTGGGCAAAGTAGAATAAGTAGCCAGGCCATTCACACCAATATAAAAATCCGTGTTCTCAAGAATTCGTTTTAGATTCTTTTTATTATCCGAAAATGAATGCACCACACCCTTAATCTCTGGGAAATTAGCAATTACCGCAAAAAAATCTTCAAATGCTTCGCGCACATGAAAAGATACTGGCAAATCATTATCGCGGGCAAGCTGCAGCATTTCCTCGAATAATTTAATCTGCGCTTCGCGATCATAGCCCTCATAATGATAATCCAGTCCCACCTCGCCAATGGCGATGGGGACAACAGAAACATCCCTATCGGGGCCGCGTCCGTCCGGCCCGTCGCCACGGGCGGACGGCGCTAATTCTCGCGCTGCCGCGCTCCGAAATGCCCCGACAGGGACGTTTTCTGTTGCCCCCTCGGGATGAATCCCGTAGGTCCAATAAACATTATCATGATTTATGGCAAAATCACGAGCGGCCAGTGAATCTTCGTGTGAAGTCCCGATACAAATTATTTTTTCAATCCCTTTTTCACGGGCCCGTTTTAACATTTCCTCTGCCTGTTCTTCCGAGAAGAACTCTCTATCGTGTAGATGGCAGTGGGTGTCAACCAATCCTACGGATTGGTTGTCCGCTCGTCGTCGTCTCGAAAAAGAAAACGAGTTTTCTTTTTGCTCGTCTCCTAGAGCGGTCAATTTCTATTCTCCCGCTTTCTTTTGATTGGGTCTAATTGCCGCTTACGAAGACGCAGCGATTTTGGCGTGACTTCTAGAAGCTCGTCATCCAAAAGAAAATCCAAACATTGTTCCAAAGATAACTGTGTATATGGAGTTAGTTGAATTGCTCCATCCGAAGCGTGGGTCCGCATATTGGTGAGCTGCTTCTCGCGGCAGACATTAAAATCTAGGTCGTCTTTTTTGTTAGAAAGCCCTACGATCATCCCTTGATATACCGGCACCTGTGGCGGGATATACAATATACCGCGCGCCTGGGCCGCATCCAGGGCATAAGCCGTAGAAACACCATCTTCTGAAGCAATCAAAGCCCCATTTCTCTCTGGGCGATATTTAGAATCTACTGGGCGATAGCCAGACGGAATCGAAGACATAATTACAGTACCCTTAGTAGCGGTAAGAAGATTATTTCTAAGGCCAATCAGAGCCGCGGTAGAAATTTCATAAACAAACCGTGTTGAGCCAGATGTAGTAATTTCTTGAGATTTTAATTCAGCTTTTCTGATACCGAGTTCTTGAGATACAGCACCCACAAATTCTGGATCAACTTCAATGGTAAGAGACTCAATCGGCTCGGATTTTACCCCGTCAATTTCACGATAAACCACTTCTGGCCGGCCAGCTTCTAGTTCGTAGCCTTCGCGTCGCATCGTTTCAATCAAAACCGAAAGATGTAGCTCCCCACGCCCAGATACTTTATAGCCCAAACCATCTGGCTTAATTTTGAGCGCAATATTAGTTTCCAACTCTTTTTCAAGTCTTTCGGCGATTTGCCGTGAAGTTGTAAATTCGCCTTCACGCCCCTTTAAAGGTGAAGTATTTGGCCCAATATAAATCGAAAGCGTCGGTGCTTCTAACTCAATCGTCGGCAAAGCCTCTGGGTTATCGCCAGTCGCGATGGTATCGCCAATGTTAGCCTCAGATACTCCCGTAATTGCCACAATATCCCCAGCAATCGCCTCTTGCACTTCCTCTTTACCAAGCCCCTTATAGATAAACAGGTTCTCAACCTTGCCATTTTTGGTTTCACCATTATGTAAAACTTTGACACTTTGGCCTTTTTTAAGTTTGCCTCTAAAAATTTTACCAATACAGTATTTGCCAAGATAATTATCGGCCGCCAGTGCCGCTACCAAAAGCTGAGCCGATTCGGCGTTTTCATCCACCGATGGTGCCGGAATATCATTAATGATCGATTCAAAAATTACATGTAAATCATCATCAAGATCCGTAGTTTTGCCAGCCCTACCCTCTCTAGCAATCGCATAATACACTGGATAAAACAGCTGCGATTCGTCCGTTGCAAGTTCCAAAAATAGGCTTTCTATTTCTGACAATACTTCGTCAATTCTCGCCGCCGGCTTGTCGATTTTATTAATCACTACCACCGGTTTTAATTTAAGATCGAGAGCCTTTTGTAAAACAAACTTAGTTTGTGGCATCGGACCTTCTTGAGCATCTACAATGAGTAAAACTCCATCTGCCATATTAAGAGTTCTTTCCACTTCGCCAGAAAAATCAGCATGCCCCGGAGTATCAATAATGTTAATTTTATAGCCATTATAATGCACGCAAGTCTGCTTGGCGGTGATAGTAATTCCCCGCTCATGTTCTTGGTCGCCAGAGTCCATAATTAGAGTCTGAGACATTTCGGCTTGGTTATCGCGAAAAGTATGGGACTGTTTAAGAAGACCATCCACCAAGGTGGTCTTGCCGTGGTCCACATGAGCGATAATTGCCACATTCCGAATTTTGTCTTTCTCTAAAACCATAATGGTAATTATATCACACCCCTACCAGATATTCAAGGGATAAACTTGACTTTTTTACTAATCTGTGATATAATAGAAATATATGGCAAAAAATACAAAAATGAACAGAATTTACGAACCGGAACGTTGTTGGGTTGGCGACCAACATAAAATTTGCTATCCCACCAAAGAAGACGCCGAGGCTGCTGCCAGAATCGCTGAGTATGACCACCACCTAGATACCAAACTCGGTGTCTATAAATGTGAATACGGTGACCATTGGCACCTCACCGCCTCCCGGCATTAGGAGCTTTGGGAATTGCACTCGTAGGCAATTCTATATCTAAATTTAAGCTACCCATACCTGCACCCGCAGTAAGTTTCACATCCACCCCATTTCCTCGCACATTTTCGCCAAGCGGCACCAGTCTTAGCGAATTCTCAGAACTAAAATTAACATCCGTAATCGTAATTTCCTGTTCTTCCGTCATACCCAAAATCACATCATTCAAAATCACTAGTGCGAAAGTGCCGGTATTTTTAAAATTTACTTTCACACTGTCAGAATCATACTCTACCAATAAATCTGAAATCTTCGGCAAAACAGCATCATCAAAATCCTCTTCCACTCTTGGCAAAGAGTCATACCTTGCCATAATTTCACCCGTCAAAATCCCAAGATCCGACGCCGAATTCACCACTTTACCACCGGTAGCATCAGCCAAATCACTATAATATACCATCGTTTCTTCCGGCGTAATAATATAAAAATTCACCGGATCAATCGATTTACTTAAATTAACCACATCCGCAAAGCTCACCCCGTCAAGATCCGGCTCATGATAATCTGCATCCGTCAAAACTACCACCGATTTAGTAGAACCATACTTCCAATTTAATTTTTTCATCATTTTAAAACTGGCAGACAATAAAGATTCCGGCGTGTCCCCGCCACCATCCGCTTCAATCTCAAAAAGCCTTTTTTCAAAACTATCCAGCGTACAAGTTTCAAAATTACAATGTTCATAAACTTCATATGGATCATCCAAATCCCGATAATCATAAAGTGCCACTCTGCCACCAGCTTCAAGAGTCTTCTTGGCCAAACTCAAAACTTCCGCTTTGTAATCATCAATCAAACCACTCATCGAACCCGTAGAGTCAATCAAAATCGCGGTATCATGCAACGATACATAATTATTAGAAATTTTAAAAGCTTTAGTAATCTTATCAAAAATCACTTTGGATGCGTCCGCGTAAAGTCCATCCGACACATAAGAAGTGTGGTCTTTCATACTAAGATGCGAAGAACAGAAAAAATCTGCTTTGTTACACCACGTGCCTAATTTATTAATATAATCCGGCGACTGGTAAGGATTATATCCGCCTAGCATCCCAGAATATGCTCGGCAATCCGGCACGTAAATCCGGTAATTAGACAGATTCACACCCCGACAAGCCGGCGGAATTAAACCTTCTCCTTCCGGTAAATAAAGTTTGGGATCACCAAAAGTTGCCGCGTAAATAATTCTCTCCGGATTCAAAAATCCTAAAGCTTTTGATACCAGCATCGCACCTTGCGAATAGCCCGCTAGCACATAACGAGTCTTGTGACAGGCCGAGCCACCGACTTCCTTTTTGAGCTCCGCCAAACCTTTTAATATACTCTCACCAAATTCGTAAGCCTCCCCACCGCTCACAAAAGTCGTCAGAAGTGTCAGTGGATTTGCCACGCTAATCGCCGGATAATCCAAATCTTCAAATTCATATGTCAGGCTGATTAATTTAAATTTTTCGGTGAGTTCGTTTTTAAAAGTTAAATAATTTTGACTCATCCACCTTTCTTCTCCCGAGCCCCGCGCAAAAATTATTTTTACGTCCGGACAACTCGCCGCCCCCACATTTTGATGAAATCCCGTAACTGGCATTAGCGAATTTACCATAAAAAGTATCGCCAAAAACCATAAGCTTAATGTGATTTTGATATTTTTTACCCACATTTTTTGCCGTAATTTTTTAAGCATAGCTCCTCCTTTTATTAAATTTTGAGATTATAGTCATATTTCGCAAAAAAAATCAACCCCCCACCCCCCATTTCGTGATATAATAGGGGTGAAATGGAGGAAAAATGAGCACATCACAAAAGCAATGGGACGAATATTTCCTAAAAATTGCCGAAACAGTTGCGCTAAAATCCAAAGATCCATCATCACAAATGGGTTGCGTAATTGTGGATAACCATAAGCGCGTAGTGTCAGTCGGTTATAATGGCATGGTTCAAGGCGCGGATGAATCCAAAATGACTTTGAAAGAACGTCCAATGAAATATCATTTTGTGATTCATTCCGAAATGAATGCGCTTTTGTATGCACACAAAGACTTGACTGGCTGCACTATATATAATATGACTGCCACTTGCGATAATTGTCTCAAGCATTGTCTCCAAGCCGGCATCAAACGGTTCGTTTATAAAAAATTACGGGTTCATTCTCATTCTACCGACCCCCAACATTCTATGACCAATATAGAAACCGACGAAGCTATCATTAGGCTCCTTGCCTCCATGCCGGAAGTAGAAACTTTAAATATTGAAAATGGCAAAACTTACACAGAAGATATTTTAGATTCGTACGACAAAAATTCTGAAGAATACAAAAGACTCATAAAATGGGTTTAGGCTACCACTCAATTGGCGTCTTGTCATGCCGAGTGAGATATTCATTGCACTTAGAAAAATGTTTGCAACCAAAAAATCCGTTATAGGCCGAGAGCGGCGACGGATGTGCTGCTTCCAAAATCAAATGGCGCGAAGAATCAATTAAAGATTTCTTATTTCTAGCATCTCTTCCCCACAACATAAAAACCAGTCTATCACAATTATTATTTAAATACGAAATCACCGCCGTAGTAAAAGTTTCCCAGCCCTTGCCACTATGCGATTTGGGCCGATGTGCTTCTACCGTTAGCACGGTATTTAATAATAGCACGCCTTGTTTTTGCCAATTTCTTAAACTCCCAGACGGATTTACATGTTTCCCGATATCGTTGTCAATTTCCTTGTATATATTAATTAAACTTGGCGGTATCGGCTGAGATGGTGGCACCGAAAATGCCAAACCTTCTGCCGCGCCCGGTGTATGATACGGGTCTTGTCCTAAAATCACTACTTTTACTTCCGCTAGATTTGTAGTAAACGCCGAAAACACCAACTTTTTCGGCGGAAAAATCACTTTATTCTCATACTCAGAATGCAAAAAACTAGCCAGTTCCTTAAAATAAGGTTTATTAAACTCCGCTTTGAGAAACTCCTGCCAACTCTCATGCATATGATATAATTATAGCATATGGGAAAATTATACTTTCGCTATGGTGCGATGGGGTGCGGCAAAACCATGCAGCTTTTGCAGGTGGCTTTTAACTACGAAGAACGTGGCCACAAAGTTTGCGTCATTAAGCCCGGTACTGATACCAAACATGGCACCAAAATCTACACTCGCATCGGGCCAGAAAGAGAAACTGATTTTTGTTTTGATAAAACTACCAATCTATATGACAAAATCACCAAAAAATACAAAAACGTTCAATGTATTTTGGTAGACGAAGCGCAATTTTTAACCAAAAAACAAGCCGACGAACTTATGAAAGTTACGATAGATTTAAATATCCCAGTGATATGCTATGGTTTGAGGCTTAATTTCAAACGCGAAGACGGTGGTTTTGAAGGCGCCACTAGACTTCTTCAAATTGCCCACGAAATCGAAGAAATCAAAACCATTTGCAAATGTGGCAAAAAAGCCACCTTGAACGCCAGATTTTTAAATGGTAAATTAGTCTCAAGTGGTCCGGATGTTTTGATCGACGATGGCAAAACCAAAATCGAATATCGCGCCATCTGCCCTGCTTGTTATGAAAAATACCAGAAAGGAGAAAAATAATGTATATTGTAATCGAAGGCCAAGACGGCACTGGTAAATCTACCCAAGTAAGACTTTTACAAGAATATTTTGAAAAACAAGGCCGCGAGGTAGTGATAATGGACGAACCAGACGGTGATCTCCCCCAAGCCCATGATTTGCACGACTTGATTTTGATTAAAGGCAAAGATTACAATATGGAGCCAATGACTAATGTACTATTGTTTACTGCTTCCCGCTCCGAACTTTGGCGCAAAATTGCCGAACCCACATTAAAAAATGGTGGTGTGGTAATCTCCGCTCGCAACTGGTGGTCCACTTTGGCCTATCAAGGTTACGGCGAAGGTGTATCTAGAAACAAAATTATCAAAATCACTCACGAAGCCCTGCCAGAAAGATATGTGAAACCCGACAAAGGTTTTATTCTGACTGTTTCGGACCAAATTCGAGAAGCGCGCCAAAAAGACCGTGGCAAGAAAAAAGAAACTTTTGAAGCCAAACCCAACGAATTTCAGCAAAAAGTAAACAAAGCCTATCTCAAAATCGCTAAAGATTTTAATATCAAAACTATCGATGCTTCCGGCACCATCGACGAAGTCTTTGAATTAATTCTCCGCAAATTGTGAATTATATAATTCCGCGTAAAATCCATTAAGTTTCAATAGTTCATTATGTGTGCCACGTTCCACAATCCGCCCATCACGCATCACCAAAATCAAATCAGAATTGCGTATTGTAGATAGTCTATGCGCAATCACAAACGAAGTTCTGCCATCAGTTAATTTTTCTAGAGAATCTTGGATTAATTGTTCTGTCCTAGTATCTACATTTGACGTAGCTTCGTCCAAAATCATCATTGGCGGGTTGGCAGTCATTGCCCGCGCAATGGTCAAAAGCTGTTTTTCGCCGGCGGAGATATTGTCCGAATCTTCGGAAATGTGAGATCTATATCCATGCGGCAAAGCCTCAATAATATGCTCCACATTAGAGGCATCGGCAGCTTTTTTAATTTCATCAAGCGTGGCATCTTTCTTCCCATATTTTAAATTTTCTTCTACAGTGCCAGAAAATAACCAAGTATCCTGGAGCACCATTCCAAACATCGCTCGGACATCCGATCGCTTCATTTCCCTAATTGGTGCACCATCCACCGTGATATAACCAGAAGTTGGCTCATAAAAACGCATCAAAAGATTAATAATCGTAGTCTTCCCCGCACCAGTTGGACCCACAATCGCCACATTCGTGCCAGGCCTTACTTTTACCGAAAAATCACGAATTACTGGCACGCCTGGCAGATATTCAAAACATACATCATGAAATTCTACCTCGCCTTTTACGTTCTCAAGTATCAAAGATGGCTCTGGATCCGGCTTTTCTTCCGCTTCGGACAAAAATTCAAAAATTCGTTCTGAAGCCGCCAAAAGCGCTTGAATCGTGGCAGTGGTAGAAGCAATCTCCGTAATTGGCCGGTTAAACCTAGAGACGTATTGAATAAATGCCTGAATGCTACCAATCGTTACCTTCCCCTCAATCACAAACATACCACCAAGCACACAAACTGCGATGTAGCCTAAATTGGTAAACACATGTGTAGCCGGGAAAGACAAAGATGAAAACACCTGTGCTTTTGTGGCGGCTTTGGCGAGTTTATTGTTAGTTTCATCAAAGCTAGCGGTGGCTTCTTTTTCATAAGAATTAGATTTGATAATAATATGTCCAGCGTAATCTTCTTCGATTTTACCATTCAAAACACCCAGCGTCGCTTGTTGCTCTCTAAAATATTTTTGGGCAAAATTAGTAATCTTCCCCACCACCAAAACCGAGATCGGCACTACCACAAACGATACCAAGGATAGTGGCACACTAATTAAAATCATCATCACCATCACGCCGATTAATGTAGTAATACTGAGTGACACATCCGCAATTTCCTGCGACATCGAAGTGGTGAGCACATCAATATCATTTGTCATTCTAGACAAAGTATCACCGTATTTATGTTTATCAAAATAAGAAATTGGCATTCGTTGAATCTTTTCAATCACTGCGCTCCTAAGATCTTTAGTATAATTCGCCGAAACTACTGCCAAAATAAAAGCTTGGGCGTAATTTAAGATTGCTGCACCCACAAATAAACCAATCACCAAAATGGCTTTACCAGAAATTTGACCCCAATCAATCTCGGGATATGAATTTACTGCGATATTAGTCATATCGCCCAAAATTTTTGGAATGAATAGTGCGAGCATCGCCGACCCCACCGCCAGAATTATTGATATAATAATCGGAAACGCATAGGGTTTAATTGAATGTTTAAATTCTTTCCATGCGAATTTCTTATTTTTAGCATTACCAGCGGTGTTAGTGTTAGGCCCCATTAGTTTCCTTTCTCCATTCCGCGTCGGAAAGTTGCGATTTTACGATTGACTGATAAATCTTACAACCCTTAAGCAGCTCTTTGTGAGTGCCTTTCCCTACCATTTTGCCTTGGTCTAATACAATTATTTGGTCAGCGTCTTTAATCGTGCTCACTCTTTGTGCTACAATCAAAACTACTGCGTCGGTCACGATAGGTTTTAGAGCTTCTCTTAATTTTTTATCAGTCTTCATATCAAGTGCTGAAAATGCGTCATCAAACACAAAAATATCCGGATTCTTACAGATTGCTCTGGCAATCGAAAGCCTTTGTTTTTGCCCACCAGAAACGTTAGTACCCCCCTGGGCAATGTGAGCTGAAAATCCTCCCGGAAGTTTCTCAACAAATTTAGTGGCCTGCGCAATATCGGCCGCCCTTTTTACTTGCTCAAAAGTCGCCGACGGTGCACCAAATTTAATATTAGAATTAACCGTACCCGCAAATAAAACTCCATGCTGTGGTACTAAACCAATTCTTTTCATTAAATCATCTTTGGCGTAATCTTTAATATTAATTCCATCAATCAAAATTTCGCCAGCCGTCGCTTCATAAAAACGCGGAACTAAATTAATCAAAGTAGATTTACCTGAGCCAGTAGAACCAATAAACGCGGTAGTTTTACCAGCTTCGGCCACAAACGAAATATCATCCAAAACTTTTTCTGATGCATCCGGATAAGAAAAATCTACATGCTTAAATTCCACAGAAGATTTTTTGTCTGGCACACCTTTAGTTTTATTGGCCCAATGGATTTTTTCTTTAGTTTTTAATACCTCGTTAATTCTGTTAGCAGATACATTAGCTCTAGGTAACATTACAAACATAATCGAAAGCATTAAAAACGACATCATTACAAAAGTTACGTATTCAGCAAACGCAGTCATATTACCAAGATAAGCAAAATTTTGATTTAAAAGTGAAATTCCTACCCATGAACAAAGGAGAGACAAACCGTTAAATATAATATTAATTAGTGGGTTTTGTAACTCTAAAATTCTATCAATAAAAATCAGCAGTTTTGTGAGTTCTTTGTTGGTTTTAGAAAATTTTTTAACTTCCACGTTTTCATTGTTAAACGCTCTCACTACTTTAATACCAGTAAGATTTTCACGAGTGACCAAAGTGATTTTATCAATCAAAGTTTGAAAAATTTTGAATTTCGGTCCCACGATGCCAAGAATAATTGCTGCCGAAACTACTACCGCTGTAATACCAATTACAATAATCCAGCTCATTTCTGGCGCCGTTTGAATTGCCATCACTAGCCCCAAGATACAAAATAGTGGCGCCCTCAGCATCAAAGACAAAATCATCGTGATAATCATTTGGATTTGCGAGACATCATTGGTGGTTCTAGTGATTAAACTCGCTGTGCTATATTCTTTTAAGTCTGACATATTAAATGACAGGACCTTGGCAAAAACTGCCGCTCGAAGATCTCTTGAAAAATATGCCCCAACTCTTGCCGAAAAATAACTAGACACAAAAGAAGTAATCGCCGAAACTATTGCAAGAAGTAGCATCCACCCACCATCTTGCCAGATTTTCCCCATGTCCCCAGGCACGATACCATTATTAATAATATCAGCCATCAAAGCTGGAAGCTGCAAAGTAGCATAAACTTGTATAATGATAGCAAAAACCAGTATCAAAACTTGCCACCAGTATGGCTTCAGATACCTCATTAATTTAAACATATATATTATTATAGCAAATTTTATCTATTCAGTAAATTAGGCACTAACCCTCGCATTTTAAGATAATGCTCCAAAGAGTCATACTGGCCATCGTTATATACGCCAGTGGCGATTTGGGTGGCGGCATACACTCCTACATAGCGATAATGCCAAGTTTCAAATAGTCCCGTGGTACCGTTTTCGTCTACATTAGCTGGCTCGCTCATTGGCCCGCCTGCCCATGCTTCCGGAAATCTATCAATAAAACCATATTTGTAAGAGTTGTTCCTCAGCCACTGCCACTCAATATGAGTGTCATAAGCCCCAGTATCCAAAGAACTTCCATAAATCGGGTCTATTAAATCACAGGTTAACCCCGTATGATGATCTGAAGTACCAGTGGCTGCACACATTCTTCCACAACTTGTCCCCACTTCTCTAAAACAAGATCTAGTTTGTAAAACGTGACCCGGATTGGCAATAGTATAATCTGCATTCATTTTAGACAGTGCAGCTGCGGCTTCTCTGTCTAGTAAATTATCGCCATTAGTAGAACGATTCCCTTCTACAATCCCATAAGTCCCCTCCACGCTAATTAACTCATTTTTTCTAGCGGCGATAAAGTCCCTTTCCACGGTAAAGTTCGGATTGATTAACATTAATCTACCCAGACCAATCGTAGGGTTAGCCGATTGTGCACTAGTGATTGGCTGGATACTAGCAGTATCGTCATCCATCTCTGGCTGTTCTGGTTGCTCCGGCTCAGTGGGCTCGGTAGGCTCAATTGGCATCTCTGGTTCTGTAGGTATCTCTGGTTCCGTAGGCTGTTTGTTAAGCAAGCTAATTCCCCAAATTATCCCAAAAGTCGTACCAGCTACCCCAATCAATAAAAACGGCAAAAACACAAATTTTTTCCACTTCTTGCCGCGCTTCTTGCCGCCATCTACACTTAAATCAATCGGTTGAAATTTTTTGGTCAATTTATTATGCGGTTGATTGGCCAGTTTACTTTTGGTGATCATCTCGCCCCTTTCGTTTTTTCTCAAAATGCATCGAAAGATAAACCAAAGGCCCCACTATAATATATACATAGTATGAAAATAGTCGCCACAGCATCATTGCCCAGAATACGTAGCCAGTAGAAAGTCTAGAGAACACAATATAAAAAGTACCTTCCGCCACACCGGCATTACCAGGTGTCGGTGCAAAATAGACTGCCGCTCTTACCGCCGTAGTCATCAAGAAGAATTCACCAAAATCGATATTTCCCCCAAACGCAATCAATACAAAATATGGTATAAAAGACAGGAATATATTCGAGAAAAATGACATCACCATCACCCAACCACCTACGCCAGGTTTTTTGATGATTAATTTTACATTTTCCGCATAATCCGCCACTTCTTTTTCTACTTTTTTTACTGCCTCATCACGATTTTTAATAATTTTAATTTTGGCGAAAAATCTTACGATTAAATTGATAAATTTAGCTGTGGGTTTTGGAAAAAACATAGTGCCAAGCACCATCACCGGCCAAAAGGCAAAAAACAACAGTCCAATCCAGGCCGCAGTAGTAAGTAAAGGATATTGAAAAAGTATTCCACTAAAAATAAAACACGGAATCGCAATTAAAAGAAAAGTAAATTGCCCAGAAATCATACTAAAAATCGGAATCGCGGTGGCCATACCGTTAGAAATTTTACCAGTTTTTCGCATTTGCAAAATTTGCGCTGGTTGTCCGCCCACTGCTGCTGGCGTGATATTATCGTAATAGCGCCCCAGCATTACGGTTCTAAATGACAGTTTCCAAAGTTCTCTTCTAGAAAAAGTCCCTTTAGGGGTAGATCTAGAAATCATCAAAGCATATTTGCCATATTCTAAAAATATCATAATTAAAAAACATATTGTCGCCGGGATTAACAGCCACCCATTCAGATGCACATCTTTAAGATCTGCGGCTTCATTGCTGCCGCTAAACTCATTGACGGCCGTGGCAATAATTACCCCAGCCGAAAACGCGATAAAAAGTATCGTCAAAATTATTTTTCGCAGTTTTTTCTTTTTGGCTTTATTCATGATTGCCTATTTGCCACCTTTATATTGGGATATTCGTCAATCAAAACTCTAATACAGCCTGCGATTGGGATTGCGATAATCGCACCCAGCAGCCCAAACATGTATACACCAATCGTTACCGCACACAAGATTACAACTGGACGTAAGTTTAATGCGCTTCCCTG
>JAUNRI010000027.1 GCA_030535695.1 Candidatus Saccharimonadota bacterium | reverse complement strand
TAGTCTTTACGGCTACAGCTACTTATGCAGCTTATCATATAGATTATTATGACGGTGTAGACAATACCAATACTATTGCCACCCAAGATAATGCCTACAATACTTCTTCTACCGTAGTCCTTAACCCAGTCTATAGTGGCGGGGCTACTGGGCCTACTAGGTCTGGGCTTAGTGGAGATACCTATACTTTTATTAAATGGTGTGATGCAATCCCTACGGCAGATGCTAATAACTATTTCCCAGCTACGGTCTGTTCTGGTAATTCTTATGACTTAAACGGCACTATTACCATAGATCCTACCGAGTATAGCACTAATATCAATTTATATGCTTATTGGGATCCTACTACCTTTGACGAAGCATACCTTGCTGCCGGCAAAACCAAATCTGGTAGCTACTACATGATGCAAGATATGGATGCTAATATCTGCCACAACATCACCGTAAATGAAGTATCACAACTAACAGACACTAGATCCGGCAATTACACTTACTATGTAGCTAAACTCAAAGACAATAAGTGTTGGATGGTGCAAAACTTGAGGCTTGGTACTAACACTACCTCACTAGCCTTAACTAGTGCAGATTCCAATGTGTCATCTAACTTTACTCTTAACAACAAAGTAACTAACGGTGTAATGCCATATACTTCCTGCGCGGTTGGTAGCTGTGAAGATAGACACACTTCTACTACTTATTACTATAATGGCAATGCCTATTACTGCACCCCAGTATCTGGTAATAAGTATGTAGGCTGTTATTACAACTGGTATTCTGCTACCGCTGGCACTGGTACAAGTAGTATTACCCCAGGTACTAGTGGCTGGAGAGACGTAAATAGCTCTATCTGCCCTAAGGGTTGGTATCTACCAACAGGCGGTACAGACAGAAGTAATAGTGATTTCCAAGTACTATACAACAACTACCCAAGTGCTGGAGCAATGCTCGTAGATGGCACCACTACCTACGATAACACTACCGGCAAACCAGCGCCAGGTCTCCTCCTTAGCGGCGACTACTACTCTGGCGGCGCCGACGGCGTTGGTACCGACGGCCTCTACTGGTCTCGCAGTGCCTGGTCTAAGGGCTTCGCGTCCTACCTGCGCCTTAATAGCTCAGCCGTCTACCCTCAGAGTTACCACCATAAGTACGACGGCTTCTCGGTGCGTTGCCTGGCGTACGGGTCGTAGTGTCGCCGTGAGGTTGTCTAGCCGCGTCCGGGTGGAGTTTCGTACTCCTCCCCAGTTTTCTCTTTGGAAAAAAGAAAGGTGACAAATGAATAAGAAATTAGAATCAAAAACAACTAAAATAAATAAGACGCACTATTACGACATCAAACGTCGGGTGCTAGGGTGGGAAAAGAATAATTACAACCGGTTGGCGGTGGTGGAAGATGTCAATGGGATGCATAAGATGTTTGACCATTCGGCGGTAATCTATGTTCATCAGGTAGCAAAAAGATTAAAGATAGCCGCTAGCATCAAGGTGGATTCGGATTTTGAGCTAACTTCTGACAAACCAGTGTGTCTAATTCACGACATGCAGGTATTAAGAAATAAACTTGAGAATATTGGCATTAGGTCATCCAGCAAAGATGATGGAGTGGAAGTGTTTGATCTCGGCTACACGCTGGACCCGGTAGAATACAAAGCGATGCTAACAGAAGAAGAGGAGCTAAAAAGACGGGTTAATAGCCTAGTGTTGCCCATAGAAGTGTATCCGGCGCTAAGGTTTGAAATGGAACAATTGACCAAAAATCTTTATGATGCGGTAAGAAAAATGGAACCAGTAAGTAGAGAAACAATAGGAAATGAATTACTTTTGAAGATGGTAAATGCGATGGAAGGATTCATTGAAGCGGCGAATGGGCATGAAGACATGGATGATTATCTTCAAGAATTAGTGAAATTACTTAGACACGCAAATGCTAGACTAAAAGTGATATCCGATATTAGAATTATAGACGATAATGTGATTTATGCGATTTTGACAAGAATTAGAAAAGTACAAAAGAAAACGGCCGGAGCGATTGAAAATCGGCAGACGAAAAAAGATAAAAATGGAAGATAAAGAGTGGTATTTCACGGAAGATTGGCTACTAAGGAAGCTATATCAGGCAGAAAGAAAAGCCCGAAAAGGTAAAACCATGACGCGAGATGTCTATCTTTTTGAGCTGCATTTGGCCGAGAATTTGGAACAACTAGCACACGATATTTGGACAGGTGTCTATAAACCAGGACGTGGAATTGCGTTTATTATAGATAAGCCGGTGGTGAGAGAGATTTTTGCGGCGCAATTTAGAGATAGAATTGTGCATCATTTTTTGTACGAGATGGTCTATGATTGGTGGGACAAAAGGCTGATTAACGATTCTTATTCTTGTAGAAAGGGTAAAGGCTCGCTCTATGGGATAGAAAGATTAAAAAAGCACATCAGGAGTGTATCTCGTAATTACACCGTGCCGACTTATGTCTATAAGATGGATATTAAGGGGTATTTTATGAGTCTGAGGCATGATCTTTTGTACAAGAGGGTGTGTTGGGGGCTAGACCGGCAGTACGAAGATAGACCAAAGATTCGGGAACTTCTAAAATATCTGTGGCATGAAGTGATTTTTGACAATCCTTGCAAGGGAGTGAAAATTAGGGGGAGTTTTGCCGATTGGAAGAAATTATCTAAAGACAAGTCGCTGTTTTATCAGTTGCCTGGGGTGGGAATTGTGATTGGAAATCTATCTTCGCAACTTTTGTCTAATATATTTTTGGACATTTTTGATAGGTATGTGAGATTTGAACTGGGTTATAAGGCTTATGGTAGATATGTGGACGATTTTTTTATTGTGGTGGCCGAAAAAGACCGGGCGAGGTTGCTCGCGGATATTCCGAGAATTGAAAAATTTCTGAAAGACGAGATGGCATTGACTTTACACCCGAAAAAACGTTATTTTCAGGAGGTGCATAAGGGGGTGGAATTTTTGGGTGCGGTGATATACCCATACCACACAGTACCAACCAGGAGGTTTAAGAATAATTTTTGTAAGAATTTGGCGGAAGTGGGAATGGGATACAGAGATGTGGCGGCAGTCACATCGTATCTGGGGCGGTTAAAACACATGGATGGTAAAAAATTGGCTGCTAAAGTATTTAGACAGATGGGGTGGTGGTATAACTACTGATTTTTGTTTTTTGGTAGATGGGGCTTTGGAGGAATCTGGGGAGGAGTACGAAACTCCACCCGGACGCGGCTAGACAACCTCACGGCGACACTACGACCCGTACGCCAGGCAACGCACCGAGAAGCCGTTGTACTTATTGTTGTAATTCTGAGGGTTGACGGCTGAGCTATTAAGGTTCAGGTTGGACGCGATGCCCTTAGACCAGGCACTGCGAGACCAGTAGTTGCCGTTGGTACCAACGTTGTTGGCGCCGCCAGAGTTGTAGTTGCCGCTAAGGAGGAGACCTGGCGACAAATACGTTTTCAACACCCGGTAGAAAGTGACCGTCGTTTCTGTTTTTATATGAACCTGATTTAGACGTTTCCCATTTTTACAACAACCAACGAGGATTTAGCCCGTTAGCACGTCTTTAGAGAGCTACTTTATTGATTATTCTGTCTGTCGGCAGAATATCATGGGGATTAGTCTTGTCAGTGGAGTGGTTGTGCGATGAGGCACAACGCTGGCAAGAGTAGCTCTTGTTTTCTCTTTTTTGATGGATGTCCTTTTTTGGATGTGACGGTTAGTCCAAAAATAGATTAGCCCCATCTGTATTTAATTATAATCAAAATGAAACTTTATAAAGTTTGAGATGACGGGAGAATTCTTGCAAAAAGCTAAGAATAGTGGTAAAATGGTCTAAATTATATATAAGTAAGGAGCAAAATGCCTGAACCTAAAAAACAGAGTAGCCCGAGAAAGACGGGGCTTCGTAGAAGTCACCTCCGTCTAAAATTGGCTCGTAAAGTTAACAAGACATCTCCGGTAAAGGTCTTTGAAACCAAGAAAAAGACCCCAAACCTCAGAGTAAAAACCTCTAAAACAGTTAAAAAGAAAGCGTAATTTATGGCAAGTAATCGACATTTAGGTAGAGTTATTGTCCTACAAAGCTTGTATGAGTACGAGTGTAGGACCCTCGCAAACGACCCAGAAGTCGAGCTTGACACTATCATTGCGAAAAATATTGAGCCATACGAAGGGACTTTGGGCGATACCGAGTTTGTTTATGAACTCACGCACAAAGTGGTGGAAAATTTCAAAACCCTAGATGATGCGCTTGCCCCAATGGCGCCAGAATGGCCAATTTCGGCAATTTCAGCGATTGATCGCAATGTGTTAAGGATGGGACTATACGAACTTTCGGAGTGCCGAGACACGGTGCCACCGAAGGTCGCAATTAATGAAGCAGTAGAGCTGGCAAAGGCCTTTGGGTCGGAGAGCTCATCTAGATTTGTCAATGGTGTGCTTGGGACTGCCTTTAAAAAGCTTGGAATTACAGTAGAAGAAGAAAAAGATGAATCAAAACGGACCGACAAGAAGGACGCCGAAGAAACCAGTAAGGCGAAGCGGGGAACCGACGGGGCAAAGAGCGCTAAAAGTGCCGGAAGCTCTGCCGACGGAACCGATTAAGGAATCGCCTTTAAAGAAAATCACTTCGGCAGTATTTAGAAAAAAGACCGCAATTCAAGAGATTGTGCGCGAACCGACTTCTGGTGGGATTGTTTTTCGTTTAACAGCTGATAAAAAAGATGTTGAAATATTGCTAATTCAAGATTCCAAGGGGCGTTGGACGATTCCTAAGGGGCATATTGAGCCAGGTGAAACTGCCAAAATGACTGCGCGTCGCGAAATTGAAGAAGAAACAGGCCTCAAGAATTTTGATATTCTCACGTGGCTTGGCAAGATTCATTTTAAATATCGTCGGGCGGACAAGTTGGTCCTGATGACTACGCAAATCTATCTAGTTCAGGCATTAGATGCTCGCGAGACACCAACAGCGGAAAAATGGATGAAGGGCATCAAATGGTTTACTTTTACCGATGCTCTTGATGTAATCGAATACGATGACATCGAAAAATTAATGTTAATTGCAAAGCGCAAAATTCGCGCAGGGGATTATTAAAAACATGGAAGAAAAAATTGATGTGACTCCTTATAAGGAGTTTGCCCGGGAAAAACTGGGATTTGATTTTAATGATATTTCGCTTCTGGTGACGGCTCTGACTCACAGAAGTTATGTGAATGAGCATCGGGCACTTAATGTGGAGCATAATGAACGTTTAGAATATCTGGGGGATGCGGTACTAGAGCTAGTTTCTTCGGACTTTTTATATCGGAGATATAACGAATCTGAGGGAATTATGACGGCGCTTCGTTCGGCGCTAGTTCGGACGGAATCGATTGGCGCGGCGGGAATTGAACTAGGTTATGCGCCATTAGTGCGGCTTTCAAAAGGTGAAAAACAGGGGTCGGAGCGGGCGCACGAAGCCATTATGGCGGATTGTTTTGAGGCGGTGATTGGCGCAATTTATCTAGATCAGGGGTATGATACGGCAAAGGAATTTATTTCTAAACATATTCTTTCGAAGATTGATAAGATTATTGAAGAAGGAACTTGGCGCGATCCAAAGTCTTATGTCCAAGAGCTTTCGCAAAAAATGGAAGGGGTGACGCCAACTTATCGAACGCTTAGAGAGGATGGGCCAGATCACGACAAGCATTTTGTAGTGGGGCTTTATATTGATGGGGAGTTATTTGCTTCTGGGGAAGGACATTCTAAACAAGATGCGCAAACCAATGCGGCAAGAGAGGGAGTTAGGAAATTCCGCAAAAAGCTCGGGCCGGAGATGGATGAGTTTAAGAAGAACATTGAAAAAGAACAGAAATAAGCTGTTCGCGAGCTGGACTTGTTCGCTTAAAACATCTCGGCAAAATAAAAAATCTGTAATATCTCGGAAGTTTCGCGTCGTGATAATCTTCGATTATATCACGACGCTACACCTCTGCGCGTGCAAAATCGTAGATTTTGCACTTGATGTTCCTCGATATTACAGATTTTTTATTCTGCTGCAGGTGCTTCTTCAGCTGGAGCCTCGGTTTCGGCTGGAGCTTCGGCTGGAGTTTCCTCAGCGGCTGGAGCTTCAGCTGGTGCCTCGGCTGAGGCTTCTTCCTTTGGTTGGTTTTTGCGAAGCTTGTCGGCATGTTTAGCTTTGGCAGATTTCTTTGGAGCTTCTTTGTACCATTTTGGTAATTTAACTCCATTTTTCTTCAAAATGAAGGCTACACGAGAAGATGGGTGAGCTCCGTTTTTAAGATATTTTTCTACCAATTCTTTGTTTAAGACAAGGGCTTTGGTAGCTGGGTTATAACTGCCGACCTCAGCCACAACGCGCCCAGAAAGGGGGTGACGCTGGGATTCTTGGACGACTATCCGGTACACTGGTAAGTGTGCTCGGCCATTACGCTGCATACGAATCGCTAGCATATTTTCTCCTTTAAAATTACTATTCTCTATATTTTAGCATATTTTTTTCAAAAATACAAGCTACAAAAGCTTTTTGTGTGCTATAATAAAACTATATAATTTAATAATTTGGAGAAAATATGGCTACTATTGACCAGCAATTCGTAGAATATATCGTAAAAACTCTAGTAAATAATCCAGACAAAGTATCAGTAGAGCGCAAAATTGATGAAAAGGGTGTGCTTCTCTCTCTTACGGTGGATCCAGATGATGTAGGACGGGTAATTGGCCGACGTGGTGCGACCGCGCAATCTATTCGCGTGTTGCTTCGGGCGCTTGGTACCAAGCAAGATGCTCGTTATAATCTCAAGATTGTCAATACCGATGAAAATGGCGAAGAACGTCCATCTAGAAAAGCCGAGAGAGCTGAAGAGAAAGAAGTAGAAAAAGATGTAGAAGCAGTAGAGGAAGCCGAGGAAATTGAAGAAGCTGACGAAGAACTTGAGGAAGAAGAGCCAGAAACTTCTGAGTTGGCCGAGAAAACTCGGGCCGAACTCGCTGACCTCGATGATTTAGATATCTAACAAAAAAGCCCTTCAAAAGGGCTTTTTTGATGTCCAAAAAACACCCAGAACGTGGGTGGTTTTTAGACATATATAAGCTCTCAACTCTTGATAGATCACCTATTTGTAAGCCGACTCGCAGTTAGTTAGCTTAAGTATTATTATATATGGTCCAACATATAAAAGCAAGTACTTTTTTTATCTAGTTTTCCACAAGGGAAGCTTGAATTTTATGAAAATGTGTGCTATAATGGATTTAAGAAGTAGTGTGTGCTGCCCAGAATTCTTTAGGGGAAGCGGCGAATCCCCAGGGGGAGGTAGTACAGTAATCTTCGGCGCTGAGACAGTTCCGGTTGTGGAGACTTGTGTGCTGTCAAAAAGATACTAATAACACTAAATAAAAGAGGTAAAATGGCGACAAAACCTACCAAGGAACGCTTATTCTTCACTGAGGAAGATAAAGCGGTCGAAGTCCCAGATATGGTGATTCACCAGAAAAAATCTTGGGAAGACTTCGTAGAAAACGGTCTGCAGGAGGTTTTTGACGAGCTTAATCCGATTGACGATTATACTGGTCAAAAGTTCTCGCTCCGTTTTAAAGACTATAAATTTAAAGAGCCACAAGAGAGTGAGCAGCAAGCTAAATACAATTTAGCTACTTACGAGAAGCCACTCTACGTAACCGTGGAGCTTGAGAACAAAAAGACTAAAACCAAGAAAAAACAAGAGATTTACTTTGGTAACTATCCTTGTATGACCGAGCGGGCTACCTTTATTATTAATGGGACCGAGCGGGTGATTGTATCCCAGCTGATTCGTTCGGCGGGTGTATTTTTCACTGCTGAAAATATCGGTGTACGCAATTTGTACGGGGCCAAGATTATTCCTGGTCGTGGTGCATGGCTGGAGTTTGAAACTACCGCCAACGGCACAATTTCGGTTAAAATTGACCGCCGTCGCAAGATTCCAGTAACCACTTTCCTTCGTGCTCTTGGTATGAAAGAAAGCGAAATCAAGAAAGTATTTGCTAAAGTCGATAATGGCGAAAAGAAATTTATCGAAACTACTCTAGAAAAAGACCCAACTTCTACGCAAGGTGAGGCTCTTCTAGAAGTGTATCGAAGGATTCGTCCGGGTGATCTCGCTACCGTAGAAAACGCTAAATCAATGATCGACAGAATGTTCTTTGATCCAAAGCGCTACGATTATTCTAAGGTTGGTCGTTTCAAGATGAATAGAAGACTCGGTTTTGATACACCAAACGAGCCAGAGTATCGCACACTTCAGATGAAAGATGTGGTGGCGATTATCTCTGAGATCATCCGTCTTAATAATACGCAAGAACCAGCTGATGACATCGACTCGCTTTCAAATCGTAGAGTAAAATTGGTCGGTGAACTCGTGCAAAGACAATTCCGTCTCGGTATGCTTCGTTTGCAACGCAACATTCTAGATAGAATGTCAATGGCAAACCCAGATGATGCAGTGCCACTTCAGTTAATCAACCCACGCCCAGTGGTAGCAGCTGTAAAGGAATTCTTCTCAACTTCGCAGCTTTCACAGCTAATGGACGAAGTAAACCCATTTTCTGAGCTTGCACATAAGCGCCGTCTAAGTTCGATGGGTCCTGGTGGTCTAACAAGAGAGCGCGCGGGCTTTGATGTGCGTGATGCACACCCAACTCACTATGGTAGAATCTGTACCGTAGAGACGCCAGAAGGTGGCAACGTAGGTTTGGTACTTAACCTTGCTACCTACGCCAAAATCAATGAATATGGCTTTATCGAAGCTCCATATCTTGTAGTTAAAAATGGTAAAATTACTGATGAAGTCGTTTATATGGACGCCGCCACAGAAGACGACAAGATTATCGCTGATGCATCGGTAAAACTAGACAAAAATGGTAAATTTAAAGAAGACTGGGTATCGGCTCGTGTTCACGGTAAGCCAGCCCAAGTAGAAGCCAAGAAAGTCACTCACGTGGACGCCGCACATAAGGAAATTCTTGGTGTATCTGCAAGCTTGATTCCATTTGTAGAGAAAAACCGTGTTGACCGCTCATTGATGGCTTGCGCCATGCAGAAACAAGCAGTGCCACTCCTTAAAACCGATAATCCAATTGTTGGTACCGGTATTGAGCGTGAAGTCGCTAAAAACACTTCACAGCTAATTGTGGCTGAAGGCCCTGGTGTAGTAGAAAAAGCTGATGGTGAATCAGTAGTGGTGAAATATGACAAAGGTGGTAAAAAGGAATATAAGCTTACCCATTTTGAAAAGACTAACGATGACCGCTGCTATAATCAGCGTACAGTGGTAAATCGTGGCCAAAAGGTTAAGAAGGGCGATGCTCTGATTGAGGGTGCTTCTATTCACGATAAAGAATTGGCACTAGGTAGAGATCTTCTCG
>JAUNRI010000061.1 GCA_030535695.1 Candidatus Saccharimonadota bacterium | reverse complement strand
TCCTTTCTCTTCACCTCTGGGACCTCGCATCAGGAAATCCCCCAAAGGTTGTTTCGTTAATTAGTATATACCCTAATTATACCACACATCCTTAAAAAAATCAATACCAACTCAGATTTGCCTCTTTACTTTTTTTAAAATCTCTGATATAATAGCAGAAGTTATGAGTAAAAAAGAATTACACCCTAAAGATTATCGTGCTGTCGTCTTTTCAGACGAAGCCGCTGGTTTTTCCTTTTTGACTAAATCTACCGCTAAGAGCGATGAAACCATCAAATGGGAAGATGGCAATGAATATCCTTTGGTTAAGATTCAGATTTCTTCTGCATCTCACCCGTTCTTCACTGGTGAAGAGAAGATCATCGATACCGAAGGCCGCGTAGATCGCTTCAAAGCTCGTGCCGCCAAAGCCGCCGCACTTAAGGAAAGTTTGGGCAATAAGGCTAAGAAAGCAGCTAAAGAATCAGATAAAAAAGCTAAAAAAGAAGAAGCCATCGAAAAATAATCTTACAAAAATCGGCACCCTCGCAGTTATCGGTGCCGATTTTTCTTTAATCAAACTTTTTTACTGCGTGGGTAACACACTAACCCACGCAGCCCGCTAATTATTTACGATTCCTCCTGTTTCTTGCTACTATACCAAATGCTACTACGCCAATTATCATAAATACTACCAAACCCGTAATGAGATAATCTTCTCTAGAGATATTCAAACCCTGGAAAAGTCCACCAGTATCTGGTACCGGTACATTGCCATACCAGTGTACAGTGTATACATAAATATTTCCAACTGGCTTATTATGCTGATTCCAATAACTTACTTTCACCGTATATGTGCCATATGGCAAGCCCGCAAATGGAACATTAATGCCTCCCGCATCGCTATATCCATTAGGAATTGTTTCAATTAAATTCCCATCACCATCGTACACCTTCACTGTGCCAGTTTCACGATCTGCTACTGCTTCTCTCACCAATTTACCATTCTCATCATATACATCAGCTATAATTGTTTTAATCGTATCTATCTCTGTGTCAATATTAATATTACCATGCCCATCCGCTCCAATTTTAACCAATGGTTCTGTAATTGTGTCCACCAAATTACCGCCTTCATCATAATATTCAGTAGAAATTGTGTAATCGCTACCAGCTGGAACGCTGCCCGCTAACTCAATTGTCATATCGGTACCGGCTACTGGGTCATCAAAATCTTTCTGAGCGATTATATTACCATCTCTATCTTTAATTTTAATAGTAGCCTTTTTGATCGTAGTCCCATGAGGCGCAACTTCTACATATACATTTTCACCAGTACTATCTTTATCTACCACAATCTTGATATATTTTGTCCCAATTACATCTCCATCTCTATCTTTACTAATAATCTCACCATCATATTCACCATCCGGAAGACCGCTGAAGTCAATTTCTTCCGCACTACTTGGGTGAGGAATATTAATCGGCCCCATCACTAGAGTTCCACCATCATCATAAACATTGAAAATTACACTTCCAACTCCTTCGCTAGGCACATCTACGGGAACATCTGCATCACCAGTATCCGGATTTGCATCAATCTCACCGCCGTCGATTTCCTTACCACCTTCTTTCGTATATTTAACTACACCAGTTTTTTCAACCGGCACACCTCCATGCCCTAGACCGGTAACCGTAATCGTGAAATTACCATACCCGCCATAACTATCCAAATTTAGATCAAAATGTTGAGATCCTGGATCCCAGTCCGCATCGATATGCCATATCTCTACCGGACCAAAAATTATATTACCGTCATCGTCTTTATTTACTAGCACAGCCTTAATGTCTGTGACCCCACTATATAATACATCAAGGTCGTAATCCGGGTAGTGGATTTCTCCACCATCTGCAGGATTAACCTGTATGTCAGATTCGGCTGGAATCACGCGAACCATAAGTGTGTCTGTTTGCGTGTTTGTAGCCAAGGCTGTGGGGGGGGGTAAAACAGCAGCGACGGTAGTAACTGCAGCTACCAAGCCGAGCCCCGCAAAGCCGAGTATCTTTTTGTGTGTTTTTTTCATACACTCTACTTCCTTTTTATTTGATATTTTTGTTTTGGTTTTGCAAAGACCCTACTCCACTAGG
>JAUNRI010000026.1 GCA_030535695.1 Candidatus Saccharimonadota bacterium | reverse complement strand
CGGCAGATCTGTGGTATTCGTATGGCGTCTATTACAACTGGTATACTGCTACCGCTGGTAATGGAACCTATTCAACAAACAACCCAAGAGTTAGAGCTGATGGGGATATTTGCCCGGCTGGGTGGTCACTACCAGATGGATATAGTATCAACGGCGATTATGCCACCCTCGATATAGCACTTGGTGGTAGGGGCAGTAACGAGACTTCTAGCTTGATGTCAAACAGATGGCGCAGCTATCCAAACAACTTCCTCTTCAGTGGCCAGCAAAACGGAAATTCAATCACCAATCGTGGCGAAACAGGGAACTACCATGGTATCAGTGCATCTTCTTCTAATAATTTAATCAATATGTGGTTGCAAGCAACCAAAGTCAGTACCAACACAAACGGGTCGTCTAAAATCCGTGGTCAGTCTGTCCGTTGTATGATGCAAAAATATTACACCGTGCACTTTGATGCTAACACTACGGCTGAAGTAGATGGAATTATGTACGATCAAAGAACTGCCGTTGGGAATAGTATCAAAATAGATTCAAACAACTTTACGATTTCGCCACAAGGTGGTCACGTCTACAAGTTTATCAATTGGAACACTGCTGCCGACGGTAGTGGCGATAGTTATGCAGACGGAGCAACCATCACGAACTTGGGTGCTACTGCTGGTCAAACTGTTACACTTTATGCTCAATGGGAAGTTTTGTCGCTAGTGGACGTTACGGTAGTATTCCCGCAAGGCATTACAGAGATTAGACTTAGCAATAGCGACTATGATAGCTACTATAGTGTGACCGAAAGTGGCGACGTAGTCAACTTAGTAGGAACAAAACCGTACACTATCTCAGCCGTTCTGGACTCTAGTTACGACTTTGACGGATGGGCAACTACCGCAGGTGGGACACTTGGTTCTACCGTCGTTAGCCCAACCACCTATACTGTAACTTCCGCTGCTACACTAACTGCCTCGGCCATCTATCGGACTACTACACTCTATCTCCAAAATCTCAGTTCAACATCATGTTCCTCTACTCCAAGAACCGTGTTTGACAATCGTGATAATGAAGCTTATACTATTGCCCGTTTGGATGACGGCAACTGCTGGATGCTAGACGATCTCAGGCTTGGCTCTACCACCTTATTAGCACCTATCACCCATGCTAATACCAACATGTCAGAAGACTCCGATCCTCTTGTCTTGACTCAACCAACCCGCCTCTACGATTACGAGACTCCAGAGATAGACACCAGTCGTGCTGGTCAAGATGTTACCAGCTACGGCTCTGGTAGTGGTAAAGCCGGGGTCTACTACAACTTCTGTGCTGCCTCCGCTGGCACAGTCTGTTCCGCTAGTAGCCCACAAAATGCTGATTACGATATCTGTCCAGCCGGCTGGAGATTGGCAACAGGTGGTTCAACTGGGGAACTCCAGGCTCTCTACAGAACATATGGTAGCAACGTGTCGAGATTTAACGCTGCCTTCTCCACTGCTCTCTCCGGTTGGTTTGATGCCAACCAGGGGACCAACGGCACATATAAGGAGTTTAATAGCGCGGTAGTCTATTGGTCTTCCACCGCTTCCAACCTTATCAACAAAACTTACATTCTCAAATTAACCAGAAACAGCATTATTCAAAACACCGGTTATCTAGAGAATAACGGCTTTAGTGTTCGCTGTCTGTTGAAATCAGAGTAAAAATATGATAAGATAAAAATACGTTGGACCGTCGCCAAGCGGTAAGGCACTGGGTTTTGGTCCCAGCATTCGCAGGTTCGAATCCTGCCGGTCCAGCCATTTTTTTGTGCCCACCTCTATTCCGCTTGCGTTTCCCCTAAAACTGTGCTATATATGATGTATATGCCTGCATCAAGACGAAGGAGTACAAAAAGGACTACCAAAAGTTCTAAATCTTCAAAGGGTAAAAATGCCCGTAGTTCCAAAGCTGCTCAAAAAGAAGTCAACAACGATTATGAGCTTCCCGGTGGTTTTTGGCATCAGATTTTCGCTGTTTTGATGATTGCGATGGCGCTGTTTTTCGTCATCACTTGGTTTGACCACGGTGGCTCATTCTTAAATGCCACTCACAAAATTTTACTCCAAGGCATCGGCATCGCCACTTATGCCATCCCGATGATTTTGGTCTATCTTGCGGTCCGGATTTTTCGTTCTGACACCAACCGCGTGGCTATCCCAATTTACATTTTTAGCCTTTTGATGCTGCTTTGGATTTCTGGCATCGGTGCCATTTGGCAAAACGGCGGCATCGTCGGCAATTGGCTAAACGATCTAATGCTAAAAGTTTTAGATCAAGGTTTTGTTATCGTGATTTACATTATTCTCATTTTTATCACTTTGGCTTTTGTGCTTCAACTCTCGCCTTTGGCACTCTTTAGAAGCACCAAAAATATCGCCAAAAGAGATAAAAAATCCGAAAAGGAAGAAGACAGCGAAGACGAAGAAAAAGGCCATCTAGAAATCAAGGTTAATTCCGGCACTTCTGATACCAAAGCCCCCGCGCTCAAAGTCAAAAAAGGCGGATTCCTAAAACGCCGAATCAAAGAAGAAGCCGAGCCGGCCAAAAAATCTACCGAAGCCCCCAAAGAGCCTACCGCCTTGGTTTCTGCCGAAGACCCAGATTGGAAAATGCCACCCGCAGATCTTCTTACCAAAGAGCAATCTCCAGCCGATGCCGGTAATATTCAGCAAAACGCCCTTATTATCAAAAATACTTTTGCCGAATTTGGCATTGATGTAGAAATGAAGGGCGCCAATGTGGGCCCGCGCGTTACGCAATATACTTTGAAGGCCCCTGGCGGTGTCAATCTTTCCAAAATTGCCGCTCGCGACAAAGAATTAGCCTACAAACTTTCTGCCAAAACTGTCCGTATCGAGGCTCCAATTCCGGGCACTCAGTTAATTGGCGTAGAAGTGCCAAATGTCCGTGCCGAAAGTGTTTCGCTTCGCGGCTTGATTGAATCAGACGAATGGCGTAGTGGCCACGACCCACTTACCTTTGCCGTAGGCAAAAATATCTCTGGTAAACCAGTCCTAGCCGATCTCGCCGACATGCGCCATCTCCTTATTGCCGGTACTACTGGTTCTGGTAAATCTGTGATGACCAACACTATTATTATGTCACTTCTTTATCGTAATTCGCCTGCTGATATGCGTTTAATTATCGTCGATCCAAAGCGCGTCGAAATGGCCGTTTACAAAGACATTCCGCATCTATTAACGCCTATCATTAACGACACCACCAAAGCCCTTTCCGCCATGAAATGGGCCGCTGGCGAAATGGATCGCCGTTACACCATTATGGAAGAAGAAGGCGTTAAAACCATTTATGATTACAACGCCAAGATGGCCTCAAAATCCAAAGAAGAAAAAGAAGAGGGCAACGGCAAAATGCCATACATTGTCATCGTAATCGACGAAATGTCCGACCTCATGATGCAGGCTTCCAAAGAACTTGAACCATTAGTAGTGCGTATCGCTCAGCTTGGTCGCGCCGCCGGTATGCATTTGGTACTCGCCACTCAAAAACCAATCGTCAAAGTCATCACTGGTCTTATCAAAAGTAACATTCCATCTCGTATCGCTTTCCGCGTCTTAAGTTCTATGGACTCCCGCATCATTCTAGATGACTCCGGCGCCGAAAAACTCCTCGGCCAAGGCGACATGCTGCTCTCTTCCGAACAAACCAGTAATGGCCCCGAGCGTATTCAGGGTGCTTGGACTCCAGATAAAGACATCAAAAAAGTTACTGATTTCTTAAGAGCTCAACGCCCACCACAGTACAACGAAGAAGTTATCGCCCAAGTAGTTAATATCAAAGGTGGCGGTGGTGCTGGCGATGGCGGCGAATTTAGCCGTCGCTACGATCCCAACGACCCACTCGTTAGAAAGGCCGTAGAAATTTGTATCAACAATGGCAAATTCTCCACCTCGCTTTTGCAGGCTCATCTTGGCAAAGGCCACGGCTATGTTGCCGGCCTTGGTTACTGGCTTGAAAGTATCAATGTTATTGGCCCAGTCAATGGCACCAAACCCCGCGACATCCTCGTCACCAGTATGGATGAATTCGATGAGCTAGCGCAACAATAATTTACCATCCCTTGAACTTGTAAAATTTTTGCACAAGTTCAAGATGGTATGCTATAATTATCTTAATGGCAAACCAAATAGAAGTATATAAAATAGAAGAGGGTGAAATAGTCTTTAATATAGACGAAAAAGAAGAAACTATATGGGCAACCCAAGCTCAAATCGCCCAGCTTTTTGGTGTCAAACCACAAAACATTACGTATCATTTAAAAAATATATATAATGACAAAGAATTAATTCAGAATCGAACTTGTAAGGATTCTTTACAAGTTCAAGATGAAGGCGGAGTTCCAGTCAAGCGTAAAGTCAAGATGTACAATCTCGACGCCATCATCTCTGTAGGCTACCGCGTCAATTCCAAAAAAGCCACTGACTTCCGTATCTGGGCCACCTCTGTACTTCACAATTATCTCACCAAAGGTGTCGCTGTAAATGAGAGAAGATTAAAAGCTCTAGATTCCAAAAAACTAAAAGAAGTTGAAGGTATGATGGGCGTCATCAGAAGGCTCATTACTAGGCAAGCCCTCGATGCCGGTGAGGCCAACGGTGTTTTAGAAGTTATTTCCAGATATTCCACCAGTTTTGAAACTCTCAAAGAATACGACGATGGTTTTATCGATCTTTCTTCTATCAACGCCAAATCTCCCAAAAAGGAGAAAAAACTTACTCCAGATTTTTGCTTAGAAGTGATTGCGGGCCTTAAAAAATCCGTCAAGGGTAGTGATTTGTTTGGAAAACCCAGAAATGATGCCTTCAAAGGTTCTATTGAAAGCATCTATCAAAGTTACAACGGGGAAGACCTCTATAAAACTGTCGCCGAAAAAGCCGCGCACCTTCTGTATTTTGTCATCAAAGACCATCCCTTTTATGATGGCAACAAACGCATCGGCTCACTCTTATTTATCGTTTTTCTGACTATAAACGACCAAAATCTCACCAAAAACGGCGAAACCAAAATCTCCGATCGCGCTCTTACCGCTCTGGCCCTATTGATTGCCGAGTCTAACCCCGAAGAAAAACAACTTATCACCTCTCTAATTAGAAAACTCTTAGAAGATTAAAAAATCTATGGTATAATATATAACAATGGACGAAAAAGATGATATTTTGAATGCAAAAGATGTCATGCTTGATTTTGAAGAACCAGGCGAAGGCGACATCGAAAACGAAGAAGAACTTTCCGACGAAGACCTTGCCATTACCCCAGAGAATGTGGATGCTTTTGCAGATGATTCAGTCAGATTATATCTAAGAGAAATCGGTAAAATCCCACTTTTGACCCCAGAAGAAGAAGCCGATTTGGCCCAAAAAATTGTCAAGGGCGATAAAAAAGCCAAAGACAAAATGGTAGAATCCAATATGCGTCTTGTGGTTTCCATTGCCAAACGTTACGGTGGCCGTGGCCTAGATTTTCTAGATTTAATTCAAGAAGGTAATACTGGGCTTCTTCGAGCCGTAGAAAAATTTGACCCCGAAAAAGGTTTCAAATTTTCCACCTACGCTACTTGGTGGGTGCGCCAGGCTATTACTCGTGCTATCGCCGACCAAGCCCGCACCATTCGTATCCCTGTGCATATGGTAGAGACCATCAACAAAGTCTTAAGAACTACCCGTAAGCTTACTACAGATTTAAATCGCGAACCTACCACCGAGGAAATCGCCAACGAGCTCCACATGGAGCCAGAGAAGGTCGATTATGTCATGCGCATCAAGCAAGATATTGCCTCGCTGGATGCTTCCGTTGGCCGCGATGGCGATGACGAAGATTCCGTACTCGGTGATTTTGTCGAAGACGAAGAACGCATCTCGCCAGAAGATTCTGCTGCCAATCAAATTTTGAAGGAACAATTATCCGAAATCATTTCTACCTTAACCGACAGGGAACAAAAGATTATTAGACTCAGATTTGGCATTGGTGGCGGTCGTCCGCATACGTTGGAAGAAGTCGGTGCCGAATTTGATGTTACTCGTGAGCGTATTCGCCAGATTGAGGCCAAAGCTCTCTCTAAACTCCGCAAGAATAAAGACACCAAAAAATTACACGAATATTTAAGGTAAAGGAGGCCAATGAAAAAACTTACACAAAAAATCGCAAGCCTAGTAGCCGCGTTTTTAATGGGAATAGGGTTAGTCGCCCCAGCTCTTACTGCTGCTCCAGCTTATGCCGTATCGCCCGCCACTACTTTTGGTGCTGAAGCCGCTATCCTCAAAGATTGTGCCGGGAAGAACAATGATGGCAAAGGCGGCGGCATTATCTGTGTAGTTGAGCTCGTTGTCGACATCCTCTCCATCGTAGTTGGCGTCGCTGGCGTCATCGGCATCGTCATAGTTGGTATTCAGTATCTTACTTCTACCGGTAACGAAGAAAAAACTAGAAAAGCCAAGCGTCGCCTCTTTGAAATTATTATTGGCGTAGCCGCCTATGCTGTAGGCTATGCTGTTCTCAAATGGCTTCTCCCTACATTTGGATAGGAACAAAATGTCACGCTTAATTCTCATCTACAATCCCAACTCCTCTAATTATCGTCGTGTCAAAAAAGACGTATTAGATAAAAAAGCAGAAATTTTTGCAGGATATGAACTCTCCGAATATACCATCAAAAAAATCGGTTTTGCAAATAACGTCAAAAACTTAAAAGCCGAGATAAGAGATGGCGATTTTTGTTTTGCTCTTGGCGGCGATGCTACCGCCGCCATCACCGCCAATGCAATTTTAGAGTCCGAAAAAGACGCTATACTCGCAGTTTTGCCATATGGCAACTTCAATGACCTCGCCAGAACCCTCGGCACCATGAAACTGAGCGATTTTGTGGCTGAAAATGGCCTTTTGCGGGCATTTCGGAGCGCGGCAGCGCGAGAATTAGCGCGCGAGCCCCATGGCGATGGGAGCGAGCGACGCGGCCCGCAAGGGGCCATTTCAGCCCTTTATCCTTTAGAGATTTACGTCGACGGCAAGTTTTGGCGCTACGCCACTTGCTATGTCACGATCGGCATGACTGCCGCCGCCGTAGAACTTTTTGACGAACCCAAATTCAGAAAATATATGCAAAAAGGCCACAAGAGTTCGTGGCGCTCCTATGTGGAATTGGCCAAATGGTATTTCAAAAATCGGCATTCTAAGATTTTCCTCCCAGAATTTACCATCAATGGCAAAAAAACCGTCAAAAAAGCTTCTGACTATGCTGCCCTTAGTGGCAAATCCATGTGCCGCGTGATGAAAGGTGGCGAAGATTATAAAAAACCAGCAATTTTCCGCTCCAAAGCCCTTAAAACCATCAGTTTTCCAAGATTATTCATACTGATGGCCAAATCCATTTTATTCCGCACTCCTGGTAACAACACCAATGGTGACATTCTAGAGTTCAAAAACCCCGCTACTGTAGAGCTCCAAGCCGAAGGCGAATATCAAATTTTTGAAAATATCAAAACTATAGAGGTAAGAAAGGGAGAAAAATGTCTGAAAGTGATTACGAAGCGTTAAAACAAGTTATAGCATATATGCAGGCCCACTGGCCCAGTGAGGTCAAAGAAGAGTGGAAAGTCAGCCTAGAAGAATATCCTGAAATTCTGGCCGAAATTATCAGAAGCTTCACCAAAGATAAAACCAAGAAGAAAAACTTAATTCGTATCGCCGGCCTTTCTGGTTCTGGCAAAACTTCCCAAATTCTCCCTGCTGTAGAAAAATATTGCGAGGTCAACAATATCAACCCAGTTTTGGTCGCTGCCCGTCGTTTTGTAGAATACCACCCTCATTGTGAAGAAATTAAAAAAGAATACGGCGAAGAAAATCTTCGTAAAAAAACCGACGAATTTTCTACCATCATGATGTTTTTGACCCTTAACGATCTTACTAAATATGGTTATGATATTATTCTAGATGTCACCCTCTTAGATCCAGAAGTAGAAAAAATCCTCCTCATGATGCTAAAAAAAGGAAATTATCATCACCTGCTTTTGATGATTGCTACCTCGCCAACAGTCACCGAACATTTTCTCGGTGGCCGCTCTTGGCGCCATTCCAAAGAAACAGAAGAAGAATTTATTCGCGCCACCAAAAAAGCTATGGCCTTTTACGCCGAAAATGCTGGTAATCTCCACACCATTTTGTGGAGCGTTTACGACTTAAACCCCATTTTTAATGGCTCCATCAGAGATGCTCTAGAAATTTTTAACGTTTATTCAGCCAAAACCGAGCTCCCACCATCAAATGATGACGAGAGAAGGGAAGCTAAAATTCAATTTCTTTCAACACTTTAGCGGTGGCTTCCTCGAGTTCTTCAATTGTACCGTTATTTAGTACGTAATAATCCGCTGCCACAATCGGCCCACCTTTTTCTAGATTTTCAATTTCTGAGCGGTCCCGCTCACGAATGGCCTTTGCATCAAACGAACGACCCGGTCTTACCGCCACTCGCTCATATCGAAGATGTTTATCCACCACCACTGCAAGAAATGTGAGAGCCTGCGGAAATTCATGTTTCAGTGTGCAATATTCCGTCCAAGAATAGACTCCATCAAGCACAATCCGTTTTTGCCCAGCCGCAATCAAATCTTTAGTCTCGGCAATCACTTGGCGCACTACCCAATCTTTGCCTTCTTCTTCGCGGATTTGCTCGCGGAATTTCTTTTCACTTTCGCCATCTTCGGTCCGCTCAATCCCGCGTTTTTCCATTTCTTTGTAAATCATCCCACCAAAATACACCTTTGGATAGCCCTTAGAAGTCAAATAATCTACAATTACTGATTTGCCACTCCCACTCATCCCCACGATTGCTAAAATCTTCACATTGTCCATAATATATAGTATATCATGATATAATAGATACATGCGTAATTTTTTTACGACAAAAGATCCATTAGATAAGATTATTGAAAAAACTTTGCCAGAAAAGAAAATCCTCAAAACTGAGCATATTTTAACTGGCTGGACCAACATTGTAATAGAAGTTACCACCGACAAAGGCTCGTATTTTTTCCGTTTCCCCAGAAACCCATTTTGGTCTAGAATGATAGTAAAAGACGCGGCTGTCTGTAATTTTGTAGAAGGGAAGACTAGCTACTATACTCCACAAATGAAATTATATTACGACGACAAAAAGCGCCCGTATTCCGTCCACAAAAAAATCGAAGGCTATACTCTAGGTGACCGCATTTACCATCTCAGTCACACCACCCTCACTGGTGTAGCATACGATACCGCTAAATTTATCAAAGAGCTTTCCGGCATCGATTTAAGAGGTGCTCCCAAAGAGGTGCAAATGCCACTTTCCGAATTTCTGTACGAACTAGACCACGAGCATTACAAAAAGCATATCGACAAAGACCACGATTACATCAAAAAAACCGAAGAGCACAAGCTCGTCCACGGCGACTTAAATCTCGGCAATATCCTGTTAGACGAAAACGACAAAGTTATCGGCGTAATTGACTTTTGCTTTGCTGGTACTGGTAATCCGCAAATGGACACCGCTCGCATGCTATCAAGACCAGTGCCAGAAGAATTTGAAAAAGAATTCTTGGCGCAATTCGTAGATACTTCCGAGGTCAAAAGGATGAAAACCGCCTGGCAACATATCGACGCCGGCTACGCCGAGCATATCCGCACCAATTTCCCCGAAATTACCTTGAATCAACTATAATTTTGACAAAAGTAAAATCTGTGCTACAATGAGATTATGCTTAAGGTCACACGAAACTCATTCGTCAAAATCTTATTCTTTTGTGCACCCTTTGCCCTCTTAATGGGGGGGGGGCGCAACCGCAACTAGCGATATAGACTA
>JAUNRI010000060.1 GCA_030535695.1 Candidatus Saccharimonadota bacterium | reverse complement strand
CATCGCTATGATGATATACTAGAAGAATATAGTAAATTGAAGGAAAATTTGTAATGGCAAAGGCAGAATTATTCCAAAAAGATATTCCAGAAAATGAGCGGGTGTTTTATTATGAATCGGAAGAAGACGATCCGATCAAAACCGATGGGCAGGAAAGAAAAGAAAAAATTACTTTGCCGGAAGGTTATGAATATATTCCAAAAAACCCATTTGTTAGACTTTATGCGAGATGTTGTTTCTCAGTATTTTGGGTGTTTGGACAATGGTATGAAAGACATTATTGGAAGGCGAAATTTTACGGGCGCGAAAAATTAAAAAAGGCGAAGGGTAAAGGTTATGTAATGTACTGTAACCATACCAATCCATTTCACGATGTGTTTGGGCCGGCGCTGGCTGCTGATAGAAAAATTTATACCGTGATTTCGGCAGTTAATTTGAAAATTCCAGGAATTGGGCCGTTTCTTCCGATGATTGGTGGAATTCCACTTGGCACTAACGATGCTGAGAAAAAAGCGATGAACGAAGCAGTAGATAAGCGTTTGGTGAAACAAAAAAAGGTGATTGTAATTTATCCAGAAGCGCACGTATGGCCATATGCGACAAAAATTCGTAAATTCCCAGCAGGCGGAAAATCTTTTAAATATGCAGTGCGCAACAATTTGCCGGTGTTTAGTATGACTACAACTTATCATAAACGTAAAAACAGTAAAAGAGATTTACCGAGAATGGATATTTATGTGGATGGACCGTTTTGGCCGGACGCGTCGTTATCGGATGAAGAAAATCAAAATGTGTTGGCAGAAAAAGTTTATGAAAGTATGAAAAAATACGCCAAGAAAAACACTTATGAATACTTTAAATATATTAAAAAATCTGATAAAATAAAGTAAGTATGAGTATTTTTAGGACGGGGCTTCCGCTAGATAAATATACTAAGGTGGTGCCGGTTTTTCTGACGATTAATAGTAGCTATGCGCCGTATGCAGCAGTATCGATTCATTCTTTGATTCAACATTCGGACAAGAAGCGATATTATCGAATTATCATTTTGCATGATGGGTTGAATTTGGCGAATCGGTTGAGACTGAGAAATCTAGTGACGGATAACTGCGCAATTCAATTTAAGAAAATTACGAGAAGTTTGTATTTGAAAGCTGTGATTACTTATTGTTCAAAAAGAAAGGGAATGGGCGATTTCTTTTCGGCGGCTGTGTATTATTATAGATTTTTTATTCCACTTTTGTTTCCGCGGTATGAGAAGGCGGTGTATATAGATAGTGATACAATTCTTCGTGGTGATATTGGTGAGCTATTTGACATGGAACTGGGCGATAATGTGGTGATGGCGATGATTGATCCAAAGGTGACGGTAATCCCAGAGTTTAGAGATTATGTAGACAAAGCAGTAGGTGTGTCACATGATGAATATGTAAATGATGGGGTGATGTTGATGGATCTTCGAAAAATGCGTAAAATGAAATATCTTTCCATGATGGTGGCGATGATTAAAAAATACGATGCCGATTTGGTGGCGCCAGATCAAGACTATCTCAACGTGATTCTTAAAGGTAAAATCGGACATTTTGGGTCAGAATGGAATGCGGAACCAACGGAAGAATTTGCTAAAGAAACCAAGTTGGTACACTTTAATTTGTTTAATAAACCATGGCATTATAAAAATGTGCCGGGCGAAAAGATTTTTTGGAATGCAGCGAGGGGAACCGGATTTTATGGAGATTTGAAGCGTCAGCAACAAGCATTTGATGAATCTAAGCAAAAGACCGACAAAGAAAAGGTAGCAGCTTTGATTGAAAAAGCCGGGATTTTGGCTGAGAAAAAGAAGATTTTGATTAAAAAAGTTGAAAAATAATTTATCCAGCGAGTGCGTTGGTGATGATATAGCCGTAATAAACGGCAAAGACGATGAGCATAAAGGAGCCTTCTTTTTTGGAAATGGGGCTGCCACGTCTTGCGACAAGCCAGAGAAGTGCAGCAGAAGCGACCATCATTACGACATCAATCATTTCAAAACTTTCTGGTTTGATGCCGCCAAAAATGGCGACCGGGAGACCGAGTACGATACAAATATTAAAGATATTGCTACCGATGATGTTGCCGACCATGAGTTCGTTTTCGTGTCTTCTAGCAGCGGTGATGGTGGTGACAAGTTCTGGGAGTGAGGTACCAAAGGCGACGACGGTGAGTGCGATGATGCGATCAGAAATTCCCATGA
>JAUNRI010000025.1 GCA_030535695.1 Candidatus Saccharimonadota bacterium | reverse complement strand
GAAATTTTGTTGTAAACATTAAAATTCTTAGCAGCTTCCATCAGCCCACCTCCTTTTATAAGAAACGCCACTACTGGAAAGTAGTATAACATATTTAAATAAAAACCACAACTCACCCCTGATGACATTGACTTTTTAAGCTTTTTATGGTAAAATATAAGTAAGGCACATTAACATCTCAAAAATAATGCAGAAAGGGGGGCGCTATGTTCCAGAGATATTTAGCAGCATTCCTAATCGGAATTTGCGTGATTCTGATGATTTTTCTAGCTATCACCGACTCTCTGTCTAGGAAAAGAAAAACTATTATTTTTATGATGGTTTTTTCGTCGATGATGCTACTGATTTCGGAACAGCTGGCACGAACCTTTGATGGAGACACCAGCATAATCGGCTTCATCGTCGCCAGGACTAGCAAATTCTTAAATTATGGCATAAATTTGACTATCGTCTATATTTTTACCCAATATTTTAAGGACATGCTAAAAGAAGAGGGAGGCATCAAAAAGGTCCCAAAAAGTATTAAAGCGGTTGAATATATTCTAGCCGTCGGAGGAATTTTTATTGTAATTTCCCAATTTACAGGGCTTTACTACACTTACGACGCCGAAAACGTTTACCACCGCTCTAAATTCTATTGGGTATCTTATCTGTTTTCTAGTATAACAATCAGTATCTTAGCAATAAACGTTATCAGGTATAAAAAAGTTCTCCGAAAAAAGCTTTTTGTACCATTTCTGATGTTTACAATTGCTCCAATGGCTATGTCCATTGTTCACCTGATTGTGCGTGGAAAGGGCTCTCTAATCGGTGCTACCATTGTAGCTATGGCAGTTCTTCTCTATTGCTTCTCCATCTTAGATGGTAATGAGGTTATGAGAACCGCCCATCAGAAGAAAATGGAAGACCTAAATCAGATGATTAAGGAGACATCGTCGGCACTCGCCGAAGCGATTGACGCCAAAGATACCTATACCAGCGGTCACAGTAGGCGTGTAGCAGAATATTCCGCTAAAATTGCCAAAACCTACGGCAAAGACGACAATTACTGTAGGGAAATTTATCAGATTGGTTTACTCCACGATATCGGTAAAATTGGCGTGCCAAATGCGATTATCAACAAAAAGGGCAAACTCACTGAGGAAGAGTATGAGATTATTAAAACTCATACAGTTAAAGGCAAAGAGATTCTTTCAAAAATCTCGCTTTCGCCGAATCTTCCAATTGGCGCCAACTACCATCATGAAAGATATGATGGCAAAGGCTACCCTGAAGGTCTAAAAGGTGAGGAAATTCCTGAAATCGCCAGGATCATCGCCGTAGCGGACACCTATGACGCAATGAATTCTAAGAGGAGTTACCGTGATGGCCTCCCCAAGGAGAAAATTCGCCAAGAGCTAATTAATGGTATGGGAACCCAGTTCGATACTAGATTCGCCGCCGTAATGGTCAATCTAATCGAACAAGGTGAAGTCTAGCATTATTAAAGAGTAAAAAACCACCCCCTAGGGGGTGGTTTTTAGTAGTTTTCTTTTCTTGCCGTACGAGCCAAATTCTTGTAATACTCATTTTTATTCATAAACATATTCATCTCAGCAGATTTGATAAAAACACACCCTACGATAAATATCGCATCAAATAGGCACGTCAAAACAATCATTCTCAGCGGTCTCTGCACAAACAAACTCGGCACTAAAATCAGCATCGCGATATAAGTCACTGTCTTACTGTTAGCATCCGTCACCAGCCCTATCAAAATTCCATAGAGATAATAAACCGAATACGCCAGATAGATTAGCGGGATAATCAGCTTCGGGTGTTTTTTGCTACAAACGATAGCAAAAATATCAACACCTCCGAAGAGATATATCTTACTATTATACCATAAAAACTATTTTATTGCAATCCTTTCTTTCCTTGGGGCCTTCTTAACGGGCTTAGCCGCTGGCTTAGTAGCTGATTTTGCAGCTGGCTTAGCCAGTTTTGGCGCTGGTTTCACCACCTTGGTTACCCGAGCCGGCCGCCTGGTGACCCTCATCCCTCTACGAGTAACCCTCTTCATTGCGTTATTTCTGGCAATTTGGGTCTCAATCCTAGCAGTAGTGGCCGCTGCCGCCTCCATATCGCCATCCGCCTCATAAATCGCCAAAATCTGCCTCAAAGTAGGGATCGATGGGTCCAATTCATATGCACTCTCCAATGCCTCAATTGCTTTTTTGGCGTTGCCCAATTTTTCCTCTGTTTTAGCTAACGCCAAGAATCTAGCCGGGATATCACCCTCAAGCTCAATCGCTTGTTTAAAGGCCATCTCCGCCTTTTCATAGGCCCCGGTTTCTAAATAAATCAACCCCGCATTGTGAATCGACGCCGGATTATTATCAAGCGACTGAGCAATTTCAAAACATTCCACCGCCTCATCATATTTTTTGCTTTTAGCATACAAAATCCCCAAACGGTTGTAGGCGGCAGCGTTTTTCTCGTCAAATTTCAAGATAGTAAGGAGCGCCTTTTCCGCCCGCGATGGCTTATGCTCTCTCATTGCGGTCTGAGCTACCTGCCAAAGTTTACGCATTTGTGCCCTGTATTTAGGCGATTTTTCTTCCGAAGGCTTGACCCTTGGTTCGAGCGGCATAAAAAACGCCATAAAAACCGCCAAAGCCAACAATAATAGCATTGCCACCATACACCTATATTAGCACATTTACAATAAATCTGCCACTATATGCAGTTTAATATGCCCATTTTTATTAATATTCTCATAAGCCATTAATAATTTAGGAATTTTCATTAAAAACGCCTCTTTTTGAGTGATAAAATACGATTTATAAGCCATCTCTATCGCCACCGCCAAAATATCTAGCACGTATTCTCTCACGCCGTCCTTTTTCTTGGTTAATTCCTCTGCCAAATTTACCAAATCCGAAGATTTAGCCGCAAGAATTTTTTTGGCCATTTGTTTGGTTTTCTCATTAGCAGAAATTTCCGAGATATTAGTCTTAGTAGATTTCAAAATATACATCTGGGCTCTGCTTAAAATCGTCGGCAAAAGTTTCGAGGGCTTATCTGTAATTAGCACAAAATGTACATTATCTTTGGGCTCTTCCAGATTCTTCAAAATCGCATTTTCGGCTTCTTCACCTAGTTTATCGGCCGGCCTAATCACCACAAATTGCTGGCTAGTTTGTTTTACCGTTAATCGCCCCAAAACCTCCCTGACTTGGTCTATCGTAATCGTGGTTTTTTGCTCCGGTTTTAGTATAAATGCGTTTTTTATCTCTATCTTCGTCTCATCTGGTACCACAAAAATCGAGCACCCAGCCCGACTCGCAATTCTCTCAATCTCTCGTAGATTTTCAAAAAACATCTTCAAAACTTTCTGGCAGTTTTGCCTTAAAGGTCTGCCTTTTGCCGCCTGGGAGTGTAATTTCTAGCTCCCCCGCATGCAAATACAATCTATCACCTTTTTCCGTGCCATAAATCGGATCCCCCACAATCGGATGCTCTAAATATTTCATATGCACTCTCAACTGATGTGTCCGCCCGGAGGTCGGTTTTAGCTCCACTAAAGCATGTTTTTTATCAGACTTTAAAACTTTGTAAAAAGTCTCGGACTCTTTGCCTCTTGGGTCCACTCTAAAGGTAGTTGGGTGTTTTAAGTCCCGCATAATCGGAAGATCAAGGCGCGCCTCCTTCAGCTTTGGCACCCCTGTTAAAACCGCGTAGTAAGTCTTGTGGGCTTTTCTGTCTTGGAACTGCCGCCTGAGCATAGTCTGCGTTTTAGGATTTTTCGCCAAAATCACCACCCCAGAGGTGTCTCTATCCAATCGGTGTACCAAAAGCCCAAAATCTTCCAGAGTTTTCTCCGGGCAGTAGCCACCTTTGGCCATCGATAAAAGCCCTGCCGGCTTATCTAATACCAATACATTTTCATCTTCATAGATTACTGTAGGCTCTATATCTGCATTTTTGAGCGCCTTCGGCACTTTCAAATCTATTTTTACCCCTTCAGAGAATAATGCATTGGGTTTTAGCACTAGCTCGTCATCTACTTCCACAAAACCATTTTTGATAAATTTCTGAATTGTCGAACGATTATAGCTCTTATAAATCCCCGCCATCATTATATCAAGGCGCATTTTCGGGATTTTTGCCGGCGCTTCCGTGAGCTCCGTATCCCCGTTAATCACGCGCGACATCGCTGGCTTGCTAAATTTTTTCCCCGTTCTAATCATATTACCTCAAATTAAAGGCTTTTTGTACTTCAATTAATTTCTGGTTTGCTACTTCATTAGCATATTTTTCACCAAATTCAAATAACTCTAAGACTTGCTTGTCCGAAATTTCTGCTAATCGCTTTTGAAATTCTACTAACATCTCCGATACACTATTTGCAACCTGTTTCTTCAGTTCACCGTATCTGGTGGTACCCTGCCATTTTTTTACTACCTCATCTAGTGGCGTGTCAGTAATCAGTGCCTCAATGTAAAGCAAGTTGGAAATTCCCGGCCGTTTTTCAAAATCAAATTGCACCTCCACAAAAGAGTCTGTAGTGGCACTCATAACTTTCTTGGCTGCCTTAAATGGCTCGTCGTCTAGCATGATTTTGGAATTTTCTGAAGCCGTAGATTTGCTCATCTTTTTCTCTGGATTTACTAGGTCGCGAATTCGAATTGGCTTTTCTACCCCCATAAATTCCACCTGTTCTTTAGTCTCTGCCGGAATTATAAATACCTCGCCAAATTTATGATTAAAACGCTCTGCAATGTTCCGCGTTAGTTCAATGTGCTGGAACTGATCTTCGCCGAGTGGCACATACGTAGCACTATATAACAAAATATCGGCCGCCATCAATACCGGATAATCAAAAATTCCTACATTACAAGAGGCTTTACCGTCAGATTTTTCTTTGTACTGAGTCATGCGGTTTAGCTCGCCCATCGTCGCCACACAATTCAAAATCCAACAGAGCTCCGAATGTGCCGGTACTCGACTCTGTCTGTAAATATGCACATTTTCATTAATCTCTAGCCCTGCCGCTAAATAATATTTGAGCGTCCTAATGGTGTTTTCTTTTAAATCGCCGTCTACGTCCGAAATAATTGAATGCAAATCCGGTACAAAAATGTTTACATTATAATCCTTAGAATATTTGTTAGAAAGACGTACCATCGGTAAAAGTGCCCCCAGATAGTTACCAAGAGTCAAAACCGAGTTCGCCCTAATCCCCGTTAAAATCGTCTTCATACTTTCATTTTAGCATATTCTGTGGTAAAATAAAACTGTTGGGGTATTAGCTCATTTGGTAGAGCGCTTCCATGGCATGGAAGAGGTGAGGAGTTCGAATCTCCTATACTCCACCACCGAAGGAGATTTAGGGGGAATTGAAATTAGAGAAATAAGCCGATAGGCTTATTTTATTTTGCGAGCTGTTCTGAATTAAAACAAATTTATTTGTTTTAAGAAGAACGGCTTGCAAAATAAAATGATACTATCATTTCTCTAGTTTCAATTCCAAAACGACTGACCGTGGACGACTTTTGCTCAAGCAAAAGTCGACCATAAAGAAAAGTCCACGCATGAAAAAGGGCCGCCAACATGTGACGGCCCCCCTGACAAAATGAAAGGAGTTTTATCTGGAACCGAATAATCGGTTTCCATTCTTACCAAGACCCGGCATAATATCCCCATGCCGATTTAACCCTTCTTCAAAACTGGCAATATAAAGCGAAGCCTCAGGATGAAGCATCTGCAAAAGATCCACTCCCTGAGGAGCCGCCACAATTGATATTACGGCAATGTTCTTATGTCCCGCATCAATTAAAAGTTCCACTCTGTGGAGCAAAATTTCCCCAGTGGTCAATATCGGCTGTTCAATCACCATAGTGTCATCTGAATCCTTACGCGCCTCTTGCTCCAAGAATTTCAACAGATCATCTGCGAGTAAACTAAAATTCTCAAAAGTCGTGTCTCGCATCTGACCAATCTTTAATGCAACTTCCTCATCATTATTATAGATATGGGTATTTTTTCCCAAAGTTACTCTCGGATATGGCAAAATCACCGTATCCAATGTATATTTCTGGTCTTGCATAGTTCCACCTCCTTTTTTAAGCTACAAAACCCACCTTTCCACCTAATTATATCACATTTTTATCATTTTAGCAATAGCTCTTTATTGACTTTTTAAGGTAAGTATGGTATAATAAAGCAATAAACGTTGGGAGTTTATTGTGAAAGCATATATTTTGATTTTGTTATCTATATTCGGGTTAGGCTTGATTACTACCCCTGATGTTTCTACAGCTAAACAGCCAGAGATTAATTTTGACGAAGTAGCAGAAATCGCAAACTTGCCAGAAATCGCACCAATTTCCGAGACCAAAATCGAAGATATTGCTGAAACTGCCAAAATTACCACCTCTTATAGTGGCGTCACTACCTCTAGTAATAGCTTTAATTATACTGTCACTGTACATTCTGGCAGCATTGTGGAACACCCTTCTTACAGTGATATTTACAAAACCAGTAAACTTCTCTATGCCCACAACTCCTCCAACTTATTTGGTAATCTCAAATCTCTTGGTATCGGTTCTACTTTCACCGTCACTGATAGCGGCACTACCAAAACTTACGTAGTGTCAGATAAAGTCACCTTCGAGAAAAACCACGGGCTTTTACAAATAAACGGTAGCGGCAACTACATGGGTAGAGTCACCTATAGCGCTGGTTATGGTAACGGTAATCATAGCCTAGCTCTCATGACCTGCGCTGGCACTTCTCTTGGTGGTGGCGACGCCACTCATCGTTTGGTGATTTTTGCCGACGAAGCCTAAAACGTGCTATAATAAAAATAAGCATTAAAAAGGAGGTTTTTTATGTGCACGGGTGTGCGTTTTTCAGATAACGAAGGTAATATGTATTTTGGTCGCAATCTCGACTGGACCGAAGGCTATGGCCAAAAAGTAGTTTTAACCCCTAAAGGTTACAAATATCAATCGGCTTTTTTGGGCGAGCAGACGTCTAAAAACGGTGCCATCATCGGTATGGCTATTGTCGTAGAAAACACTCCACTTTATTTTGACTGTGCCAATGAAGCCGGTCTCGCCATCGCTGGGCTCAACTTCCCCGGCTATGCTCATTACGAAAATGACGCTGTAGATGGTAAAATCAATGTCGCCGCTTACGAATTTCCACTTTGGGTAGCAATGAACTTTGCCAACGTCGACGAAGTAGAAGAAGCTTTAAAAAACGCCGCCATCGTGGCCAAACCTATCAACGAACAATTCCCGGTATCCGAACTTCACTTTATCATCGGCGATAAAGACCGCTCCATTGTAGTAGAATACACCGAAAAAGGCATGGAAATTTTCCATAACGATGTCGATATCCTTACTAATCAACCAGGCTACGCTTGGCATCAAGAAAACCTCCGAAATTACATGAATTTGGAACCCAAACGTCCAGAAGAAGTCAAATGGGGTAAGCAAAAACTCGTACCATTTGGCAGCGGCTCGATGATGCGCGGCATCCCTGGTGATTATTACTCTCCGTCCCGCTTCGTCCGCGTGGCCTATCTCAATACTCATTATCCTACCAAAGATAGCGAAGACGAAAACGTCATGCGTTTGTTCCACACCCTTACCGGAGTAGCCATGATTGACGGCGCCGCTGCCATGGACAAAGAGAAATTCGAGAAAACCGTCTATACCGGTGGCTATTCTACCGCTTCCAAAACCTACTATTACAACACCTACGACAACCCTGCTATCATGCATGTTTCTATGAGCGATTACGACCTCGACTCCGAAAAACTAGTCGAAGTATAGTCAAAGTTACTAGAATATGGTATAATAAAAATAGCGCTCATATGAAGGAGGTGGTAAATTTGAGCAGTATTTTTGACATATCTGGGAATCTCAAAAAAGGCGGTAAATGGCTCTGCCCTGAAAGTGCTTTTACAGGCGAAATAGTGTTAGGTGATGACAATTCACTCTACGGATATTGCAATGATTACAATGGCAAAATCTGGTATCTCGTAGGGTGTCACACCGTCAAAGACGAAATCGGAGATAACATTGAATTTTACATGTTATCAAACGATCATCGTCAAACTCCGTTTCTTTGCATCTTCCCCGATATTGCCGATGGCAAAGGGAGTTGGTATGAATGTATCAGCAATTGTAATGGAGAGCGTTTCTTCAGGTCAGAAAGCGAGGCCAAATTAGTCCTGGCCAACGAACGCAATTCTTATCAGGAAGAACAAAGGATCAAAGCCCGCTTCCAGGAAGTGGAATTAAACGCACTAATGAATAATCGTATCATTACCAGCGTCTTAGAAACCCAGACATAGACAAAAAAAGACCGAGATTTACTCGGTCTTTTTTCCTTCAAAATTGCATTTATATTGTTGTATCTGCATGGTGGAGTGCAGGAGACTTGAACTCCTCACCTCGACAATGCGAATGTCGCGCTCTACCAGATGAGCTAGCACCCCTCCACACTAATTATATCACATTTCAGATAGCCGGTACAGGAAACTTTAGAGCCAAAGCCATCACTTCCTCTCTAATTTTAGTTAAATCTTTTTCAAATTTAGCTAGATTTTCCTCTGTTTTGGCCTCTACACAAATATCTGCTACCTGTTTCATCCAGCCCGCCAAAACCGCCATCTCTTTTTCGGAAAAACCTCTAGTGGTAATCGCCGGCGTACCCAATCTCACCCCCGATGGCTTAAACGCTCCTCCCTTATCATAAGGGAGCGCATTGGCATTAAGAGTAAGTCCCACCATATCTAGCGCTTTTTCGTAAATTTTCCCGTCAAACCCAAAGCTATTTTTTACATCTACAAGTACCAGGTGATTTTCCGTACCGTTCCCCTGCAAAATAAATCCGAGCGCCTGCAAATTTTCCGCCAAAACCTTGGCATTTTTCACAATTTGCTCCGCGTATTTTTTAAACGAAGGCAAAAGAGCCTCCCCAAATGCCACTGCTTTAGCTGCAATTACGTGTTCCAAAGGTCCACCTTGGGAACCCGGGAACACCGCCCGGTCTATCAAAATCGGAATATTCTCGAGCTTTTTCTCTGGTTTTTTCAGAGGTGAAGCCACATTTCCACGAGACATAATCAAACCACCTCTAGGCCCACGCAAGGTCTTGTGCGTGGTAGTCGTCATCACATCAAACCCATAATCCAAAGGGTTTGGATGCACCCCACCAGCAATCAGGCCCGCCACATGCGCCATATCCGCCATTAGCAAAATTTCATGCCCAAATTTCTTGGCCGCTTTATCCCGGATTTCTGAAACTCTCTTAAAATCTGGCACTTTCATAAAGGCCGAATAGCCCACCAAAATGATTTTTGGATCTTCCGCGAGAGCTTTAGATTCCAAATCCTCATAATCAATATCGCCATCTTCATCCACCCCATAGCCCACAAAATTATAAACGTGTGCCGACAAAGTCACCGGTGCGCCATGTGTCAAATGCCCACCCGCCGGCAGCGACATGCCCAAGATAGTATCTCCCGGCTCGCACCAAGCAAAATACACTGCGGTATTAGCCTGCGCCCCCGAATGTGGCTGCACATTCGCATGATCCGCATGAAACAATCTACAAGCCCTATCTATTGCTAATCTCTCAATTCTATCTACGTTCTTTTGTCCACCGTAATAGCGATAATTTGGCAAAATTTCTTCAGCAATCTTCTTTTCATCCCATTCACCGTCAATATTACCAATCCCCTCAAACGACGGATAACCTTCCGAATATTTATTAGTCAAAATCGACCCCATCGCCTTCAAAACTTCCGCGGAAACGTAATTTTCGCTTGGGATCAGCTCCAAACCCTCTTTTTGTCGAGTTTTTTCACTCTCTATTAAATCAAACACTACATCTTTCATAAAAATCTCCTTATTTTAGTTGATATTTAGAGATGACAAACGCTAGATCATCGGCCTTTCCTTCCATAATTATCTGTTTATCGTAGTTATTTTTATCAAAATCCGGAAAATATGTATCTGCATCAGCATCGGCATCTATCTCTGTTAAA
>JAUNRI010000059.1 GCA_030535695.1 Candidatus Saccharimonadota bacterium | reverse complement strand
TCTATATCGCTAGTTGCGGTTGCGCCCCCCCCCCATTAAGAGGGCAAAGGGTAGACAAAAGAATAAGATTTTCACAAAATTACTTTGCTTTGACCTTAACATAAGCCCATTATAACATAAAAAATCAAAATGCAATACAAAAATTAATGTATAATTAATGTCATGAAGAAAAAAGAAAAACTGCCTGGCAAAAAAGGTAATTTCCCAAAATTTTTGTTGCTCTGGGCGGGAGAATTAGTTTCTTCGATTGGTGGAGGATTGACCAGTTTTGGACTAGGCGTATACGTTTTTCAGCAAACCGGCAGCGCGGCTGGAATGGCTTTGGTGACGCTGCTTGGGTTTTTACCAAACTTACTTCTTAGCGCACCGGCAGGTGTGCTGGCTGATAAATACGATCGACGAATTTTGATGATGCTGGGTGATGGTTTGTCGGCACTTGGGATTATTTATATTTTGGTTTGTATGATGAATGGTGGGGCCGAACTTTGGCAAATTTGTATTGGCGTGACGATTAGTTCGATTTTTTCATCGTTGCTTGAGCCATCATATCGTGCGACTATTACAGATTTACTAACCAAAGATGAATATTCCAAAGCTAGTGGTTTGGTGAGTTTGGCTGGAAGTGCAAGATATTTGATCAGCCCGTTCCTCGCTGGAATTTTATTAAATGTTAGTAATATTAATTTACTTTTGATTATCGATATCAGCACTTTTGTAGTGACCGTAATTGCTACTGCCGTAGTGAAAAAAGGTTTGAAAACTAAAATTGAAGAAGATAAAGAAAGTTTTAAAAATAGCTTTAAAACCGGATGGAAAGCACTATATAGCCGTAAAGGAGTGTTTAGGCTAGTTTTGATTTCGTCGCTTATCACTTTGTTCATGGGGGCATTTCAGATTTTGGCCGAACCAATGATTTTGTCTTTTGAGAATTCTACGGTGCTTGGAATTGCCGAATCGGTTTGTGCAAGTGGCATGCTGGTAACTAGTATTTATTTAGGAGCTAAGGGAATTAAAAAGAACTTTACCAAAATTTTGAGTTTGGCGCTGGCTTTTTCGGGTTTAGCGATTGTTGGGTTTGGGATGGTAGAAAATATTTATGTGATTACAACGTTTGGGTTTTTGTTTTTTGCGGCTTTGCCATTTGCTAATAACTGTCTAGATTATTTGACTAGAACTAATATTCCGGACAAACTACAAGGACGGGCATGGGGAATGATTGCGTTTGTATCGCAATTGGGTTATGTGGTGGCTTACGCAGTTTCGGGAGTTTTGGCAGATTTAATTAGTAATTTGATGGGGATTACCGTAGGGAGAGCGGCGGCTATCGTTGTGATGGTTGCTGGTGCAATAATGATACTAATAGCTCTGCCAATTATGAAAAACCGCAAAATCAAAGCCCTGGAAGAAGGGAAAGAATTATAACAATTTTGTTAAAATGTGATATAATATATAGCAGTATGTCTTTTTGAGTGTGGAAACTAAAAGGGCAAAAAATAATATCATTTAATAAAGGAGCATATGGCTACTCACGATTTATCAAAACTGCGCAATATTGGTATCATCGCCCATATTGATGCAGGTAAGACCACCACGTCTGAGGCGATTCTCTATCGTACTGGTCTTAAACATAAAATTGACCTTGTAAAAGGTGGCACCGGTGGTGCTGATACAGACTGGATGGAGCAGGAAAAGGAACGTGGCATCACGATTACTTCTGCTGCGGTGACCGTCTATTGGAAAGATCATCAAATTAACATTATCGATACCCCGGGGCACATCGACTTTACCGCTGAGGTAGAACGCTCTTTGCGTGTTCTCGATGGTGCAGTAGTGGTATTTGATGGTAAGATGGGCGTAGAAGCTCAGTCCGAAACCGTATGGCGCCAAGCTACCAAATACGGCGTGCCACGCATTTGTTTTGTCAATAAAATTAACCAAATTGGTGGTGATTTCTACAAATCTCTCGATTCTATCCACAAGCGCTTGTCTAAAAACGCAGTGGCAATCCACCTTCCGATTGGTTTTGAAAAAGATATTTGTGGTGTAGTGGACCTAATCGATATGAAGGCTTACACCTACAAAGATTATGCAGACCACGAACTTACGGTTGGTGAAATTCCAGAAGATATGAAAGAAAAAGCTAAGAACGCTCGTTCAATGCTCGTAGAAGAAGCTGTCCAAGCTGATGAAAAATTGATGGATAAGTATTTCTCAGAAGGTGAAGAATCCATTACTGTAGACGAGCTCAAATCCGCACTCAGAAAGAGAGTTCTTGATGGTGACTTCTTCCTAG
>JAUNRI010000024.1 GCA_030535695.1 Candidatus Saccharimonadota bacterium | reverse complement strand
CAGGGGCGGTAAAGTCGATTTTTATCCAAGAAGCGGTGTCTTATATTATTGAAGAGGCCGAAAAAGGTTTGGAATGTAGAGATTACGAAAAGGCTGATGGCGAAGAAAAAGTGATTTATCGTGCTTCCCTTTCTAAGGTGGACCGGGCCGATACTCTAATTCATTTGATTGAGCACGAATACAAAGATATTGATTATTTTTCTGAAAACGAATACGATTTTAAGAAGGTAAAAGGTATTATTGCTAAGTTTACTTACCCTGGCGATGATGGAATGAAGACGTTTTATATTGCCAAACTACTGCCTGCTTCTTCGGCGCTTAAAGGTGGCTCCTCTTGGGAGATTAACGGTGAAAGCTTTGAACCATTTTCCGCCGAGATTGCACTTAAAATGCCTACCGATAATCAGGTGGCGATTGTAGATGATACGATTATCGTATTTAACCAATCCAAATTCGAAAATATGTTCCAATACGATTTTAAATCACAGGTGTTAGCTGAAGCCAAAGCCAAGGAATTGACCGAGAAATACAAACTTTCCTTCTCGGAAGGTTTGACGTTGGATGGGCTTTTGGCTGATAAAAAACCTTTGCTTAAAAAAGTCCAGGCGATGGACATCGCTTCAGAAATGGCGCAGGATAAACTTTTGGATTATGCGGACGAAATGCAGCTAGAGTTAATGACGGATGATGACGGCTCGATTATTATTATGGACGACAAGGATCTCACGATGTTTGTAAATCTTTTGAACGAGGATTATTATGTGTCGCCGGTAAATGGTAGGCGGTACGAAATTAAGAGCAAAAAACTTCTGGGCGAACCAGAAGGCGAGCCGCCACGGGGATAAATTACAATTCAAAGTAAGTAGATTCTACGACATCGGTTTCGCCAAATGAGCGGAGGGTGTTGATGAGCTCTAGTTTGGATTTGTCGACAGGATCACGCTCGCCCAAAACGGCCTCGATTTTGGCATAAATAGTGTTGGTATCATCGAGAGTATCTAGGTAGAGCATGGTGTTTTCGCTGATAGTAATCTCCTGACGGCGGCGTGAAACTTCACCAAATTGCTTGAAACCAAGTTGCAAAATGGTATTGACCATACCTTCATAATCAACGATTTTGGTGTCTTCAATAATATCAATACCGGAATCTTCAATATGGCGACGCAGACTTAAAAGGTATGCTGGGGCTTCGTCGATGGCGTGCATTTCGGTACGCATAATCAGGCGAGGATAGTTACTTCTTCCCTTGTAGCCACGCGGAACGAACACACGGTCGTGTTGCCAATAAACTGGCGAGAACTCTAGGCCAACATCTTCTAGCCTTTTTTCAAGACGATCACGATCTCTCACCCGACACTTTACAATCACCTTTTTCATATATTTTCATTATAACATATTTTGGATAAAAAAGCGGCCCGAGGGGGAATCCTCGGGCCTAGTAACAATGAGTGCTCCCCCGGGGGGAGCTAAGGAGGTGTGATGGGGTGAACATGCCCCATTGGGATTGTCAATCGCTAGTGACGATGATGCATTTGTGCCCGCTGTCTACACGGGTGCGGTGTTGGTCAAGGCTAACTAGCCTTATGGTGAGATTCGTAGCTAATTTAAGCAGATCTTCTTCAAACCGTATATCATCTGAAGCATATTGGCGATTGATGCCATTTACCACAACCATCAATTGATGGCAGGGTTTGGTGGGACTGCCTTCATCAATTTTGATAGCCTTGTCCAGGTAAATTTCAAAATTGCCAACTGTTTTTAATTTGGCTTGGATATCGCAAATCACTTCCGAAATGCGATCGTACGCCAAATCTTCTTTGCCAGTGGTATACTCATAGTATTCTTGATCAAGACGACTTTCGATAGTAATGACACCGGAACGGTAAATCCCTAATATGTTAATTTTTTCCATTTCCATTATAATGCCCTCCTTCTTAAAGAACTACACACCAAAATGTATCTGGTTTTTTCATTATACCATATTTTGCAGAAAAAAGCAATAGCCTATTCTATAATATCTATGAGGCGGGCTTCGGTGGAGCGGACGCCGTTCCACTCGTTTTCTACGGGTTTGATTAAGAAGTTGTATGCTTCATCGTCGTAAAGGCTAAACCAATTCTCAGGAGCAAAAAAGGCGACGGTTTTGATGATTTTGTGGTCTTTTCCCTGGAGGTCTAATCTTAAGTGGTTTTGGTCTTGGCCCATTTTTTTGGATTCTATAATATGGGCATATTTGAGACAAAAAATCGGCTCTTCGTTTCCTGGACCAAAAGGTTCTAATTGATGGAGATTCTCTAGGAGTTCTAGATTGAAATCTGTGAGATTCTCGATGTCAAGATCAGCGTGGTTTTTTAAAAATCTTTCTTGGTCTTTGAGGTTTAGATTTTTGTAATATGCGTTGATTTTTTCTCTAAACTGGTAGAGATTTTCTTGCTTCAGTTGGAGGCCGGCCGCCGCGGCATGCCCACCACCCCCTATGATGGTGTCTTTCGCAGCTTCTAGAGCATTTGCGAGATTAAATTCGCCGAAACTGCGGCCTGAGCCTTTGTAAATGCCGCCGTCCACCTCTGTTAAAACAAAGGCGGGTTTGTGGTACTCTTCCACAAGGCGGCCGGCCACAATTCCCAAAATCCCTTCGTGCCAATTACCCGTTTGGATAATGACAGGGGTGTCTTCTTTGGTATTTTTGAGATTTTCAGTGATTTCTTTGACCGCTTCTCTCTGTTCTTTGCGACGTTTTTGGTTAAGTTCTTCTAGCTTGGCGGCGAGTTTGGCAGCTTCAGTAACAGAGGTGGTGCGGAGGAGATTCAAAGAAATCTCAGCGGTTTCGAGGCGACCGGCGGAATTGAGCCTAGGGCCTAGCCCAAAACCGATAGATTCTGAGGTGATAGTTTTGACTTTGGCGGTTTTTTTGAGCTCGATTAGGCCCGGGCGTTTGGTTTTTTCTAAAACAATTTTGCCAAAATAGGTTAATATGCGGTTTTCACCAGAGAGTAGCATGCTATCACAAATGGTGCCAAGAAGAACCAAGTCTAAAAGCCACTTTTCTTGGCCCTCTTTGATTTTCCCTGCTTTGACTAGACCTTGGGCTAGTTTAAAGGCTACACCTACGCCGGCGAGATTTTTTAAGTCTGCTGGCCCCTGATAATCGTGACGGTGAGGGTTAATGACGGCCACTGCATCTGGGATAGTATCTTCGCATTCGTGGTGATCGGTGACGATGGTATCGATATTTTCGTGGTTTAGTTCGTCGATAATCGCGTGATTTCTAGAGCCACAATCCACCGTAATCACAAGGGTGATTTGGTCTTTTTTGGCACGCTTAATCAGCCTTTCGCTCATACCATAACCATCCACAAAACGGTCTGGCAACATAATCTCCACCTCTGTTAAACCGGCCATTTTGAGAGCCTGCTCCATAAGAGTAGAAGCGGTAACCCCATCCACATCATAATCACCATAAATTAAGACTTTTTCCCCTGTTTTGATGGCTTTTTCGATTCTTTTTAAGGCTTTTTTCATGTCTGGAAGGCTATCGGGGTCCTCTAGATTCTCGTATTTGGGGCTAATAAAATCCGGCGTGAGATGCCGGTTTTTTGTAAGTTGAGTAAAAATTTTGTTCATTTATTACCCCTGTTAATTGATGGTTTTGGAGGGTTTGCCGCCCTTTTGGCTCTTGATGACGATAGATTGAAGTTCTTTTAAAATGGGGTAGTTTTTGTTGGTTTGGTAGATTCTGGTAGCGCCTTTTTTGGTCATTACCAGGAAATTGCCATCAACAAGACGCTGAAGTTCTCTTTGGATATTGCCGGGATCTTCTTTGATTAATTTGGCGAGACCACGAGAATGTATCTTAAAATCTGGATATTTCGCAAAAACTACCACAATTTTGCGGCGGACGCGTGACGAAATAAACAGATCTAACATTACTCTACCTCCTTAACTTATTCTATTATAGCATACCTTTTGTAAAAAATACAACAGCTATGGGGTTAAAAAATTATTTTTTAACCCCTTGATGGTATATAATATAAGGTATGTATGTAGAGGTGATCGTAGGAAAAGCCATTGGGAAGGGAGCTAGTTTACTAACCTATACTTCTTCTCTTCCCTTATCTATTGGTTCAGTTGTGGAAGTACCGCTGATGCGAGGTAAAGCTCCGGCCGTGGTATACAAAAAAGTTGCTCAACCAAAATTTAAGTGCCGCGAGATTACACGAATTTTGTATTCAAAACCGCTGCCGGAGCATCTTTTGAAGACGGCGGTATGGATGAGCGAATATTATGTGGCGCCATTATCAGGGGTGATGGGGATGATTTTGCCGACTGGTGTGCTCAAAAAACGGAGGTCGGGGGCAAAAACCGAACAGACCGAACAAACAGCTCAGAATAATACTTTCTCGACGCGCTCGCGCCGGCCCGTCGACCCTTCGGGTCGTCCGCGTCCCAAGGGGCGGTCTGTTACGGGCGGCGCTTCGCTCGCTCGCTCCCCGTTGGTCGCGAATGGTCTCGAAAGTACTATTTCTGAGCCACCTATCCCCCTTAACCATGCTCAGAAAAAGGCTCTACAAGGCCTTCAGAAGGGCCTAGGAGGCACGAAACTGTTGTTTGGCGTTACCGGTAGTGGTAAAACCAACATCTACCTCACAGAAGCTGCTAGGGCCCTTTCCGGGCAAAAATCGGTTGTGCTTTTGGTACCAGAAATTGCTCTCACCGGGCAACTGGTAAAAGTATTTAAAGAGACCTTTGGTGAGATTGTGACGGTGATTCACTCTAAACAAACAGAGGTGGAGCGGCACCAGATTTTTGATTCCCTGCTCTTTGCTGGCACCCCTAGAATTGTAATTGGTCCGCGCTCGGCGCTGTTTGCACCCCTGTCTGATTTAGGTTTGATCATTATTGATGAGGAGCATGAATCCACCTACTACCAAGAAAACACCCCTAAATACTCTGCGATACGGGTGGCCTCTAAGATGGCGGAACTTTGCAAGTGCCCCTGTATTCTCGGCTCGGCTACCCCGACTTTGGAGGATTTTTACTTGGCGCGGAAAAAGGGTTCGCTGGTGACTTTGTCCGAAAAGGCCAAGGAGACGGCGGTAAAACCAGAGGTCTCGATTATCGATTTCAAAAATCGAGATAATTTTACCCGGAATCGGTATTTTTCGAATGCCCTCTTGAAATCCATTACAAATAATTTGGAACAGGGGCGGCAGACCTTGATTTTTCATAATCGGCGAGGGTCTTCTCCTCTGACGATTTGCGAGAATTGCGGCGAGGAACTACTCTGTCCTACCTGTTTTTTGCCTTTGACTTTACATGTGGACACCTACGAAATGCATTGTCACACCTGTGGATACAAGTGTAAAGTGCCTGTGGCCTGCCCCAAATGCGGTGGCTCTGGCCTAATTCATAAGGGGTTTGGAACTAAGCTACTAGAGACGGAGCTAAAGCGGCTCTTCCCTAAGGCTAGGGTAAAGCGATTTGACGCGGACAATAAAAAGGGCGAGGGCTTAGAGGCAGTATATGATTCTGTAAGAGATGGTGAGGTGGATATTTTGGTAGGGACGCAGACTTTGGCTAAGGGGTTAGATTTGCCGCTTCTAGCTACAGTAGGGGTGGTACAGGCGGATGCGGGATTATCGCTCCCTGATTTTAGCGCCGAAGAGAGGGTGTTTCAATTAATCACCCAGGTGATGGGGCGGGTGGGGCGCGGACACCTCAACAAAGCAGAGGTATTTATTCAGACCTTTCGGCCAGAGCACCCGGTGATTAATTTTGCTATCAAGGAAGATTATCTGGGGTTTTCGGAATATCTCTTAAAAAAGCGGCAAAAGAGTGGCTTTCCGCCGTTTAAATTTGTGGGCAAGGCCGCAGTAACGATGAAAACAGAGGCGGCAACGCTAAAGAAAATCCGGACATTTTATAATCAGCTTTCAAAAGATTCGCGGTTTTTGGTTTCCCCGCCCCAGCCGGCATTTCACGAGCGCACGGTGCGGGGTTTTACTTGGGAAGTGGTGGTGCGTTCTTCCTCTAGAAAAGCCTTGATGGAAGCGTTTGTTACGCTAGATAATAGTTTTCATGCCTCTCTGGACTTACCAAGTCTTTTATGATATAATTGAGCTTATGAAAATTATTACCACGCCGGATAAGCGTTTACGGGAGAAGTCAGAGAAAGTCGGCAAAATTGACGACGAGGTTCTTGATGTGATCGAAAAAATGCGCAAGCTCTCGCTTGATTGGGAAGCTAAGCACCCTTATGAGCTCTCGGCGGCGATGGCAGCACCTCAGATGGGAGTTTTGAAGCGGATTATCATCATCCGTGATGACATGGAAGACAAGAAAAATGCCCATTTTACGGCGTTTATCAACCCAGAGGTGACTAAGACCGAAGGTAAGACGGTAACAGATTTTGAGGGGTGTCTTTCGGTGCCTTCTGTTTATGGCAAGGTGCCTCGGCCTCTTAAGGTGCGGGTGAAAGCTAAAACAGAGGATGGCAAAGAGGTGCGGATTAAGGCTACAGGGGAGCTCGCACGGACGCTTCTTCATGAGATAGATCATCTCAATGGGATTCTCTTTATTGATCATATTCGCGACAAAAAAGATGCGTTTTATTATATGGATGATAAGGGCGAACTTTTACCTATAAAAGATTACGAAAAGGAGATTTTGAATAATGACAAACTCTGGAGCGAAGAGTAAAATTATCTTCTTCGGGAATGGGCCGTTGTCTGATTATGCGCTAGAGGGGCTTTCTGATTTTGAGGTGATTTTTCATGCCCATACTAAAGAAGATTTAGAAAAAGCGGTGGAGCTAAAAAAGAAAAATCCAGAGGCGATTGGGGTTCTGGCCTCGTTTGGAGTTTTGATTCCCTCCTCTGTTTTGGAGGTATTTGAGCCAGAGGGGATTTTAAATATCCATCCGTCACTTTTGCCTCTTTACAGGGGTGCTTCGCCGATTGAAAGTGCGATTCTTAATGGCGATACAGATTTTGGTGTATCGGTGATGAAGTTGGCTCCCAAGATGGACGCTGGGCCGATATATAAGCAGGCTACTCTAGAGACTGCACTAGACAACTCACCCCTTGGCAAAGATTTTTTGTATAAAACTTTGGCTGAAATGGGAGCAGCGATGGTTTCTTCTCTTCTGAAGTCCAAAAAATGGCCCACGCCGGTGGCTCAAGATGAATCAAAGGCGACTTATTGCGGAAAATTAGATAAAAGTATGTCGTATTTGACTCCTGAAACAGATACAGCCGAGCAAACTTTACGTAAAATCGTGGCTTTTCAGGGTTATCCAAAGCCCAAATATGTCTTCTTTGGCAAAAATTGCATCATTTTAGAGGCACATATATGCGACTCGGCTGAGACAGCCCTAATTCCACTTCCCTGTGCTGACGGGCATATAATATCTATTGATCTCTTACAGCCAGAGGGCAAAAAACCGATGGATGCGAAAAGTTTTCTCAATGGGTATGGGAAATAAAAAGAGGGCTTGGCCTTGCACCTCCGGCGCAAGGTCGCCCTCGATACTTTCAGTATAGCATATTCACTTCTTAAATTCAAGCAGTTTATAATCTTTGGTAATGATTTTTAATCTTTTACATGATTTAGTTTGGGCGAATCGTCGTTTAATTTCTTTTATGGCAATGTCTTCTGATAACTTTATGCGCGTTAGATCTATAATGATGTTTTCTGACTGTCTTTTCGCTCGTTTAAAAATATGTTCCAAGGTCTCTTTAGATTTACCTTGTGGGCTTTTCATTTCCCATACTATACCATTCATTATAAAATCTGGCGTCTTGGTTTTTGGAATATTGGATGGTGGAATTAATTCTACATCGTAACCCATTTCAGTAAAAAAGACTACAGTCTTGTTTTCATGTTTTTCCAACGAAACACCGTTTGGGATGATTTTACCTTGTTTCTTTGTAAGCAAAATAGCCTTTCTTTTATTAAATTAATAAAATCTTAAGCTATACTATCTGCAATTATATCATATATCTGTAAAGTTGGGGCAAAAACCGATGGACGCGAAGAGTTTCCTTAACAGATATGGGAAATGATTAATTAAGCAGTTTAGTGCGGTTTTTGGCGATGGCGTCTTTCATCTCCTGAATGGAGCGGTTGACGATTTCGCGGTAATCTGGGCGATTTTTTTCGAGCCATTTGGCGGCTTCATCAGTGCCGATAATGCTGTCAAATTCCTGAAGCTGTTCTTCGGTGAGGCCTTTGGAAATGCGCTCGCCAATTCTAACTTCTAGCTCTTCTTGAATATAGTTTAAAAATTCTTGTTTTTTGTCTGCAGGCATGGCCGAGAGACCCATTTCTTGTAAAAAATTTTCGTCAAAATTCATAGTTTCATTATAACACACTTATGTTTATAAAGTGCGTTTTTTGGTTTCGCGGGTGAAGAAGGAGAGGCGATCGCCGATTTGAAGATCAATTTTACTCTTAGTCTTAAGAGCCAAGCCACCGGTTTCGCCAGCTACAAGGCTATCTACATCCATCTTTTCTTTTTGGGTGCTGGTCACTTCAGCTTCGCCGATGAATTTCTTATCTCTAACTACGCGGGCCAAGAAGCCTGGTTTTACTTCGCCTTTTAAGACTTCCCCACCAGCGATGATGCTGGTTTTCTCAGTACGAAAGACCCCGAGGACTTTCATTTCGCCTTTGTCTTCTTCGACGATTTCGGCATCAAGGAGATTTTCCATCTCTTTTTTGGCGTCATCTAAGAGCTCGTAAATTACTTTGTAAGTTCTAATTGGCACACCGTCTCTTGCTGCCATTTTGGAAATATTGATAGGCACTGAGACGTTGAAGCCATAGATTACGGTGTTGTCGCCGGCAGCCATATAGACATCGTTTTCGTTAATGTCGCCAACGCCGGTTGAAACGATATTTAAGGTGATTTCGCCATGAGTGTCAATGAGTTTGAGGCTATCTACCACAGAGGTAACGGAGCCGAGAACATCGCCTTTAACGATCACGTTGAAGACTTTAGAATTATCGGCTACGTTCATCATACGGAGAAGGTCGGTGGAAGTGACATTAGCATTGGCAGACTCGTCGGCAGCAGCTTGAGCGTTTAGAAGCGCCATTTTTCTTGCGGTTTTTTCGTCTGCGACTTCTGTGAATCTATCGCCAAAGTTTGGCAGTTCTTTAAAACCAGTGATAGTGACAGGGGTAGATGGAGTGGCTTTGCCTTTTGGTTTGCCTTTCCAATCTAGCATGGTGCGAACTTTGCCATAGGTAGAGCCTGCTACCACAAATTCACCGGTTTTTAATTCCCCGCCAGTAACGAGCAGATTTACTACCGAGCCTTTGCCGGTTTCCATGTGAGATTCAATTACAAGACCTTCGGCTGGAATATCAACGTCAGCTTTTAGCTCTTCGATGTCAGCAGTAAGCAAAATCATATCCAGAAGCTGATCGAGGTTTTGATTTTGTTTAGCAGAGATTGGCACCATAGTGATGTCGCCACCCCATTCTTCTGGCTGAAGACCATGGTTTGAAAGATCGGCTTTAGTACGATCAATATCAGCACCTTCGCGATCGATCTTGTTAATAGCTACGATGATTTTGGCGTTAGCGGATTTGGCAAAGTTGATCGCCTCTACGGTTTGTGGCTTGACACCATCATCGGCAGCTACTACGATTACTACGATATCGGTAAGTAAAGCGCCGTGCTGGCGAATAGCAGCAAAAGCTTCGTGCCCTGGGGTATCTAGAAAAGTGATTAATCTATCGTTATATTTTAGCTGATAAGCCGAAATATGCTGAGTAATGCCACCGGCTTCGCCTTCTACGGTTTTCTTGTTCAAGAGAGTATCAAGAAGAGTGGTTTTGCCGTGATCGACGTGGCCCATTACGGCAACTACTGGTGGGCGTAAAACGGCTTTGTCTGATAACTCACGGTGATAATCGGAAGTTTTGGTAGCGGTGTTTTTCTTCTCTAGTTTGACGTTTTTCAGACCCAATTCATCGATGATAATCTGGGCAGTTTCGTAATCTAGTCTTTGGTTGATAGTGGCGACGATACCATTTTTGAACAGCGTCCCAATTAATTCGGTCACAGAAAGACCGAGGGCGTTTGCTAATTCGTCCACAGTAATAGAACCCGCAATCTGTATCGTTTTTTCTTCCATTCTGTTAATTTTACCACATTTTGAGAAAATATGCTATAATAGAGATACGTGACTCCATAGAGTTCGGGTAATCCCCTGTAGCTCAATGGTGGAGCAAGAAGCTGTTAACTTCGAGGTTGCCAGT
>JAUNRI010000023.1 GCA_030535695.1 Candidatus Saccharimonadota bacterium | reverse complement strand
GCCATTCTGGCTAGATCTTCTGTATTTTCTTTAGAGAAATTTATTTTCTTTCTAAAATCATCCATCTTTTTTTGTTGTTCATCATTAGATGATATCCTATCTGCAATATCTTGACTGATATCATCATATTTTGGATCAAGATATTCAGTGTTATCTGTTCTATTAGATAATTTCTCAGACATTTTAGGCCTCCTCCCCTAAATAAAGCTTTGCGAATTTTTGCATGGTTTCTAGTGCTATTTGGTTGAAATCCACTCCAGATTCTTGCATAAATTTGGCCATTTCTTTGGTGGTAAAATCTGGCTTATCCACTAAATCAGCCAATTCTTTGGCCTTTTCTTCTGGGAGAGCTTGCACTGCGGCGCGATTAAGCTGCTCTTCTAGTTGGGTTTTCATCTCGGTGATGAGATCTTTTTTTGCCTCTTCATCGACGCCAGAAAGACCTTTTTTATTTAGTAGGTCTTCGATAAATTCGTCTATTTTTTGCATTTTTGTGTGGCCTTTCTTTAGCACTATTTCCCTTATTATACCGCTTATTGTTAAAAATGCAAGAAAAAAATTGCTAAGTTTTACCTTAGCAATTTTTTCGTTTGTCTATTTGCTGATTGACAAAGAGATTTTGCGACCTTCTTTGTCGATATCAAGCACCTTGAAGCTCTTGCGTTCGTTCAAGGTGAAGACCTTCTCTGGATCAACATCAGAACCTTCGCCGAGTTCAGAGACGTGAACCAAAGCTTCTACCGCTGGGCTGATTTGAACAAATGCACCAAACGGAGTGATACGAGTGACCGTACCTTCTACTTTGGAGCCTTTTTTGAGCTTTTCTACCTCATGAAGCCATGGATCTTCGGTGAGTTGCTTCATTGAGAGAGACAAACGTTCTTTGTCGATAGCGATAATCTTGGCATCGATTTCGTCGCCAATCTTGACGTAATCAGCTGGGTTGTTGACACGTTCCCAAGAAATCTCGGAGATGTGAACCAAACCTTCAATGCCATCGACATTTACAAATACACCAAAATCTACCACACCGGTGACTACACCGTGAATGGTGTCGCCAACTTTGAGGCTAGAAAAGCGTTCGGCAAGACCATCTTTGATGGCTTCCTTCTCGGAGAAGATGAGCTTGTTTTCTTTCTTGGTAGCATCTAGGATGCGGACCTTGATTGGTTTTCCTACAAGAGAGTTTAGTCTCTGTAAAATCTCGTCTTTGTCGGCGCTACCTACTCTTGGATAGTGCTCGGCAGAAAGCTGGGAAACTGGCAAGAAGCCACGGATTCCTTCGTATTCTACCAGGAGACCACCGCGGTTAGCATCATATGGAGTGATTTCCACGGTCTCGGCATTATCCATTTTGCTTGCAATTTCGTCCCAACCCTTGTCTTTGACAGCCTTTCTGAGAGACAAAAGCACATAGCCATCATCCATCTCGGCCTCAATAACAGAGGCGGTGACATCGGCACCTACTTCTAGGTCTTTAATGTAAGAAGCTTCGCGGCGAGGCACTAAGCCTACCCCTTGGCTCCCGAGATCGATCAAAATCTCGTGTTTTTTGACAGAGATAACCTTCCCGTCGATAGTATCTCCGGCCACAACTTTTTTGGACGCGTTCTCATCCTTTAGGAGTTCGTCCATAGTAACTTTTTTGGCATTAGCCATAATGATATTTTCCTTCCTTTAGGCTCATTCAGAGAGCTCGCATTTTTTGCGGAATCTTTGAATGAGCCCAAATCTAGTTTAATTATAGCAAATTTTATCTTAAATGTCTAGGGTGGAATTTTGAAAAAGGTGTAGTATAATAGGGGTATGTATTTAGCGGTAGATATTGGAGGTACCAAGACTTTGGTCGCGCTGTTTTCTCAGCGGGGCCGAGTGGTTAGGCGCCACAAATTCAAGACTTCTTGGCAAAAAGAGCGGTTCGTGCGGGAGCTTGTTTTGGTATTAAAACAGTTTGCTAAGGCTCCTTTGAAAGCCGTAGTGGTAGCGGTGCCGGGCGTTGTACAAAAAAATTGTTCAGTCCGTTTAGGCAACCGTGATTGGGGCAATTTTTCTCTGGTGGAGGACTTACAGCGGTTATTTGATTGCCCGATTTATTTTGAAAATGATGCTAATCTCGCGGCGGTTTATGAGTCTCACAAATTGCCTGGCAAGACCGTATTTTGACCTTCTCCACGGGGATTGGTGGGGGGATTGCTACGTGTGGTCATATCCTGCCGGAATCAGACGATTTTGAGCCTGGACACAAAATTTATACATATAATGGCAAAAAGGCTGAATGGGAGGATATTGCTGCTTCATCTGCTCTTGAAAGAGCGTTTCATGCTGATGCAGCTACTGATCTTAGAGGTAAGGAATATATGATGGAGATTGCAGAGCGGGTTTATCTAGGGTTACCAGATATTGTAGCCAAATATTCCCCTGATACAATCGTTTTAGGTGGTCCGCTTGGAAAAATTTTTAAATTGTATGTAAAATATTTACCCAAAATTGATGGAGTTAAGTACCGCCGGCCACGGCGGCCGTTGGAGTCTGTGATTTATGGCTGCTACATTTTTGGCAAGAATCAAAAGTGATTATCCTTCCCTAAGGTTTATACAGGGGCGAAAATTTGCTTTCCGGCCACCGCGGACGGTGGTGATTCCCTCTGATGATCCTGAGCCTTTGTTGTTGCTACACGAGATGGGGCACGCTTTATCTTTTCACCGTGATTTTAAAACAGAGGTAGGGCGGCTTAAAATGGAAGTGGAGGCCTGGGAAAAAGCCCGAGAACTTTGTGCTTTATATGGGGTTTTGACAGATGAAGAGTTAATAGAGAGTGAGCTCGACACTTACAGGGATTGGCTGCATCAAAAATCGCGTTGCCCTTTGTGCGGACTAACGCGATTTCAGACACCAGATGGGACATTTTACTGCCCCAAGTGTGATGTTTCTTAGGCAGCCTTTTTGGCTGGGCCACGGCGGGAGATACGGCCGCCCTTGGCACCTGCGATACGAGCAAGAGCTGGGTTAGCGGCAAAACCGCCGGTGTGACCATTTTGGCCACCTTTTTTACCAATACGAGCATAGAATTCTTTGCCATATTTGGCTTTGTTAGTAGCAGCAGCTTTCATGCCGCCAGCTTTGGTTCCAGACATCGTGGAAACTCCGTTCTGCCCACCATCTTATACTAATAAAACACACCTTAAAAAAGGCTATGTTTTCATTATACCATAGCGCTTTCGTTTTGTCAACACTATTTTACCGAACACAAAAAATTTATTTTCCCGAACAAATTTATTAAAAATTATGCTAAAAAAGTGTTGACATTATGCATGGCGTGATATATAATAGGGGTAACTTGCGTAGATTAAACTGCGAGGCTACACAAGTTATATGTATGACCTGGAAAACCGCCCCTCTCAAATAAAATAGGCGGTTTTCTCTTATCTTGGACTTTTCTTGAAAGAAAAGTCCAGCAAAAGAACTTAGTATAAAAAAGAAATCAGGCGCATGTCCTGATTTCTTTTTTGATTATAAATTATGCCAGCCGAAGAGGTGAAGGAAACGTTCGACAAAGGTGGGGGCTTTGGCAAAATCTTCTACCTCTGTTTTGGCGGTGTATACTTCCCCGTTGATGGTGGCTTTCAAAATTTGATCTTCTAACTCTAGATTAGAATTATTTTCCTCTGGGGCGAGCACGGTGATGCCCTCTGTAGCGCTGATTTCGTGTTGGCCACTCCACCAGGTTTGGTAGTAGCCGACTTTTTCGTTTGTTTTGACAATGGTGGTAGGAGTGAGTTCTTGGGTTAATCTTAAAAGTTCGTTTTTGCTCTCTGTAAAAGAGGCCTGCCTGGTGGTGCTACCTAAAACTGCTAGGGTGACAAAATGATTTTCTATCTGATAGGCGCTGATGAGATTGTAGCCGGAAATACTGCCGATATAACCGGTTTTTACCCCTATAACTGTGGCATTATTATTGAGGTCGTCGCCAAGTATTTTGTTAGTATTCTCAATGGTGCCAGCTACCGGGACGGTGTGGGATTTTAGCCCCACAATTTCCCTTAAAACGGGGTTTTCTAGGAGCTTATTAGCGATAATCGCAAGATCTTCGGCGGTAGAAGTGGTAGTTTCACTGTAGCCGCTAGCATCAGTGCCGATGGTGGTATTTTTGACCCCTATTCTATCTAACATCTCGGTAGCGTAGGTGCGATAATCCTCTAAGTTACCGAAGGCCCAAATAGCGAGAGTATCCGCCATGTTGTTGGAAGAGGCCAGAAAAACAGATACGAGGGCGTCGTACTGATTGATTTCTTCCCCTGTTTTCACCGCTGTGACCGAGCCGTGATTGTTGATATACCAGAGATACCGATTATAAAATTCTGGAGTGATAGTAATGGTTTCGCCGGTTTCGCCCTGATTAAAGGGCTTTTTCTCCATAATAGCCAGGCCCAAAATCATCTTGGCGGTAGAAGCGGTAGGCTGAGGATTTTGGTTGGTGCCCTGAATGATGTTGTCATCTATAGCAATGGCTTTTTGCTTAAAATCACCTTCTTGCATCTCTGAAATAACAGGGAGGGCTGGCATGGTGATAGTTTGGACTAGCTCTACCTCTGTTTCTAGGGTGAACATTTTTACTAAAATAGCAATAATCGCAATAGTGATGGTGGCTAGAGCTATAATAAGAGGAGTTTTTTTCTTCATCTTGTCTGAATTATAGCACAAAAAAAGCCCGGAGGCTTCTGTGGTGGGGAGCAAGTTATACAACTTGAACCACCTGCTATTGTTGCGGCTGCACTATTCAATGCAACCGTACTCCCTGATTTTACCATACCGACCCCACCACCGTCAAGCCCTCAATACGACAGGGGTGGAAAGGAATATATCATGTAGTGTTATAATATAGATGTTTTCTCTTGATCTTTAACAAGGGGTTAGGACTAATACCCCCTGCCCTCTCACAGACTGGCTCGTTTGTACCGGCTAATTTTCTCTATCAAGTTAGTGTACGGCTCCCCTATCGCAAGTTTGCGGACGAGAACGTGCAGTGCCGTACATCACCGACCAGACTGCTAAAGTTGGGCAACTTGTGAGGCCGGAGGCCGAACTAACCGGCCCACGATCACGTTCTGTCACAAAAATCGCACGCAGTATAAGTGATGAAAATGCTTGTACTAATTTTGTGTTCAGTTCCGTTTTTTCAGGGGTAGTTTTTTCACTCCAAAGGTGATAAGATGGTGTAATGAAGAAACAGAAAAACAAGATCGGACACATCACAGTGCCAAAGAACGCGTTGGTGCAACCACATGAGTTTAACGTGGCTACGATCTTGTCTTGGACTGGCGAAGACGTGGAGTTCATACCCACCGGCCACATGCACACTCCGGACATCAGGTATCAAGGTCTCTTGTGGGAGATCAAGTCTCCTCAAGGGAGCAGCAGCCGTACCATTGAAAATAACATGAGGCTAGCCCTCAAACAGTCCAGCAACATCATTGTAGATCTGAGCCGCATGAAACTGCCAGAAAGTAAGTGTCTGCACGAGGTGAAACGACAGAACGACCTAATCAGAGGTAAACATCGCGTCTTGGTGATAACCAAGAAACAGAAGATCTTGAGGCTTTGGTGATCTTGTCCTTGATGGTGTTCTTGGGGTTGACAGGACGTGAGGTAGCCTGATATAATGTAAGTATTAGAGGTACAGCACTGCTGGATAGCGGAACCAAGGCCTCTTTTTTGTGCCCTTGGACTTCCGAAATGTGATATAATTAAAGTATGAGAAGTATGGAACGCTCGCATAGTCGTGGGATAGATCAGGCTCATGTGGCCGATGATCGCAATAACATTGAAACTCGCAAGCATGGTGGCGGAACTACTTGGGACGATTTGATAAACGTACCTTTTGGTGGCAACCGGAGCAATAGTTCAATGATCTCAAAAAATGCAGTGAGCGATGTAAAAGCAATGAAAGCCTTAATTGACAGTTTGCCGACTGATGTAGATGATGAAATTGAACAGGCCGCTACTGCCGTAAAAGCGGAGCAACAAATGCAAACAGTCACAGTTGCTGACGCACGCGAACAAGTTCTAAATGCTTATTCTGGCGATCGTGGAGCGGAAAAGACCTCTGAGGCTGATCGTGTAGTCGCCCTTGAAAGAGTTGATCGGCTACGCCTACCTGACAATGAACTAATTGAGTTGACTGCCGAGTGGGGTGACGTAGAGATAAACCAAGAGGCCTTAAGAGAGGCAACTGAAAAAAATGGAAACCCAAACGTACATGGCAAAGGGCTGTTCTTTGGTAGCGGTAATTTGCCGATGAGCGATGATAGTGTCTATCGTCACGTGGGGTCATCTGCGGTTGTTGACCTGATGATCCAAGGGTTTGTAAGGAATAAGCGTGAGGCTGCCGACGCTTTAGATATGCCGGGTAAGCGTGGTTTTGGTACAGTGGGTGCCGGAGTATATTGGTACGATGGTGACAGTGGAAAACGCGAAAAAGCCGACTTGGTTATTCAGGCGAGTAAGGCTGCTGCTGAAAGAGGGTACGTCACAAAAGATGACGTTCAGGGTATTTGGGTTACTGATAAAAACACAGGGCAACCAGTGAACCTTATAGACGGCCAAGATCATACTGGTTTAGAAATGGCAGATCATAAGCAATAATTAAAAGAGGAGATCCAACATGGAATTAAACTTTAACGCAGCAAAAGACATGGCGGCAGAATACGCCAAAAAGTTTAATAAGCAGATTATTGGTGCTAAAGAGAACGCAGAATACTGGTTTTTTGAGGCCGACAACGATGAACACCCTATTGATGACGGTGCCGGTTCTTGTTATGTTAACAAAAAAGATGGATCACTTAAGCAACTAAATCTGGTTGATATGGAGTTTAACTCAGGTTTTAGTCAGACTGCTACAGACATAGTTGTAGCCAGTTAGTTCTGTGGTTTTGTGGGTTTTGTGGAACTTTGTGGGGTTTATGCCTTTATGATTTTCTCTGCGAACTCTCAGAACTTACTGACCACCCTTGATGAGACCCCCCTTAGAAATGGCTAAAAATTAGTCTCTGTTTTGGCGGTACAATGGGAGTATGGCAAGAATCAGTAAGTATGGGTCAGAAATTGCAGAATTGACTGATAAGATCAAGCGACCAGAGCAGATTTTGCTAACCGAAACTGAGTTCTTGAACTTGCTGAAAAATGCTCCACAACAGATGAGGAATTACGATTTTGTCGGAAAAGACATTTTACTTAGATCTATCTTCTTGAACCTACAAATTGATAAACAAAATAAGGCCTCGTTCCTCTGTAAACCGGAGTTTGATGGCCTTATAAAATCGTCTGATGTACACAGTGGTGGGGATATGTGGACTTGAACCACAGACCTCGTCATTATCAGTGACGCGCTCTAACCAGCTGAGCTATATCCCCATCTGATGGTCGACTTTTACTAGCGTAAAAGTCGTCCACGGGGCGTCGATTCGGAAAATCTCAAACGAATTTGAGATTTTCTCTCATCTCCTACCGTGGTGGAGTAACTGGGACTCAAACCCAGGACCTCTGCCTTGCAAAGGCAGCGCTCTAATCAGCTGAGCTATTACCCCGTAAAAATAGTAAGGTGCTATTTCATTTTACAACAGAAGGGTGAAAAAATCAAGTTTTTATGGTATAATAGAGTTATGGATTTTACTTTTAGTATCGGTTGGCTATTTGGTGGACTCTTGATTGCGGCCGCTGGTGGTGCAATTGTGTTTTTTCATCGCCAGATTGCAGAGCATATGGCCAGTGGAGTTTCCTCTTATGATAAGGTGAAGCTATTTGGGGTGATTACTCTTGTGGTTGGACTCATGGTGGCAATGAATTTACACACGGTGATTTTGACTTTGATAGTCAATATCATTAGGGGTGGAAAATAGTTATTGCCAGTTGATTTGGCGGGTCCATTCGTACATAGCAATGGCGGCGGCGGCGCCGACATTAACCGAGCGGGTGGAACCAAAGGATTCAATATAGCGGACGTCGTGCGCTTTTTGTAGCAACTCATCTGTGATACCGTTATTCTCAGACCCAAAAATCAGAGTAGTGTTGTCTTTGAACTTTTTTTCATGGAGAGGCGCCGCCGCCACATTATTTTCGATGGCGACTAATTCCCTCCCCTGTTGGGATCCTAGAAAATTCTCCAGAGTGGCATGGTGAACAATTTCCAAATACTTATCCGTACACATCGCACCGCGCCGATTATATTTTTTGCGACCAATGATATGAACTTTTTTTACGTTAAAAGAGTTGGCAGTCCGCACGATTGAGCCAATATTAAAATCGTGTTCAACGTTTTCAATTGCAATCTCTAGATTTTGACGTTTTTTAGAAAGCGCTTCAAAAACTTGTTCGTTTTCCATCCCCTTATACTCATCGATTAGATTTCTAGTATCCTGCATGGTATAATTATACCAGTAAAGGAGGCAAAATGGAATTTGATGAGTACCAAAAACAGGCTAAAACCACTGATCTTGGCATTGAAAATATGGGTGAAGTGATGGCCAAAAAGACCCTCAACGTGCCAGAATTTTTAGATAAAGTCTTGGGGCTGGCTGGTGAATCTGGGGAGTTTGCCGACAAAGTAAAGAAAATTATGCGAGATTACAGAGGTGATTTTACCGAAGAAGATCGCATTGCTATCTTGAAAGAGCTTGGTGATGTACTCTGGTATGTGGCAGAAGTTTCCCTTTATCTTGACATGCCAATGAGCGAACTCGCTAAGATGAATCTGGAAAAATTGGCTAGTAGAAAGAAACGCGGTACTCTAGTGGGGGCAGGTGATAATAGATAGAAAAAAGCCGGGGGTTAACCCGGCTTATCTGGTTTGACCGACTTCTTAATAATTGCAGATTTGTTGTGGCTATTGTACCCCTTCCAAGCTTCTTCTGCCGCTTGACTAAACGAACCAAACCAATACGCATAAGCGTTGGGGTCTGGCATGTTTTCGTCTAGCTTCATCTCCATGAAACTTGGTTTTCTGCCTAGCTCTTTAATCTTGCTAAGCAGATACTTATACAACTCCTCTTTCTTGTCATCTCTTATAGCAAACATACTTTTTCACCTCCTCCCAAATGTGAAAAAATGTTATATAAAAGATTTAATAAAAAGCCGGCCATCGGTTTTTGATAGTTACTCGTTACCTATCCTGTTTTCGAATAGATTACCCTGGGTTGCCCCCCATGAGGTTTCATCATTGGCTTCGGCGATATTAACCACCTGGCCTTTGCGTGCCCGTTCAGCATGAACCACCTCGACGTTGATAGCTGCCCAAGCCGGAACACCTTTTTTGGCTCTAAGTCTCATATTGATTCCCAGTGCCTTTACCAGCTTATTGGTATCTAAGCCAATGCGTTTTTCGTAATCCTTTTGCATCGGAATCCTACCAGTTCTTTCCCTGAATCCCAAGACCAAATCCACTGCTTCATCGTACGTCATTTCTGTTCCCATTAATACACACCTCCTGTTTCATTTCCTCTCTACTGTAAGATAGATGTCCATACCCTGCGACCTAAGCCACAGCTTGCGGGCAAACTTGCATTCTTCACCAAGAATATCTTCAAACTGCCTGATCATTCCTTCCGACATAATGTCTTCAAGGCTGTCCACGAAGTCGAAGAATTCATCTTCGGTAACTGGCTCATAGAGGTCATATACCTCGTCATCGCTAGGACTCATAGGTATACGCCAACGCTCATTGTAAGGTTTTAGACCTCCTCTAATCATTGTTATGGTTCCACCCCCTTTTCATAACTATCAAAATTTTAAATTGCGATCATAAAAACCCTATGATTATTTATATTATAACACAAATGCTTATTTTTTTCAAGACCTTTTTTCTTCTTCGCGAAGTTTTTGAGCTGCTTCTGGATTAAATTCTGGTATATCGTCTTCGTCGTCGTCTTTTTCATCAAAATTATATCCGTTATCGTAGTTGTTACCGTGTTTGTCTACTAGAGAGTTGGTGTCTTCATCTGGTAATTCTCTATTCCAATTTGGATTTGTCCCTGGAATATAGCGTTTTTCGTTCATTTTCCTCCTTTTTCTAATTATAACAAAAAACCGCCCGTTTGGGCGATTTTGGTTTAACAATTTGGTTGTGCAATCATTATCTCAATTCTGTTGTTAGCTTAATGTTACGTCTGGCGAACCAGAGTTGTTATGATTCAAGCTTGCTAATCATAACCATAACCGACCTGACTATTTGCGAGCTCTTAAAGAGCTTTCAAACGTCTAATTCCTTCTCAAGAAAGGAGGTAATCCATCGACACGTTCTCGTACCGA
>JAUNRI010000022.1 GCA_030535695.1 Candidatus Saccharimonadota bacterium | reverse complement strand
CCTCCTCTGGATTACCGAGCTTCAAATGACCGCCGCCAAACTCCGAGAGGGAAAGAAAGTAGATCTCAAAAAGCTCAAACTCAACCTCTTCGCCGATAAGATTTTTGTCTATACCCCCAAAGGTGATATTATTGACCTCCCTAAAGGCGCTTTACCCCTAGATTTCGCCTACAAACTTCATTCCGAAATCGGCGACCACGTAATCGGCGTTAAAATCAACGGCAAGATGTCCAACCTGAACAAAAAATTAGAACACGGCGATGTAGTTGAGATTCTCACCTCTAAGAATCAGACCCCCAAACAATCTTGGCTTGATAAAATTATTACTCCCCACGCCCGCCAAAAACTCCGCCATGCTCTGCGTCCTTCCAGCGAAACAGCATCCTCTAGTAGAAAACGTAAAAAAGTTAAATAAGGAGAGTCTTATGCACGAATACACCCAATATCTCGGTTTTGCTAAAAGCATGGCCGCCCGTGCTAGTAAAATCATGCAAAAATATTACGACCGCAGCGACATCACTTCCTACAAAGATGATGAAAGCATAGTTACTATTGCCGATCAAGCCATCAACAAGGACCTTATTAATCAAGTTCGTCGCGCTTTTCCCGGCCACGCCGTAGATGGGGAAGAAGAGCAGTTTGGCAAAGGCAAAAGTCGTTTCGTTTGGGTCTGCGATCCTATTGACGGTACTTTTATGTATGCCCACCACATACCGGTGGCAACTTTCTCACTTGCGCTTGTCATTGATGGCGCCCCCACTATAGGGGTGATTTACGAGCCTTTTGCGGATAATCTTTATTATGCCGTCAAAGATAAAGGTGCTTATCTTAGGGAGCACGCTTTTCTTCAAGAAATTAACCCTCGTCCTAAAGATAAAAAACTCTCTGTCAATGACTATAGACTAGATAGCAGAGGCAGTGAGGGTGACTTTTATATGTGGCCCAGCGCTGAATATAATCTCTGGCCGGCGCTAGAAGAACTTGGGCATAAGTCTTACTTTGGCAGCATTGGTGGCGCAGTTCGCGCCTGCGCCTGTGTAGCCGGTGGCGACTTTAATGCAGTGATTTTTCCCGGCACCAAACACAAGAATTGCGATGTTGCTGCCGCCAAGGTCATCGTCGAGGAGGCTGGCGGCAAAGTCACTGATTTATTCGGCCACGAGCAACGCTATGACAGGGATATTAAAGGCGCTCTCATCACCAACGGCGTCGTCCATGACGAAATCCTCAAAGTCCTCGCCAAACATATCAGTTCCCCAAAAAAGTAAATCTATGGTATAATATGACCATGCCGATGTAGCTCCAAGTTATTAACGGTAGAGCAGCTCATTCGTTTACGAATGTCAGTTGCTAGAACATGAAACATGCCGATGTAGCTCAGTTGGTAGAGCAGCTCATTCGTAACGAGCAGGTCACAGGTTCGATCCCTGCCATCGGCTCCATTTTCATTTTATCATTACATTTGTGCTATAATAAATATAAGTATAAGGAGTTATTATGGCAACACCAAAAGCGGAAATTATCAAACGTCCAATCGATCAAATCAGCAGCAATCTCAAAAAGACCGCCTGGTCTTCTATATTTGAGGCTCTAGCACTAATGATTTTGGGCATACTTTTTGTCATCTGGCCAGACACCATGGTTAAGATTCTAGCATATCTCGTTGGCGCATTTTTCATCATCAAAGGCGGCTACGCCATCGCCAATTATTACATCCAAAAAGGCCAACAAGACTTTTTCAATAACGGCCTGCTTAGTGGCATCGTGTCCATTTTGATTGGCATTGTCGCTCTCGTTGTCGGCGAAGACATCGCCCACATTTTCCGTGTGATTATCGGTATCCTAATCATCTACGAGGCTCTCGTCCGCATCAACACCTCTAGCAAGCTCTACAGCGTTGGTGTCGCTTCTTGGCGTTATATTCTCGCTCTCGCTATCATCATGCTAGTAATGGGCATCATCATCACTTTCAGCAATGGTGCTATCATTAGCCTTATCGGTGTCGTCATGATTATTACTGGTATTATTGGTCTAGTTGGTGATGTGATTTTCATTCAGCATGTTAATGCTATCGTAGATAAACTTACCACAAAAGAGAAGTAGCATGAAAGATTTTAAAGTAGACATCAAAAAAATTTATCAAAATGAGCGTATCATGCTGATGATGATGATTTTGAATCTCCTAGCTAGCGTCGCACTCATGGTTTATAGTTTTATCAAAATCAACCCCGCAAGCTCCGTTATCAAGGTTGGCTACGGTGATATCGGCGGCTATCGTGACGGCTCCTGGACCGACCTTATCGCCTTTCCGCTCATAGCTATTTTGTTTGGCATTTTACATAATTTTATTGCCGTGAGAATTTTTCACAAACGCGGCGCCGGCATGACTAAATTTTTCCTTATCACCACTTCGGTATTGATTGTAGGAGCATTTATCGTTCTAAGCCGGCTCGTCCAAGAAGGTTAAAAGGCAGGGAAGATGCGTAAGAATCTCGAGATTCCTAAGGGTAAACGCAGTTTTAAATACCGTTTCTTTGAGATTTTACCTGGTTTTATTTCTTATGTCGCTATTATTTTACTATTTGTTTTATCGGTAATTGAGCCAGTACTTGGCGCAATTTATTTGTTCATTATCATCGCTTCTACTTTGGTTAAAGCTGTGGGGGTGGCTTATCGCACCGTGCAGGGCTACAACGTCATCAAACGTGCCGAACGCGTAGATTGGCGCGAGAGATTAGAAGATTTGAGCCACCCCCATGAGGCTTACGAACTCCTTCACGGCAAAGATCTAAAAAGTTATCATTACGACCAGCATTTAGAAAACCTCAAACTCATGGCCGCCATGCCAGGCGAGTATCCTAATCCAGAAAAAACCCTTCATGTGGTGATTGTCACCGCCTACAACGAAACCATCGATGTTCTAAGACCGTCAATTCAAGCACTCAAAGATTCCACATTTCCAAATGACCGCATCATTGTAGCCTTGGCCTACGAACAGCGTGGTGGGGAGGCCATGAAAAACACCGCCGAGAAGCTCCACCAAGAATTTAGAAATACTTTTAAAGATTTTCTTTTAGTGGAGCATCCAGATGGTCTAGCAAACGAAGTCGTAGGCAAAGGCCCTAATCTTACCTATGCCGGTAAATATATTGCCGAGTATTTCAAAAAACATCATTTGCCAGTAGATAATGCTATTGTTACTTCGCTAGATAGTGACAACCACGTTCATCCTAAATATTTAGACAGCGTAGCTTATGAATTCATTACTCACCCCACTCGCCAACGTCTCAGCTATCAACCAGTTTCACTTTTTATGAATAATATTTGGGATGCTCCCGCCCCCACTCGTGTGATTGCCGTTTCCAATTCCTTTTTCAATGTCATCACTACCATGCGTCCGCACGTTCTCAGAAATTTTGCATCACACTCCCAGCCTTTACAGGCTCTAGAGGCGATGGATTTTTGGAGCAAACGCACAATTGTAGAAGATGGCCATCAATATTGGCGTAGTCTCTTTTTCTTCGGGGGAGATTATACAGTTTTACCTATTCGTATTCCCATTTATCAAGACGCCGTTTTAGACGAAACTTTTCTAAAAACCGTCAAAGCTCAGTTTATCCAAGTACGCCGTTGGTATTATGGTGCTTCGGATGTGGCCTATGTTGGTGTCCGGCTTTTTTGCAAAAAGCCCGAACGTCCCGTGCCATTTTGGCAACTCTTTCCTAAATTTTGGCGGCTTTTGGACGGTCACGTCACCCTTGCCATCATGGCACCTTTGATTACTTTTGGCGGTTGGGTCCCAATGATCATGAACACTTCCGCGCACACTATGGTTGGGTATAACCTACCTAACATCGTCAGTCTAATTGAAACTTTCGCGATGGTCGGTCTCGTGGCTACGGTTTTGGTTTCGTTCAGAATGCTTCCGCCTCGCCCGGCAAAATACAGAAAAACCAAAGGTATTTCCATGCTACTCCAATGGATTTTAATGCCTTTAACATCCATTTTGTACCAATCCATCGCTGCCTATTACGCTCAGACCCGCCTCATGATAGGGAATTATATGGAAAAATTCGACGTCACCAAAAAAATCGTCAAGAAATAAACACAAGAAATAAGGGCCCCATTGGGGCCCCTGTGTTTATGTAGGGTATAAACTGTGCAATGTCGGGGGCATCGTAGTGATCTCCCTCAGCATTGCGGAATCGATTTCTTTTCCCGTTACCTGCAAAATACAGGTATCCATCTGGCAGAACGGAATATGACGTGCCACTCTCCCATAGTTGCATAGCATATTCTGCTGCCAACAGATTCTCTGGCAATACCGTGCCTTTGGCCGGTTCTGCATATTGCGAAGGTGCATCGATGTTTTCTTTTACAGTGTTTGGAAACTGCGGACTATCTACTCGGTGTAGTGCCGTCAGTGCCACGCAGACCCTATCGTCAAAGGTTCCACCTTCCGTCTGAACCAATCGACTAAGATAGTCCACGTCCTGTGCTCGTGCTTCTGCAAGTTCTGCAACCACTGCTGCATCTGGTACAGCAGGAGCCGGTGTAGCTGTTATAATCCCCATAGCCATTATCATGTCCAGGGGGTTCAGCATCGTTTCCGGAGCAGTTGCAACTTCTACAGTCCCTGTAGCATCTGTCAGTTCGGTGGCGTCCACGTCAATAGTGAAGCTTATTCCACCGACAAAAAGACAAAGAAACAGTTTCGCACAGAGGTGTTTAAAACATTTCATGACAAAATTCCTCCTTAAAAAGATTTTAAACTACGTTTCTTCTACAAGAAATTTACCCTACCTGGAATATTCTATCACAGATTTCAAAAAAAGTCAACAGGAAAACTGGACAAAATAATACCAAGCTGGTATAATTAAGAGAAGTGGGTGATTAGCTCAGTTGGCTAGAGCGTCTCGTTTACACCGAGAAGGTCGGGGGTTCGAGCCCCTCATCACCCACCATGAAAATTGCCTAACCTTCTGGTTGGGCAATTTTCATGATAGATATAGGCTCGAGCCCAGGGTTCGAATCGAACGAGCGAAGCGAGTGAGATCCCTGCCCCTCATCACCCACCATGAAAAACCCACCAGAATAAAAAATAGGCCTGAAAGGTCTTATTTTTTTGTCAAAAAACACTTTTTTGTAAAGAAAATCACAAGTTTTTAGACACTTGTCCAAAAACTGTCGATTTCAAAAATTTCCCCCCAAAAACTTATGATAAAATTACCCCAACGGAGGAGAAAGGTTTATGTTAGATGTTAAAAATTGTCGTCTACGACGGTGGATATGGCGGGGAAGCGTTCGCAGATCAACTAGAAGAAAGTTTGCCAGTAGCCGAGATAATTCGGGTAATAGATTGGCGCAGTTCTGACAAACTCTTAAAAAGCCCAAAGTCCGCCCGCCACACTGCTTTGGAAACCCTAAGGCCTTATATTGGTCACGTAGATTTAATTATTCTGGCCAATCACCTACTTGCCACTACTAGCCTTAAATATTTTACTCGTAAGTTCAAAAATCAAAAGTTCATCGGCTTAAAACTTCCAGAATTAGATACTTTCGTTGCTCGTCCCACCATTATACTTTCTACCAGAGCCCTTTCCAAAACTATCAACTATCATAATTATCTTTTTCGTTTAAGGAGAAAAGCTAACACAATTTGCCTAGACGATTGGTTGCCTCTAATAGATGATGGTGAGTTAACTAATCGCATGATTAATCGTGAATTAAGTAAGTTTTATAGTAAATATCGCTACATTCCCACCGAAGTTATTTTGGCTTGTAGTCACTTTCACGACATCGCCCCCAATCTCCGAAAATTAATGGGCCAAAACCTCAAAATTCACGACAGTTTTGAGAACACCATCAGAGATGCCTACAAAGTTTTAAAAATCCGTGGTGGCACCGGTGTCAAAATTCATTAGATGTGATATAATAAATAGAGTAAAAGAAAGGGAAGAAATGGAAAAACCTGTTGTGGATTTGGATTCAATGCGCCATACTTTGAGCCATGTTTTGGCTGCTGCCGTAAAAGAACTTTACCCCCATGCTAAATTTGGCATTGGCCCAGCAGTAGATGATGGTTTTTATTACGATATTGATTTTGGCAAAACCAAAATTACAGATCAAGATTTAGCCAAAATTGAGCAGAAAATGCACGAAATTGTGGCCAAGAATCTTCCCATGACCAAACGCACCTCTTCCAAGTCTGATGCCCTCAATTGGGCGCGCGACAACAAACAGGATTATAAGATTGAACTAATCGAAGAACTTCCAGAGAATGAAGAAATCAGTTTTTATGACCTCGGCGATATTTTCACCGACCTTTGCAAAGGTCCGCACGTCAAAAACACTAATGACATTGGCGCCTTTAAGCTTACGAGAATCGCCGGCGCTTACTGGCGTGGCGACGAAAAGCGCAATATGCTAACGAGAATTTACGGTGTCGCTTTCCCAACCGAAGAAGAACTAAATGAATACCTCAAGCGTCAAGCAGAAGCCAAAGAACGCGACCACAGAAAGTTAGGAAAAGAGCTAGATTTATTCTGTTTCTCAGATTTAGTTGGCGCTGGCCTCCCACTTTTCACCCCTCGTGGTACCGAGCTAAGAGAGCTAATGGCAAACTATTCCCTAAGTTTGCGTGGCAGAGAAGGTTTTAAGAAGGTTTGGACTCCACATATCACCAAAACCGACCTCTATAAAACTTCCGGTCACTATGCCAAGTTTGGCGACGAACTTTTCATGGTCCATTCCCAAGTAAATGGGGAAGATTTCGCTATGAAACCAATGAACTGTCCGCATCACGCCCAGATTTTTGCGTCACGCCCGCGCACTTATAAAGAGATGCCAGTTCGTTATATGGAAGCTACCACCGATTATCGCGACGAAAAAACCGGTGAGCTTGGCGGTCTTTCTCGTGTTCGCTCACTCACTCAAGATGATTCTCACGTTTTCTGTACCAATGAGCAGATCAAAGATGAAGTTAAGCGCCTAGTTGCTATCGTTAAAGAGCTCTACACCACCATGGGTATGCAAAATCTCCGGGCTAGGCTATCTTATCGTTCTGATGAAGATAAGTACCTTGGCGACAAAAAACTCTGGGAAATGGCTCAAAAACAGATCAAACAAGCCGCTATCGACAACGGTCTAGACTACTTTGAACAAGAGGGCGAGGCCGCCTTTTATGGCCCCAAAATTGACTTTATGGCCGAAGACGCTCTAGGTCGTGAGCATCAGCTCGCCACTATTCAGTTAGACTTCGTCCAGCCAGAGAGATTTGGTCTAGAATTTATTAATGCCAAAGGCGAAAAAGAGCGACCAGTAATGATTCATCATGCTACCCTAGGCTCAATTGAAAGATTTTTGTCCGTCTTTATCGAACATACTGGTGGTTGGTTCCCATTCTGGTGTGCCCCAGAACAGGTGCGTATTCTTACCGTCAATGACAAAGTATCAGATTACGTCGCTAAAATTACCGATATTCTAGATGACATTATTCTAGAAAAACCTCTAAAACACAACGAATTAAGATATACCGTAGATGAATCTGGCGACTCACTAGGGAAGAAAATTAGGCGTGCTACCGAAATGAAGATTCCAGCAGTTCTAATCGTCGGCCCTAAAGATGCCGAAGCAAACGAAGTCTCAGTAAGGCTAAGAGATAAAGAAGAGAAAGTCAAATTAAGTAAGCTCGCAGACTATCTTAAGAGCCTATGAAAACTTTAGTCATCCTCGGTCCTACAGGTTCTGGCAAAACCGGCATTGCTGTTAAACTCGCGAAAGAATTAAACGGCGAAATTATTTCAGCTGATTCCCGTGCAATTTACAAGGATATGGACATCGGTACTGCCAAACCCAGCAGAGAAGAACAGGATGGCATCCCCCATTACGGTCTAGATTTAGCAGAACCAGGCGAACGTTTTACAGTAGCTGATTGGAAAAACTACACAGAAGACAAAATCAAGGAAATTAAAAATAAAGGCAAGCTTCCAATTATTGCTGGTGGCACCGGCCTTTATATTGACGCACTAATTTTTGACTACCATTTCAAAGGCCCGACTGGACAAAAAATTGGCGACCTTGAACAAAAAAGTTGTTCAGACAGAACAGAGATAAAAGGTGAATACAACCTAATAGGAATCAAGTGGAGCACCGAAGAATTACGAGAGAGATTGAAAAAGCGTATCGACCAAATGTTCACAGAAGATTTATACAAAGAAACCAAAAAACTTGTTCAAAAGTATGGCTGGGACAACCAGGCCATGAAAAGCGATATTTATGAATATGCATATAAATATATAAATGGTGAAATGCCGTTAGACGAAGCCAAAGAAAAGGCTTTTTATGAAGATTGGCATTTGGCTAAACGGCAACTTACTTGGTTCAAAAGAAACCCGAATATCATTTGGCTTCCGCTTGATAAAATCGAAGATTTTGTGATAGAATTATATACAGAATGAGTAAAGAGAGTAATACACCAACAGAAAAATTATTTGGTTCCAAAACTCGTGCCAAATTATTACAACTATTTTTTAGTAGCCCGAGTAAGTCTTTTTATATTCGTGAAATGACTAGGGTAATTGACGAACAGATTAATTCAGTTAGAAGAGAACTATCTAATCTCGAGAGCATCGGCATCATCAAAAATGAGTCGTTTGATAACAAAGTTTATTACTCAGCCAATTCCAAACATCCATTCTATCGTCCCATGATTGATATCTTTTCCAAAAAAATTAATTCAACCCGCGAGCAGGATGTTAAAGAATCCACATGGGATGAATATTGCCGTCCCGTCAAAAATTATCTTACCGGCCTGATCGTCACCAATCGTTTGCCCGGCCAAGACGGTCTCGATTTATTAATCATTGGTAACGACCGCACCAAGAAACTCACTCGTTGGGCTGAAGTAATCGAGAAGAAACAGGGAAAGACTATCAACTACGCCATCATGACTCCAGAAGATTTCACTTATAGGAAGAGTGTCAAAGACCGCTTTATAGAAGATGTCCTCGAGATGGAAATCATCGAAATTATCGACCCAGAAGGCATTATCAACAGAAAGGAGAAATAAATGTTTGAAATAGAAAGCAAAAATCAAGACACCATCACTATTATTACCAAAAAAGCCACTATTAATTTTAATATCGCAGATTTTACGATTGATGCTGGGCTAGCTGTTGGTAAAATCACCGGCCCCGGCGAATTCGAAATTGGCGACGCCACTATCCGTGGTATCGGCACCAAAGACAATCAAACTATCTACGATGTAGAAGTCGGTGGTGTACATGTGGGCATCATCGGTGGCATCGAAGAAAATCTAGATGATCTCGTGGCTGATATTCTTTGCACTTCATCCGTTCGCGCTGTTCGTGAATTAGAGCCAAAATTAGTCGTTGCGATGGGTAATGTGGATGGGATGGTTACAGATTTGAAGCTCACCGCCAGAACCGAGAAGAAACTCAAAGTCAAATCCCTCGACTCCCTTCCAGCCGTTAAGGAAGTGGTGGTCTTAAACTAATGAATTTTGACCCCCTTAGAATCATCATTGTTCTCTTGATTGCCGTATTTTCGGTAATTTTGCATGAACTCGCTCACGGGTTAGTTGCATATTGGCTCGGTGACAAGACCGCCAAAGAGGCGGGCCGGCTAACTTTGAACCCCCTTAAGCATATCGATCCCTATATGTCTATCCTCGTGCCGGTTGTGCTTTATATTTTAAACGCACCGGTTTTTGGCGGGGCCAAGCCTGTCCCCATTAATCACCATAATCTCAAAGGGAAGGAGTGGGGCATGGCTCTTGTCGCGTTAGCCGGCCCTTTTACCAACTTCCTTTTAGCCCTAATCGCCTTTCTAATCGGCTGGTTTTCCGGAGCTCTCCAACACGACCCCAATGGCCTATTATTTTTCACCTTTGCCGAACTGGTCTATCTTAATCTCGGATTTCTTATCTTTAACCTTATTCCTATCCCACCCCTAGATGGCTCTAGAGTCCTGTACGCCATCGCCCCAGATTCCGTCCGCAGTATTATGAGCAAAATGGAAGTTTATGGCATCATTATCGTCTACATCCTTATTCTCATCTTTGGCGAATTTTTCTCCAGTTTGATGCTAAACGGTGTCACTGGAATTATAGAGATGTTCTATAAACTAGTCGGCCAATAATATGGTATAATTATAACAGGCCCTAGTGGCGGCATGATTTTCCTGAATAATCATGTTTAAGGGATTTCGTGGCTGCAGACCGTGGTCTGCTCGCATAAGATTTTACCCACCTTGTATATATTACGGGGAAAACAGGTTACTAGGGCCCCAAATCGAAAACGGGTGGAAATGAAACAGAGAATTCGTGTAGTTGCAATCATCAGA
>JAUNRI010000021.1:7292-10424 GCA_030535695.1 Candidatus Saccharimonadota bacterium | reverse complement strand
CACTGGCCAGCCGGTGCCAGAATACATGATACGACATTCCATGCCTTCTTGATATGTCCCCCAGTTAAAACAAGACGAGTAATCAGTAGCGCCGAGCATATTGCCATTATTAGTGGCCAAAACCGTGAAATGAATCAGGTGATTTTGATTATTCGCAAGCCCGCTACTTCCTGCGTCTATAGTCATGACTATATTAGGCCTTAACCATTTTTCCCCGTATTTGGCAACGTTGGCGTGATAAAGTTCGTGCACACCTGGACTCATTAAACCTCTTCTTATATCCGCAACATAAGGGGCAATGGCATCGTCACCGTCCCAATAAGCCTGGTAGCGTGGATCTGGGACTGAGTTTTCTACCCAAGCAAGATAGATCTCCCTAACAGAAAAAGGGCCATTTTCCATCTCTGCTGTCTCATCTCTGTCCCTGTAATACAGACTAAACATCTCCGTGCTAGGATTGATAGTTGGGAAAATTAACCGAGATACTCCTTTAAAATACTCCAGGGCTTGATATTTTTCTGGGGTAGAGCTTTGTTCTTTCCGCTCATGAATGTACATTTCTTTACACATCTCGTCGCTGCCGCAAACACCCTCTGATTCAGTGGTAATTTCAATGTTAAACTTTGCCATTTCTCCAAAAGACCAATAAAGCGTATCGTCTTTTTTGACCATGGCGGATGCTGGTGGCGAAGCAGTAGCTAGATTGACTAGCCCACCAGCTGCCAAAATTAAGGTTGATATTAGTAGTTTTCTGGGCATTTTTACTCCTTTTTGACTATTGATATACGGTGCGTGGGCTTGACTTATTAATTAGTGTGCGGTAGAATGGTGTTAGAGTTTAGGTTATCCGCGTTTCTTCAGAAACCGGATAATTTTTATTCGGATTAACCCAAATAAAAGATTTATTTCAAATCCCATAAGCTCCCTCCTTTCTCCCCGCAAGTTTTTAAACTGTCAGCCCACGTGCCAATATACCTAGCACAGATAGAATCAAAAAACAACCCCCTACCCCCTAATTTTTTGGCATAAGTGTTTTGTTTCCTGTTATTTTGGATTTAATGCTTCTGGTAAACTTAAGCCTAGGCGGAATAGAAATTAAATTAGAGTTTTTTTGACAAGTTTGCCATAGAGTTTTACCAAAGGGCGCACAAACGGAATTTTGTAGTATCTAATGAAGCCGCCGGCCCAGTGATTTTGAGCAAAAATCACGTTTTTGACGGTCCATTTGGGACGAACAATTAAATGCGTTAATACCCACTTTCTGGTAAGTTCCATATCCACAATTCTAAAGCTGGCTGGGTTAGCAAAGCCCATGTCAAACTCAATACTGCCAAGGTTTTTTGCTTCTGTCATAGTAGGATAAGCTACTAAACGTTTGATCTCTTTGCGAATGGTTTGGTCATAATAAGTCCTGGGTGAACCCGTAGTATGCCTGAACAATTCTATGCCCTTTTCTAAGCCGATACGAATTTGCTCAAGGTGAGCGATATCTCCGCTAAACTGCGGTTTGCTAGTATAAGGATATTCCCAAAGTACCGCGCAGAAAAGCGAGCGATCTTTGCCATATTTAACATCTGGCATCAGATACCCTTCCATGGGTGGCATATCGCGAACACCAAAACGATTACCGGGCATAACACCGATGTAGAGACCGTCGATTTCTTGACGATAACCATGCAAATTCGCAAATTGAGAAAACAAAACTTGAACTGTACCACCCCAACCAGCATCTACTATCACTATCTTATCTGACTGGTGCTTAGGCAAAAAGCTTTTGGCATAAATATATGAGGCTCTGAGTGCCTTAGTGTATTTGGGATCGGCTTTGGCGACCTCTTTTAAAAAGGCTTTGAAAAAATGCTCGTCGCTGCGATAGTTAGTAGCAATTTCACTGTATGGATAATTACGTCCGAATACAAAATCATAAAAATCGCGCCTAGAGCCATCAACTTCACCAAGACCAACTATTTTCATAATAACTTCTGGACTGAATTCGAGATTTTTATCTTTAATTAAAGCCCAAATGATTGCACGGATAACACAACGGCGGTTTAATTTATCCGCTACAACGATATTAGATTGTTTAGAAAAATCTGAATTTAATAACTCACCGTATTTTTTAAAAATATTGGCTTCACTTGAAACCATTAGAAAAGTAGTATTTGGCGACTCTTTCGCAGCCGTTAATAGATGTTGTAAATAGATGAACAAAGGTTGAGCAAATAAAATACCGTAGTGCTGCCAGACGGTAAAAGTAGATAAATTCCGTTGATGTAATTCAGTCAAGAGTTGTTGGTCTTTCTTAACAATTCTTTTGCAGATAGTTTTTAATTTTAGTCTACCTATGTTAGTACGGATTTTGCGGAACCTAATTTTTTTGTAAAGTAAGGCTTCCCCGCCAGATAGAACCGCATTTTTTACATCGGAAATTTCGCTATCACCAATATGTAAATTATACGAAATGTCAAAATTTTGATCCAGAATTTTTGATTCGTGAAGAAAATCATAAAGTTTGCCTGTAGCTTTGGTGTGCTTAGCCTCAGTAGAAGTAATTCCGCCATCAAAAATATCAATTTTGAAATGATCGAACAGGATTTTAAGATTTTCAGAGGTGAGATACATATCGGAAACGAAAAACACCTTAAGCCTGGGATATCTATTTTTTAGTTTTTTAACTATATTAATAATTTTGTGATTGGGAATTAGGAATTGTTTTTCGGTTTCGATTTCAATTTTTATCATAGAACGCAAAATTTGAGTTTTTTGATTACTGGTAAGTTTAACCTGGTATTTGGTGGAAATTAGGTCTATAATTTGGCTAAACCAACTATCTAAATTAACATCGTATTCTACTAAATTCTCTAGAGAGAAATTGCTATCGGTAGATGGTCTGTTGTACCTTTTATGTATTGCAATTAGCTCTTTTCTGGCATATATTCTATAAGAATATAGCTCGTCTGCAGTAATATGTTTTGAAAATATTTGGCGAAAAATTGGGGTCCATTTTTGAGCGACTTTCAAAAATTGCAAATCTTCTGGCCAAATTTTGCGAAGTAGAACTGTGTCAAAAATATCTAACGTAATTGTGGAGATATTTTGTTCTTTGATTTGTTGGTTGATTTTATGATATAG
>JAUNRI010000021.1:0-7282 GCA_030535695.1 Candidatus Saccharimonadota bacterium | reverse complement strand
TAGACCCATACTTCCCTTTCTAGCCGCCATTTAAAAAGCGACCACGTCTGGTTCGCTAGAATTTGATAAACCGGGTTTCGGTACTGGTTCATCGCCACACGTAGCCGCTCTTTATATCGAAACCCAAAGTAAAAAATATACCAATTTATCAAATTCTAGCATTTTAATTATATATTATTTTAAAATTTTAGTCTATATCTAATGTACAGTTGCCAGTCTGGATGCTTTTGATGGCATCCGCCAGCAATGGGGCGATTGAGATAACCTGAATTTTGTCACCTAAAATTTTTTGATGACTTTGTTGCGGGACGGAATCTGTGGTTAGAATTAAATCAATAGGTGAGTTGTAAATTTTATTGGCAGCGTCGGCGGAGAGAATACTGTGAGTAGCACAGACAATAATTTTAGCAGCCTTAGCATTCTTTAACATTTCAGCGGCAGAAATAATAGTGCCGCCAGTGTCAATCATGTCATCAATAATGATGCAAGTTTTGCCTGCTACATTTTCGGTTTCTTTAGGCCTAATAATTTTAGATGAATCTTCTTTGTCTCTAGATTTTGGAATAAAGACTAGTGGAATTTCTAGTTCTTTAGCAAAACGAGAAGAATTTTTGACACTACCGGCATCCGGAGCAATAATGACACAATCATCTTGATGCTTCTTGATAAGATTTTTAACTTTTTTTATCAAAAGTGGGTGGGCGGAAAGATTTTCAAATGGTCCAAAAAAAGCCGCCTGAGATTGAGTGGAATGTAAATCTACCGTAACGATGCGATCGGCACCAGCTTGTTTTAAGAGCTGGAGCACTAACGCTGACGTAATTGACTCTCTAGTTCGTGTTTTACGATCTTGGCGAGCATATGGGAAAAGTGGCAAGACTACAGAAATTTTGCTAGACGAGGCACGTTTTGCCGCATCAATAATAATTAACGTTTCTATCAGAGCGTCATTTAAGGTATAACTTTTTGTGTTTGTGCAAGAATTAAAGATAAATAAATCTAAATTGCGAACATTTTGTTCTAGCCTTGCGTAACGTTCACCGTTAGAGAACTCTTTTAATTCCGTTTTTAAAACTTTTGTGCCCAAAATCTTAGCGACCGATGCCGCAGTTTCTGCCTGGACACCACCAGAAACAATACCGAAACCCTTTATCATAATAATTAAATTATCGCATAGGACTACAAATAAGGCAATCTTGAATTTTATTTTTCGCCGTCTTCAGAGTCTTCTTCTGGGAGGACGATGCCGATGGAGGCGACGGAATCGCCTTCGCTCATTTTCATAATGCGAACGCCCTGAGTAGCACGACCGAGAGTTGGGATTTCTTTGACAGCTACTCTGATGGCCTGGCCCTTAGTAGAAGCCATAATCACTTCTTTGGCTTCTGGATCCAAGGTGTGAACTGCGACGATTGGGCCAGTCTTATCAGTGACAGAGGCAACCTTGATACCGACGCCACCACGACGGTGTGGTGGGAAGTTGGATACAAGACAAAGCTTGCCATAGCCATTGGCAGAGACAGCGATAAGCTTTTGGTTAGCATCAGTGATGACGTCCATACCGACGATTTCGTCCTTGGGACGAAGCCGCATACCTCTTACCCCCATGGCAGCACGACCCATGGCGCGAACTTCTTTTTCGTTAAATCTGGTGGCCTGACCAGCAGAGGTGGAAATCACGATGTCGTTTTCGCCGGTGGTCTCTTTGACCCATCTTAGCTCGTCAGTACCATCTAACTTAATAGCGATGAGACCGTTAGAACGAACATTGAAGAAATCTTTGATAGCAGACTTCTTGATAGTCCCCTTCTTGGTGGCCATAAAGAGATAGCCATTTTCTACACCGGTGCCCTGTTTGATGATGGCAGTGATTTTTTCCTCTGGGTGCATATTGAGGAGATTGACTGCTGCGGTACCCTTAGCAGAAAGTGAGGCTTGTGGCACTTCGTAGGCCTTTAACCTAAACAATCTACCCTGATTGGTGAAGAATAACAAATAGTCGTGGGAATTAGTGGTGACAATCTGGGCGATAACGTCTTCTTCCTTGGTGGTCATACCACGTTTGCCTTTGCCACCTCGATTTTGCCTTCTAAAATCATTTTGCGGGACACGCTTGATGTAATTCTCAGTAGTTAAGAGAATCACTGATTCTTCTTCTGGGATTAACTCTTCTTCAGAGAATTTGCCAAGTTCGTGATTGATAATCTTGGAGCGACGCTCGTCGCCGTATTTTTCTTTCATGGCGATGAGTTCTTCTTTGACTACTCTCAAGATTTCTTTTTCGTCGGCCAAAATGGCTTCTAACTTCTTGATGAGTTCGTGAAGTTCTTTTAGTTCTTCTTCGATTTTGTCTCTTTCTAGACCTTGAAGGCGGCGAAGTTGCATTTGCAAGATAGCATTGGCTTGGATTTCTGACAAACCAAAGCGTTTCATAAGTTGCTTGTCGGCATCGTCATAAGCTGCGCGAATGACTTTGATCACTTCGTCGATGTTATCAAGGGCGATTTTCAAACCTTCCAAGATGTGAGCACGTTCTTTGGCTTTCTTTAAGTCAAACTCGGTTCTTCTACGAATGACAATCTGACGGTGTTTTACGAATTCGTTCAAAATCTCTTTAAGGCCGAGAACGCGTGGCTGAATGCCATCTACGAGTGCCAAAACATTGTAATGGAAAGTAGTCTGAAGATCGGTTAGTTTGTAGAGCTGATTTAAGATTTTCTTAGGGAAAGCATCTTTTTTGAGCTCTACTACGACTCTGGTTTTACCTCTTGCCGATTCGTTTCTGGCATCGGCGATGTGGTCTAACTTCTTAGCGATAGCGAGATCGCGAATTTTGCCAATGAGGCCTTCCTTAGAAACACCGTATGGCATCTCGGTAATAACAATGTTATAACGGCCGTTTTTGCGCTCTTCGATGTTGGCGATACCTCTGATAGTGACAGAACCTTTACCGGTGGCATAAGCTTCTTTCATCGGGGCGCCACCATATACCTCTGCACCGGTTGGAAAATCTGGGCCTTTGACGTGCTTCATCAAACCTTCCAGGCTGATTTCTGGATCATCAATAAGGGCGACTGTGGCATCAACTAATTCTCCGAGGTTGTGAGGTGGAATATTGGTAGCCATACCTACAGCGATACCCATCTGACCATTCAAGAGAATGTTTGGCAGAGCTGCAGGAAGAACCACTGGCTCTTTCTCGGTACCATCGAAGTTATCGCGAAAATCTACGGTGTCTTTTTCGATGTCGGAAAGAAGTTCGGCACCAACTTTGTCCATTCTGGCCTCGGTATAACGAGAAGCTGCTGGCTCATCGCCATCGGCAGAACCGAAGTTACCTTGACCTTCTACGAGGGTGTAGCGCATCTTCCAAGGTTGGGCGAGGTTGACCATAGCGTCATAAATAGATGAATCACCGTGTGGGTGGTACTTACCCATGACTTCACCGACGATACGGGCAGATTTGACCGTTGGGTGAGGGGCTTTCCAGCCGTTTTTGTTCATGGCATATAATATACGGCGATTTACAGGCTTTAAGCCGTCGCGGACATCCGGGAGAGCACGGTCGATAATTACGGACATGGAGTACTTTAAGAAGTAGTCTTCCATGGTATGCTCAACTGGTTTGATTTCTACTCCTTCGATTGGTTCTTGAATCATTTTTTCTTCATTTTCTTCCATAATTCCTCCTTAAAAGTCCAAATCGTCCAAATTGACTGATGCGGCGCCGGCTTGAATGAAGTTCTTACGAAGTTCGACCTGGTCACCCATTAACTTCGTAAAGACAGCGTCGGCTTTTTCGGCGTCTTCTACATGAACTTGTACCAAAACACGATTTTCTGGGTCCATCGTGGTTTCCCAGAGTTGTTTGGCGTCCATTTCGCCAAGACCTTTAAACCGTTGCTGAGCAGTGTAGCCAGCTTGTTTGAATCTTTCTTGAGATTCGTCAACCTTGGTGCCGGCTTTTTTCCTTTCTTCGATTTTTTCGGTGAGTTTGTTCTCTAGAGCGACTTCGTCGTAGAGATAGTCGATTTTACGGGTAGCACCAGTGCCTTTGATAAGACCAAATAATGGAGGCTTCGCCAAATAAACGTGACCGGCCTCAATGACATCTGGCATATAACGGAAGAAGAAAGTCATAAGTAAGGTAGCGATGTGGAGACCATCGACGTCGGCATCAGTCATAAAGATGATTTTGTCGTATCTTAGACCATCGATATTGAATTGGTCGCCAATACCTACACCAAGACCCTTGATAAGAGAAACGAGCTCTTGATTGGCGAGCATTTTGTCTAGACGTGCTCTTTCGGTATTGAGGACTTTACCCCTCAAAGGTAGGATAGCTTGAATCTGTGGGTTCCTGCCCTCTTTGGCAGAACCGGCCGCAGAATTACCCTCTACAATGAAGAGTTCGCATTCGCTTCTGTCTCTAGATGAACAGTCTGCGAGTTTTGAAGGAAGATTGAGACCTTCAAAAGCGCCTTTTCTGATTACGTTATCTCTAGCGGCGCGAGCGGCTTTTCTCGCCCTAGCTGCTAAAGTGGCTTTTCCGACGATTTTCTTAGCGATAGCTGGGTTTTCTTCTAGGTAGTAGCCGAAATATTCGCTCATCACTTTATCTACATAACCGCGTACTTCTGGATTACCAAGTTTATTCTTGGTCTGACCTTCAAACTGGGGGTCTGGAAGTTTAACCAAGATTACAGCGGTGAGGCCTTCTTTGATGTCGTCACCGGTGAGGTTTTCTTCTTTCTCTTTTAACAAACCGTTTTTTCTAGCATAATCATTGATGGTGCGATTTAAGCCAGTTCTAAACCCGACCACGTGCATACCACCATCTGGGGTAAGAACATTGTTGGCAAAGGGCTTCATGATTTCGGCGAAGGTGTCATTGTATTGAAGCGCGATTTCGATCATGGCCTCGTTCATCTGTTTTTCTACATAGAAGATGTCGTCTGATAATAATTCCTTGCCTTGATTTAAGCGTTTAACGTAGCTCTTGATACCGCCTTCGAAGTAGAATGATTCGGAGGCACCGGTGCGTTCATCTCTAACAGTGATTAAAATGCCTTTGGTAAGATAGGCTTGGTGGCGAGCATAAGAGGATACCCAGTTGTAATCAAAAGTGGTGGTTTCTTTGAAAATTGATGGATCTGGGTAAAAAGTAATAGAGGTACCGTGTTCTTTTGGCGAGCCTTTTGTGACTTGTAATTCCATAGTCGGTTTGCCGACGTCAAACTCGATGTGATGAGTTTTGCCATCTCTATAAACCTCTGCCATCATATGGGTAGAAAGAGCATTTACCACGGATGAACCTACACCGTGAAGACCAGAGGAAACTTTGTAGCCACCATCGCCGAATTTACCACCGGCGTGAAGGATGGTTAAAACTGTTTCTAGGGTGGACTTTTTGGTTTTTGGGTGAATATCTACAGGGATACCACGCCCGTTGTCTTCTACTCTAACACCGCCATCTTTTAGAATAGTGATGTCAATTTTGTTGGCGAAACCGGCGATAGCCTCATCGATGGAGTTGTCGGCGATTTCTTTGATGAGATGGTGGAGACCGTCATAACCGGTGGAACCGATATACATACCAGGGCGCAGACGCACAGGTTCTAGGCCTTCGAGCACGCGAATCTCAGATGAATCATAGGCTTCTTTTGCCGCCATTTTATACCTCTTCTTTTATATTCTTCATCTATTATACACCTTAAAATTGAAAAATGCAAGGCGTTAGAAAGGACTCTTAAGGTAAAAAATGCTATAATGTTTTTAATGACATATCTAGATTTTGCGGCGACGGTGCCGATGCTTCCTGAGGTTATAAAAGCGATGCATGAGGCGGAAACGAAGTTTTTTGCCAATGCTTCGGCGCTCCATACTCCTGGGCATCTGGCGATGAACCAGATTGAGCATACGCGAGAATTGCTAGCTCAGTTAATCAACGCTGACCCAGAGGAAATTATTTTTACTTCGGGGGCTTCTGAAAGTAATAATACCGTGATGAGAACTTTTGAAGGATGCCAGATTGAAACTTCCCCACTTGAGCATCACTCAGTGATAGAGGCGGCAAGAATTTTAAAAGGTGATAGCCTGCCCAAACTTTACTCTTATATGCTCGCAAATAACGAAACTGGTGAGATTCTGGATTTTTATAAATCTAAAGAAGATTGTTATTTCCATTCTGATCTTACCCAAGCGTTGGGAAAAATCCCGGTGGACGTGAAAAAACTTGGGCTAGATTACGCTACCTTTTCGGCGCATAAAATTGGCGGGCCGATAGGGGTGGGAGCTTTGTATATCAAAAAAGGTGTGCCTTTTAAGCCTCTGATCATCGGTGGCAACCAAGAAAATAAGCGTAGAGGTGGGACTTACAACACCGTAGGAATTATCGGTTTTGGAGCGGCACTTGAACACGTCCTTAAAAATAAGACTTGGGAGAAATATGATACCAAAGTAAGAGAACTCCGTGACCTTCTGGCAAAGCGAATTTTAGGGGAAATTCCGGGTAGTTCTCTTAATACCGATTTGACTCCTAAAAAATCTCTACCAAACATCTTGAATGTCTCTTTTCGGGCGGCAGAAGGTGAGTCGATTCAGCTCTATCTAGATGCCGAAGGAGTGATCGTCTCGACTGGCTCAGCTTGCGCCGCAGGCGACATTAAACCTTCGCATGTTTTGATGGCAAAAACTGGGGATGCCGAGGTGGCACATTCTTCGATTCGTTTTTCTTTTGACCTTTCTAATACTATTCAAGATGTAGATAGAGTGATGGAAGTTTTGCCAGGAGTCGTCGATAGGCTCCAAAAAATGAGCACTATCCCTTTCGATAGTTCTCAATAGCGTCCCTCAAGGCATCGTGGCCAAGAATTGAACAGTGGAATTTGTGTTTAGGAAGCTTGCCGAGATAGTTGTCGATGTCTTCGGCGGAGATTTTGAGTGCTTCATCTAAGGTTTTGCCCTTAGCAAGCTCAGAAAGAGCGGAGGTAGAAGCAATGGCCGAAGCACAGCCGTAAGTCTTCCAACGAATATCTTTGATGGTGTCGGTTTTTTTGTCAATCTGAAGATACATTTTCATCTGGTCGCCACAGATTGGGTTTCCTACAATACCACTGGTATCGTATTTAAACTTGGATTCATCACCCATCAGATAATTTCTGGGGTTTAGAAAATGCTCTTTGACGATATCGGTATAAATCCAATCTTGGCCTTCTTGCATAAAATAAATTATAGCGCATTTTGATGATTTTGGCTGTTTTAGGCCTATTTGGCGGTTTTT
>JAUNRI010000058.1 GCA_030535695.1 Candidatus Saccharimonadota bacterium | reverse complement strand
TCAAACCCTGGACCTCTGCCTTGCAAAGGCAGCGCTCTAATCAACTGAGCTATTACCCCATAAAAATAGCAATGTGCTCTTTTATTTTACATCAGAAACGTGAAAAAATCAAGTTCTTATGGTATAATTAAGGTATGGATTTTACTTTTAGTATTGGATGGGTATTTGGTGGACTTGCTATTGCTGCCGTTGGTGGGGCGATTGTGGTGTTTTATCAGAAAATCGCTGACAATTTAGCTGGGGGTGTTCGTTCTTATGATCGTGTGAAACTATTTGGGGTGATTACAGTGGTGGTTGGGCTTTTGATTGCAGCCAATCTTCATACTTTGATTTTGACGCTGCTGGTTAATTTTATTAGAGGCGGACGTTAATTTTACTGCCAGTTGGTTTGTCTGGTCCATTCGTACATGGCGATAGCGGCGGCGGCGCCGACGTTGACCGAGCGGGTGGAACCAAAGGATTCAATATAACGGACATCGTGCGCTTTTTCTAGCAGCTCCTCTGTAATGCCGTTATTTTCAGACCCAAATACGAGAGTAGTATTATCCTTGAACTTCTTTTCGTGCAGAGGCGCCGCCGCCACATTATTTTCGATGGCGACTAGTTCCCTACCCTGTTGAGAAGCTAAAAACTCCTCTATAGATGCGTGGTGAACAATTTCCAAATACTTATCCGTACACATAGCCCCGCGGCGATTATATTTTTTGCGTCCAATGATATGGACCTTTTTCACGTTAAAAGAGTTGGCCGTTCTCACAATCGAGCCAATATTAAAATCGTGTTCAACGTTTTCTATTGCAATCTCTAAATTTTGGCGTTTTTTAGACAGCTCATCAAAAACTTGTTCATTGGTTTTGCCTTTAAATTCATCAATCAGATTTCGTGTGTCTTCCATGTGTTATAATTATACCAGTAAAGGAGGCAAAATGGAATTTGATGAGTACCAAAAACAGGCTGCGGCATCTGATACTTATGAGAAATGCGATTTAAAAGAGGTAGGATTTATTGAGAAAGTTCTGGGGCTTTCTGGTGAAGCGGGCGAATTTACAGATAAGTATAAGAAGATTTTGCGCGATAAAAATGGGGTGGTATCACCAGAGGACAAAGATGCAATGGTAAAAGAGCTCGGTGATGTATTGTGGTATATCGCTTCGATTTCAAGATATATGAATGTGCCGATGTCTGAAGTCGCTGAAAAAAATATCGCTAAACTGCAAGATCGTTTGAAGCGTGGTAAAGTCCACGGTGAAGGTGATAACAGATAGTTTGCAAATGAAAAACCGGGCCATTAGGCCCGGTTCCTCCCTAAATTATTGATTGGTTTTTTGATCTTAATGGCTGTTTTCCCTTTGAAGCTATACTCCTCCCATACTTCTTTAACGGCATCGCTAAACGAGCCGTAATCGTATGCATAGTCGTTAGGATGCGGCATCCTTTCATCTAGCAATACGTCCGAGTATGTCGGTTCGCGGCCGAGCTCCTCAGTTTTCTTGAGTAGAGAGTCGTGTAATATTGTTTTTTTCTCATCTATTAACATAGCTTCACCTCCTCCTGTAAAAATAAGATCTAGAGCCAATCAGTAATCTCTCCGTTAGTCATCTTCGGGAAACTTGTTCTCGAAGAGGGTTGCATTGCCCTGTTCCCAAGCCTGGGTAATGATAATGGGCTGACCAGCCCGTCTGCGGCGTTCTCTCAAGACGGCGATACTTACAATCGCAAAAGGCCTGATGCCAAGTTTCCACATTTCTCTTTCGGCGTCTTTGTTTAATGCCAATGCTAACTCTTTAGCATCACCGTAACCGAATCTCTCGTATTCTTCATGATACGGCATATGATTTACTTTCTGCGCGAGATCCTCTACAATGTTAAATGCCTCTTCAAAACTGTACTGCTGCTGTGCTACTACCATAAATCCACCCCTTTCTTGATAGCTAAAACCAATCAAAAGTTAAACTGCGTCACCTAAGTGATTACTTATATTATATCACAAAATGCTTATTTTTTCAAGAGTTTTTTGGCGGCTTCTGGGTCGAATGGTGGAAATTCTTCTTCGTCATCTTTTTCGTCAAAATTATAACCATTGTCGTAGTTGTTGCCGTATTTATCTACTAGAGAGTTATCGTCTTTGTCTGGTAATTCTCTGCCCCATTTTGGGTTGGTTCCTGGGATAAAGCGTTTTTCCATTTTTCCTCCTTTTTCTAATTATAACAAAAAACCGCCCTTTTGGCGGTTTTTGTTTAACAACTTAGTCGTGCAATCATATCGTAAATTCGTGTTAGCTTAATGTTACGTCTGGTAAACCAGAGTTGTTATGATTCAAGCTTGCTAATCATAACCGTAACCGACCT
>JAUNRI010000020.1 GCA_030535695.1 Candidatus Saccharimonadota bacterium | reverse complement strand
CAGTTGGCTAGAGCGCAGCATTCACATTGCTGAGGTCAGAGGTTCAAGCCCTCTATGATCCACCATTTTTTGTGCCTCTACCTTGACTTTTTATACTGTTTGTGCTATAATAGTAACTATGGTACATTAATAATTCTTTTTCCTAATAAGGGGGTGTAAAGATGGATAGTAACAAAGTTTCCGCGGATGATCGTGTCAGGTATTACATAGCGTTTCTGGATTTTCTAAAGGCGATGGGCGAACATCAGGCAGCTCTAAAGATGGGAATCAATGTAGACGAAGGCGTATATCCTGTACAAAAAGTGGTATACGAATATGGTCTTAGGGGTTCAAATCTTGATCGGTTGATCTATGATCGTAATATGATTCGTTGGGCAGCTTTGGATATGCTCGATCATTGGTCGATGGCAGTTGGATTTATGCCGATTAGCCCGGACTATAAGTATAAGATCATTAGATATTTTGAAAATTATGATCGACGGAGATATGTCCGGGACAACATTAGAAGGGCACTGAAAAAAGGAGAACTGCTATCAGTTTCAGATTTTATTCAGAAAAGAATCGATCTTGAAAGAAAAAAGAAGGAGAAGGAGGAAGAATGGGCCGGAGATTAATCTCCAGCCCTTTTTGTTGTAATTTTTACTTTTTTAGCATAAAAACCTTGAAAATACTAGATGTGGTGTGCTAGAATAGTAAATAGACGCTAAATATGGGGGTTAGCAATATTAAGGTCATACTGAACAAGCTAAGGAGGTATCATGTTCAAAAAAATCAAAAAGCGGGATGGGAAAATCGTCAATTTTAACAGCGAAAAGATTGCGGATGCGATTGCTAAAGCTGGGCTTGCGACAGAGGAGTTTAAGGCGGAAAAGGCCAAAAAACTAGCCGAAAAAGTATTGAAAAGAGCGGAAGAGACTATTAAAACTCGTACTCCTTCGGTAGAGCAGATTCAAGACATTGTAGAGGAAGTTTTGATGGAGTCCTCCTATAAGAAGACCGCTAGAGAGTATATTAGATTTCGCCAAGAACGTTCGCGGATTCGCGAAGCCAAGTCGGATCTAATGAATATTTATAAAACCATTTCACACGCTGATGCCTCCGAAGATTCTGATGTGAAACGGTCTAACGCCAATGTAGATGGCAACTCGGCGATGGGCAAAATGCTTCAATTTGGGGCGGAAGGCTCTAAGGTGTTTGCTAAGAGCATACTTCTTCGCCCGGATATTGCGGCGGCGCATGATAACGGCGATATTCATATTCATGATTTGGACTTTTATGCTACTGGTACTCTGACTTGCTGCCAATCAGACCCATTTGTACTGTTTGAAAATGGCGGTTTTAACACTGGCCATGGGCATCTTAGAACGCCTAATTCAATTGGCTCTTATGCGGCCCTTGCGGCGATTTTGCTCCAGGCTAACCAAAATGAGCAGCACGGTGGTCAATCGATTCCGAATTTCGATTACGCGATGGCGCCGGGTGTAGATAAATCCTTTAGAAAAGCCCTCAAAAGAAATCTTGAAAAATACAATAAATTTGCTGGCAAAAAACTATCACTTGAAGTAAAAGATACTATCAAATATGGCGATGACGAGAAATTGAAGAAAGCAAAATGGCCAAAAGAAATAATAGAGGCCTCCAACGAAGACGTAGAGCGCGAAACTTTGCAGGCGATGGAAGGCTTTGTACATAATCTCAACACGATGCACTCGCGTGCGGGAGCCCAGGTGCCATTTACTTCTATTAACTTTGGTACAGACACAACACCGGCTGGGCGATTGGTCTCATTGGACCTGCTCCAAGCTACTGAAAACGGTCTTGGCAAGGGTGAAACGCCAATTTTCCCGATTTCGATTTTCAAGGTGAAGTCTGGGGTGAACTATGAGCCAGATGATCCGAATTATGATCTCTTTAAGAAATCGATGGAAGTCTCGGCTAAGCGATTATTCCCGAATTTCTGCTTCATTGATGCGCCATATAACCTTAAATATTACAAAAAAGGCGATTACCGCACTGAAATCGCTACGATGGGCTGTAGAACGAGAGTGTTTGCTTCGGTTTTCCCAGAATCTGACGGTATCGTGACGGGTAGAGGCAACTGCTCCTTTACTACTGTAAATTTGGTTAGAATCGGTATTAAACACGGAATTTGTTTGAAAGAAAGAAAAGAAGCGGATTGGGACGGATTTTATAAAGAATTAGACGAAAAAATGGACCTTGTAAAAGATGAACTTCTCGAACGGTTTGAATTCCAGGCTAATCAACATGTAAGGAACTTTCCGTTCTTGATGGGGCAAGGTAACTGGTTTGGCTCAGAAAAACTTGGCTGGAACGATACCCTAAGAGATGTAATTAAGCATGGCACGCTTTCGATTGGCTTTATTGGTCTGGCTGAGACATTGGTTGCGATGGTGGGCAAACATCACGGTGAGGATGAAGACGCTAGAGAACTTGGTCTCGATATTATTACCCACATGAGAGAAAAATGTGATGATTATTCTAAAAAATACCATCTCAATTTCTCGCTTCTGGCCACCCCAGCCGAAGGTATCGCTGGTCGCTTTACCAAGATTGATCGTAAAGAATTTGGTAAGATTAAAGGCGTGACAGATAGAGATTTCTATACCAATTCCTTCCATGCGCCAGTTTATTACCCAATTTCGGCTTTCGATAAAATCGACATCGAAGCGCCTTATCATAATCTTTGTAATGCTGGACATATTACTTATATTGAGCTCGATGGGGACCCATCGCAAAATCTCCCAGCATTTGAGGCAGTGATTAGGAAAATGCACGATGCAGGAATTGGTTATGGCTCAGTTAACCACCCAGTAGATCGGGATCCAGTTTGTGGATTTTCTGGTATAATTAAAGGTGAAAGATGCCCACATTGTGGCCGTCTAGAAGGAGATGTGAGCTTTGAAAGATTGGGACAAAATTGCGGTTGCTAAAATCGGCCAAAAAGTAGAAACGCCAGAGGGGATGATTCTCCTCTCTGGACCACTGGAACATGATAATATCGTCAATGGCGATGGCTTAAGAGCAGTTTTGTGGACCCAAGGGTGCCCCAACCACTGCCCAGGTTGCCAAAATCCCGAGACTTGGGACTATCAAGCGGGATTTTTGGTATCGATTGATGAAATAATGGAGCGCCTTTCCAAATTCCGCGGGCAGACAGGTTTAACTTTTTGTGGGGGCGAGCCGTTTGTACAAGCTAGAGCCTGCAAAGAAATTGCCGACAGAGCAAGAAAAGACTTTGGTTGGGACATCTGGAGTTTTTCGGGTTTTACCTATGAGCAGATTCAAAAAGCCGGTGGAGACGCCTTAGAATTCTTGAAATCTCTAGACGCTTTGATTGACGGGCCGTTTATTCTCTCCAAAAAAGATTTAAGCTTGAGATATCGGGGGTCTTCTAATCAACGTTTGCTACATCTAGAGCGGGGGACGGGCAAAATAATCAGTATGGAGTAAATATGAGAAATAGTTTTACCGTTTCACCAATGAGCCAAAAAATTCACCTAGAACCAGGGGAGACTTATCAAGGCTCGATTATGGTGGCGAATCCGGCGGCAGCGACGGAAAATTTTTATTACAAAGTGGCGTTGTACCCATATTCTGTACTTGGCGAAGAATATGACACTGATTTTGAAACGGTGTCGGATTGGTCGAGAATTGTGGAATGGACTACTCTAGAGAATGAAACTGGCGTATTAAAACCCAATGACACCCAAATGGTGAATTTCACGATCGAAGTGCCCAAAAATGCTCCTGGTGGTGGGCAGTATATGATGCTAGGGGTGAGTTCGAATAATTTGGTTGATAATACCAATAATTTTGCGGTGCAGAATGTTTATGAAATGGCGAGTGTGGTATATGCAGATGTGGAAGGCGAAACTACTCATGGTGGACAGATTTTGGAGAATCAAATCCCGGGATTCGTGGCTACTGGTGCCCCCTATGTACTTACTAGGCTTACCAACACCGGTAATGTGCATGAAATTGCTGAAGTAACAATTACAGTCAAAAACAGTTTTAACGGCGAAACGATTATCCCTAAAGATGGCGAAAATAATACTTTTGAATCGGTAGTGATGCCAGAGAGTACTAGATTGGTAAAAAGGACGCTGGCTGATATGCCGCCTCTAGGGGTGTTTGAAGTAACTCAAAACGTATCTTTTATGGGCGATAATATAAACATTACTTCGGTGATGCTAATTTGCCCGATTTGGTTTATCTTTTTGGTCCTAGCCACGATTGGCTCGGTGATAGGTATGGTGTTTTACGGCCGTCATTTAAAGCGGAAAAAACTTGAAAAAGTAGTTGATTTTTGAAAATACTCATGTTAAAATATTAGCAGATAAGGTCAATACATTATGAAAATCAAACTAAAATATGTTCCATCGTTGATATTAACTGTAATGACGGTGTTTGGTGCTGTGGTGCTCACTACTCCTTATGCTAGAGCGACTAACCCAGATTCGGCGGAAGCTAGAGTGGTGGTGGATGATGCCTGCACGTTTAATGATAATTATGACTATACTTTTACTTTTTCGGCGATGAACGGAACGGTAGGAGATACGACGTCAGAAACTAGATCTTATACAGATGGGAACATAGTAAAAGTTACTTGCAATAATATTACTGGCTTTAAAATTAAGGCAATTGGTTTTTCTCCGGATGCGGCTCATGCTACTGGATATGATGGCAATACGGACATGTATAGTCCTACTACTTCTGCTGTGATTCCTACTGGTACGGCTACAAGTGGCGCCACATCGGCGTGGGCGATGAGAATTACTTCAGCAAGTGTAACTTCGCCTACAGGAACTGGTGCCCCTACCGCTACGATTCAAACTCCATTTGCTACGTGGGCGAGCGTTCCTAGTAGTGCCACCACAGTGATTCAGTTTGGGGGTTCTACCACTTCTCCCGTAGAGGGGAATATGCGTGCTGATTACCAATATTACATTTCTCAATCTCAGCCTGCCGGTACCTATACTGGTAAGGTAAAATACACCATTGTAGGTGATTAGTGAATCTCAACTCGTGATATAATAGAAATATGAAGATTGCGATTTTAGGTGCGGGGGCTTTTGGAACAGCGCTCGGAGGAATTTTGGCTGACAAAGGCTACGACATTGACTATTATGATTCTAAAATAGAAAAAGAAAACCTGGCGGAGGTTTTGAAGGGGGCTAAATATATTGTTCTGGCGGTGCCATCTATGGCCGCTCCTCATCTTTTGCCGTATCTGCCCAAAAATACACCTCTTATTGTAGCCACTAAAGGGTTTTTAGATGCTCATAATTTTAAAGATTTTTCGGATTATATGGTGCTCTCGGGGCCTGGCTTTGCGGCGGATATTAAGGATGGAAAGCCCACTCATCTGACTGCTACCGACCAAAGAGTAGTGGAATTATTTGAGACAGATTTTTTGACGTTTGACAAAACTTCTGACAAAAACGGTGTTTTGATGTGTGGGGCACTCAAAAATATCTATGCGATTTACGCTGGATATCTTAATTTGAGACCAGGTTCATTGGAACACGAAAAATATCTAACTGAGGTAGCGGCAGAAATGCAAGTGTTACTTTTGGCTAATGATGGGCTCCCTGATACTGTAAAACTCGCTTGTGGGATTGGAGATTTGAGACTGACTTGCGACTTCCCGTCTAGAAATTATGAATTCGGGCAGATTTTGAGAGAGAACTCAAAAGCCAAACCAGAAAAAACTGTAGAGGGGCTAACGGCGCTTTCTAAAGTTAAGCGGGGAGAAATTAAAGTGCCGGATACGGCTCTTAAATTGAGGGAGTTGATGCTGCTCTCTAACGATTGGAGTTTTAATGAAGTTAAATGAAAAGCAAAAAGAAGCGGTAGAATATCTAGAAGGCCCACTTTTGGTTTTGGCGGGGCCGGGTACTGGTAAAACTCAACTTTTGTCTTCTAAAGTAGAATATATCTTGAAAAATACCGATACTGATCCGTCTAATATACTCTGTCTTACCTTTACCGAGTCGGGGGCGTTTAATATGCGGGAGCGGTTGAAGTCCCTAATTGGAAAGGACGCTCTCAAAGTCAATATTGGCACTTACCATGCTTTTGGTCAGGGGATTTTGAGCCAATATAAACAATTTTCGTCGGAATATCAAAGGGCGCTAGAATCAGCGATTGACGAGGTGGTCCAATTCAAAATCGTCAAAAATCTACAGAAAAAACTGCCGGCTTCAGATATTTTGGCTGGCGATAAAGTTAAAGATATTATCAGCGTAATTTCAGAGGCAAAATCGGCTGGACTCGATGCTTTTAGTTTAGAAAAAATCGCTAATCAAAATATCGAAGACAACGAAGTGCTCTCCAAAGCGATTTCGCCACTACTTCTGAATGTGGTGCCGAGGAAATTTAAGGAATCTTACGAAAAGGCATACCTTCCAATTTATGAATTATTGTCAAACTATGTTGATTTGCCCCCGATTGTGGGAAATATTGAGCGTTCGATTGTAGGGATGGCAAGAGATTTAAAAACCGCCATTTTAGAAGCAGAATCGACCCAAAAAATCACGCCTTTAACTTCTTGGAAGGACGATTATTTTGATAAGGACGATAAGGGTGGATATCGCTTGAAGGACCGAATTGCAAATAAAAAATTAAAGTCGGTAGCTGTTTTGATGAAGTGGTATCAAGAATATCTTGAAAAAGAGGGGTTATTTGATTTTGATGATATGATTATTGAGGCCCTTAAAGTCTTACACTCTAATCTTGCTTTCAAGAAAACTTTGCAAGAAAAATATCAATTTGTGATGCTGGACGAGTTCCAGGATACCAATCCGATGCAATTTGCGATTATCAAAGAGCTGACTGATTATGAAAAACCTTTGATTATGGCAGTGGGCGATGACGACCAGGCAATTTACGAATTCCAGGGGGCGACGGCTACGAATTTATCGGATTTTCAGGAATATTACGACGCAAAAGTTTGCACTCTGACTGAAAATTACCGTTCTACCCAAGAGATTTTGGATTTTTCGAGAGAAATTATTAATCAGGCACCAAATCGGTTTTCTAACGAAAAAATCTTGACTGCGCACAAGGAAAATCCTGTTAAATCTCAGGTTGAGAGAGTTGAGTTTTTGTCTTCTGATCAAGAATATAGTTTTGTGGCGGAAAAAATCGCCGATTTGATCAAGAAAGGAGTTAAACAGACTGAAATCGCGGTGATTTCTAGCAAACATAAATATTTTACGCCACTTTTACCATATCTGAAAGAACATCCCGAAATTAACATCGCTTACGAAAGGCGAGACAATCTGTTGGAAGATACGAGAATTCATGAGATTATTACGCTCTTAAAATTGGCCCAAGAGGTGGCGGAGGAGAAAAAGCCGACGGTTTCGATGTTGGAGGTTCTAGCCTATCCGTGGCTAAATGTGCCGGTTCTAGAGGCAGTGAGGTTAGTGGCTGAGGCTAGAGAAGCCCACAAGGGTGTGTTTGATTATCTGCTATCGGCGGAAACTACCCCTGAGATTACCGAAGTGATGAATTTGATTGCTGAGTTATCGGCGATGGCCTTTAGTGAGCCTCTGGAACTAGTTTTTAATAAGATTATAGAGAAAATGCACATAGAGAGCTTGGAACCGGCAGAAATGTTTAAATTCTACGAGAATTTGGCCTCTCTTAGGGCTAAACTGATTAAATATGTGGGGGATAAGCCGCTAAGAATTAAAGATTTGGTGGAAATGGCGGATGACTATGCGGATGCAGATATGCAACTGACCTCTAGTAGCCCTTATCGTGATGCAGATGAAGCGGTGCAGGTGCTGTCGGCCCACAAAGCTAAGGGGCTGGAATTTGAATATGTATTTATTATTTCGGCAGACCATATGGCTTGGGGTAAAGGCAAGGGTAATAATAATCTCTTGAGTTTGCCTAAAAATCTGCAACAGATTCGCCACACCGGGATGACTGATGGTGAGCAAATCCGACTTTTGTATGTGGCTCTGACGCGGGCCAAAAATACCCTGTTTATTTCTAATTCTTTGCACGATTTTGCTGGAAAAGCCCCTGATAGACTAGAATATTTTGACGAAAAGGTGGAAAAACTAGAAGATGGGACCGAGAGAATTACCGCACCACTTTTGCCGTCAGGGCAAGTTTTGGTCAGTTATGGTGATAATGGGAGCGCCGATCAATATTCCGCAAAATTACGCGCCGTGCAATCTCTTAAAGATTATCTAAAGCCTTTTACAGAGTATCTTCCGGATATGCGGAGTGTCTATAAGGAGCGCATAAAAAATTACCGGATGAGTGCGTCGTCTCTTACTTCTTTTATTGATATTGTGAATGCTGGTCCTGAGGAGTTCTTTAAGCGTAATGTACTTCGCTCCGAAATGGAGCCAGAAGATGAGTCTCTAGCAATCGGAAACTTGTTTCATGCCACCTTTGAAAAAATTACCAATAGTGGTATTTCGGATGACGCTGCGGTGAAATTTTTCTTATCTGAGCTAGAAAAACGTGATTTGCCCTTAGAGATCAAAGATAGAATCAGAGAAGTGGGACCGGCAGAATTAGCCAAGTCGCTCAAAGACTTTTCTAAGATTCTAAAGGCTGGTAAGGCCGAAGTGGATTTTAGTTTTGAACATATAGCGGTGGATGGAGTGCCAATTACGGGTAAAATTGACCACATTTCGATAGACGACGAGAATAAGACCATTGAGATTTACGATTTTAAGACTAGCAAAGGCAAATATCGGAAGAAGAATTGGGGGTCACATCCGACTCTCTATATGCACACTTTGCAACTAGCTTTTTATAAGCTGCTTTTAAATAATTCCCCGACTTATGCTAAATATAAGGTAGAGAAGGCTCATATTTTGTTTGTGAGGCCAGATGACGACGGTGAAGTCTATGATAAAGTTTACGAGTTTAATAAAGAAGATGAGAAAACGCTAAAAGATTTACTTTCGGCAGTGTATTATCAGATTTCTGATCTTAAGTTTCTGGATGACAAGGAAGTGTTCGTGCCGGCTAACAAAGAATTAAAACTAAAGGATATCAAAGATTTTATTACGCTCTTGCTTGCAAAGAATTCAAAAAAATAGTAGAATATCTTTACCGCACATTAATAGAGATTGATAGAAGGGAGTGATGCGATTGGGCGCGATAATAAAAAAGAAGGATGTTACTATTGACCGGTTTCTAGGGAGGTGATCCATTGTTATCTATTGCTGAACGATTCAGATTAAAGGTCAGGGGTATCACGTGGACCTGCAGAAGGTGCGGTGCAGTTTTTACGACAGAAACTCAATATGCTATACATGTGCTTTCTTGTGGCCCCGGTTATATCGTAAGATATCCCCCTTAAATAACACTTTCTATCACAATTTTATCAAAAGGGCCTAACGATTTAGGCCCTTTTTGCTATTTTACCCTTGAAAAAATCTGAATTTTGTGGTAAGATTATATATAATTATGGCAAAGAAGAATAATACTAAGAGAAAATTAGTTGGGCTCGTATCTGAAGAGTCTGGTGTTCGCGCTTACTATACCAAGAAAAACACCATGAATACTCCAGATAAACTTTCGCTCAAAAAATACGACCCAGTTTTGAGGAAGCATGTCTTATTTGTAGAGACTAAGAAGAATCTGGGTAGAAACGAAGTTAAAGAAAAGAAACGCTAAAAAATACCCCCGCAAGGGGGTTATTTTTTGTTAGTTTTGGGCGATGCAGCGGACGGAGTAGCCTATATAACGTTGGTAACTGGCAGTAGTTCCCACGCCTTCACCATTAGAACCTAACCGACGCATAGAGGAAGTGCTAGCATTTGTAGAAGTCCAATAGTGAGCATAAGCGCCTTGCCTCATTGCTGTATCTCTATTGTAATTACCAGAGAACGTTACAGAATACATAGCCTGAAAACTATATGGACTACTAGCAATATTCCAAGTTGTTGGATAATTGGCGGCCAGTATATCAGCTAAATTTCCGGTCTCACCAGTGGGGCCACCAGTGGGGAGTCGCCAACCAGCTGGACAAATATCAGCATCGGTACTATCACTAGTGGCGGTCGAGCCACTATTGCCACCATTGCCATGACAATAGGAACCAAGCGAGGTTGCGCAATAATTATAGTGAGTACCAATTATATAGCTACCAAAACCAAAATTATAGCTAATAGTAGCCGTACCAGAAGAATCGCTACCCGGTATGCCATATTTATCTATCACAGTAGCGTACGTGTACCTATTACCATTATATGGGCTCAGACATTGGGAAGTGCCGTAAATAGTGCTATTAGGATCGCATTTGCCTCCTCGATTTTGTAATGGCACAGAGTAGCTAGTGCCGGTAGTCCAATCAGCCGTAATCCCGCCATTAGCATATCTATCACCAGCACTTCTATTACCACTCTTAAAGCTGGTAAGGATTTTGTTAATATCATTAGCCGTAAGCGTGCTTGCAAAATGAGTGTTACTCGCATTTAGTGAATTTCTGTAAGTATATATATCTAGATTTAAATTATCTGCCATCCAACATCTACCATCTTCTAGTTTGCCTACAGTGTAAGTCTGGGAACTCCCCGTAGTATCATTGGTAGGGACCCTATTGTCCCGTAAAGTAATATATTGATTATTGCTAACTGCTGCACAAATTGTACTATCCATATCTTGCATGACATAGTAATTATCAGTTTTGGTTTTACTAGCCGCCGCATAAGCTTGATCAAAAGTTGTAGGCTCCCAAATAGCATAAAGTTTGAGATTGGTATTATACTCGGTTGGATCTATGGTAATAGTACCATCAAGGGCATATTCTGTACCGTAACAAATAGTAGCAGTATAATTGTAGGCTGTAATCATGGTATTAGTGCTATTAAAGACATCCTCGGTACTAGTATATACTGCTATATTGCTGCCACTATCCATACACCAAGATTTAAGTGTATAAGTATTTCTAGTAGGAGCAGAACCGGAATTAAAAGTAGGATTAATCTGAATAGTAGAAGCAGTATTATAGGCGTTAGTCTGATAACCAATTTCATCACTACCAGGTGTATTATTTATGCCGTCATAATAATCTATATGATAAGCTGCATAAGTAGCTGTAGCCGTAAAGACTA
>JAUNRI010000057.1 GCA_030535695.1 Candidatus Saccharimonadota bacterium | reverse complement strand
GGTCGGTTTAGGTGATGACGCTCGTAGCCACGATAACCGTGTCTAATTCGCCAGTTCGCATACTTCCACTGGAGGTCAGTTGCCTCCACTACTGCCTTGTTAAAGTCGGGGAAATCAGTAAGCCACTTGTAAAAAGCACTCCTACTGACATTTGCCATAGCACAAGCATCCGTAATAGTGTAGCCATCACGGATACCCCCTACGATGGTTTGCCAAACTCTCTCGGTTAGTCCTGATTTTCTGCTCATACTTTTATCTTATCACCTTCTCAAGTCTCACAATTTCGCCCGTATATATATTAAATGGCGGCTCGGAACGTTTATCAGTATAAAAACCCTACTTCTGTCCACTTTGTCCACTTTCAATTTCGCAAAAGTCCAACATTTGAGATGGGCAAACGAGGAAGTATCAACAGGGGTAGAGCGTGTAAAATCATACGCTAATCACCAACATCAAGTGCAGAGTTCTGCTCTGCCAGTTCACGATACCACGCAGGATGACTTCTCCGAAAGGCATCAAGTGAACAAGAAAATTGAACAAACCTCCCATTCTGTCGTTTCAGATATTCAACAAAGTCATTGCTGGGGTTGATACAAGGAGTAAGTGGCTCATCATCTGCGATGCTACCATACCTAATACGCAAGCCCTCATAGACTAGTGGCTTTCCGTTCTTCACTACTTCTTGCTCTTTTTCCGTCATTTTTTGGACTTTAGCCTGTTTTTCTGTCTTTTGACGGAGTTTTGTGGTGTTTCGCCTGTAAGTCCTTGCTCCACTCTTTTTTGTAGCGTCAAGGCTCTGCCACTGGCTCTCAACTGCTTTCAAGTATTCCTCATCAAAATCAGGATGCTTTCTCCGCCAGCGAGCGAGCGTCATATCACTGATGCCAACTAGGGAACAGGTGTCTTTGACTGTCCTACCTTGTGATATAAACATAAGAACTTTCGCCCTAGTAGTAGAATTATATTTTATGGTATTCATACTTCTAATTTAGCATTAGTTTTAGATGTTTTTTTCAATAGCACCCCACCCTCTCGCCCCCGAGCCAGGTTCTATTTTACCTGGTGGAGCGTCTTCGTCTTTTCAAAGCCGCTCACCAGGACACCCACGGTCATTAGTTTTGCACTTGACAATACTATTGTTTTATTGCTTGCCAGTGTGTCGGTTCAAATCCTGGCTCGTTGAGGTTAGGACTAGTAGATGTAATCCTGGTCTAACACCTGTTTTTGCCTCTGTTTTACAGAATAATTGGGTAGCCTAAAATCTTCAGGCTTGCAACTTTCTGCAAGGTAAGTTATAATGTAATAGATGGGTTCAAAGGCAATTGCCTTATCCCCACCAGGAAAGAATCAAGGGACATCTCTTGATTTTTTTAAACGTTTATGGTATAATATAGATAAGTTCAAACAATTTGAAAGTATATTTATAAGATAGGGAGGGCAGAATATGGCCAATTTTTTCATTAATTTAAGATGGAAGCTTTACGGATTTTATTCCAAATGGCTTCTTCTATGGGGGTTAGACAAAGGCTATATTCAGCCTTATAATGAAGAGTTAATCAAAAGACTAAGAGGTATTTACTACGGCGGTATTCCGGCATCGGTGTTATTACTTTGCCTAGGCATCACAAATGGCAATTGTTATGATCGCGCGCTTCTGCTGTCCAGAGTTTTCTTAGAAGACGATGGCGATGTCAGGTTGGTTTATGCAGCGGTGGCTGATCTTAAATTCAACCCGATATACGCTAACAACAAAGATTTGGATGCAGATCATTGTTTTGTCGAGAGAATCACCAACGACGGCAAGCGCTACATCTACGATACCTCTCTTGGTTTTATCTATAAAAAGTGGATTTACTGGCTGATTAATTTCCCAAAAATCAGAAAAATCAACGACAGGCAGTCCATCATCGAATTTATAGCCGAAGATGAGGAGATTCATCCAGACAAACCGTGTAGCGACAAACTCATTAGAAAATTTATTCTCTCTAACATAGAAGCCACTTACGAAAGGGGCGAAATGTATGCAATGCTCGGTATTTTGCAGAGAGAAGTAGAACTTTTCAGAAATTCCCCATAAAAACAACCCCCAGCAATCGTGCTGGGGGCATTTTTTTAGTCAAAAAAACCCAAAAAAAAATAGCCCAAGAGAAAACCGCCTATTTTATTTGAGAGGGGCGGTTTTCCAGGTCATACATATAACTTGTGTAGCCTCGCAGTTTAATCTACGCAAGTTACCTCTATTATATATCACGCCATGCATAATGTCAACACTTTTTTAACATAATTTTTAACAAATTTGTTCGGGAAAATAAATTTTTTGTGTTCGGTAAATTGGTGTTGACAAAACGAAAGCACTATGCTATAATTAAATCATAGCCTTTTTCAAGGTGTGTTTTATTAGTATAAGATGGTGGGCAGAATGGAGTTTCAGATGTCTGGAACTAAAGCTGGCGGCATGAAAGCTGCTGCTACCAACAAAGCCAAATACGGCAAAGAATTCTATGCTCGTAT
>JAUNRI010000019.1 GCA_030535695.1 Candidatus Saccharimonadota bacterium | reverse complement strand
CGATTGCACAAAGAATCATTACCGCCGGCAGATTTAGCGCATTCCCTTGAATCTTTGGTGCGATAATATTGTTTTCGATTTGCGCATACAGTATATATACTACTGCAAATATCACTCCAGCTAGCGGATTGGTTAAGGCCAAAATTAGAGTAACCAGTGTGCCACCAATAAATTGGCCAAACATTGGAATCATATAAAATACCATCGTAATCATCCCCATTGGAATTGCTAGAGAAGACGAAATATTGGTGAATAATGATAAAATAAATACAATCAATGCAGAGGCACAACCGTCCAATACCGCCACCAGCATTTGCCGAGAAACATAAGTAGAAATTACATTGGCCATTTTTGATAAAACTCTCTGTGCTACCGTAATCGGTTTTTTGTTTTGCTCCCCACTACTTACACTCTTCCAGAATGTTGCCACCAGTGATGGCCCTTCTAGCAAGAATAATAGAGTCAAAACTAAAACCAATACTATTTTCATACCGATATTAGCAATATTGCTCACATTTGCCACGAAATTAGTACTGATTTGATTAAGGATTTCTTTAGACAGACCATCTACCGCAGTGACAATTTCTTCATGTAAGTTTTCGATGCCGATAGTTCTACCGAAGTTATCTATCCCCTCCCAGCCACCGAAATTCTTTTCGAACATTTCTGGGGCTTGCTGAATGAACTTGGAAGTTTCATTTACCACCACAGGTCCAACAATCGCGATAATTCCGCCAATCACTACCACTACAATAATATAAGCCAAGGCCGCCGAAACGGTTTGATGCTTTTTCTCGGTGCCAAAATGTTTAGTAAAAAAGCGATTTACTTTATTAACCAAAGGCCTTAAAGCTAGTGCTAGAAAAATCGAAATGCCAATAATAATTAGCCCAGTGAGAGCCTTACCCAAAATAAATAATATCGCCAGAATTATTACCGGAATTAACCAGAACTTCACAAAAGCTCTAGTGTCTGTACTAATAGTCTTAGACATTTACCTCCTCCATAGACTTATTTTACCACATTTGATATAATAAAGTTAAGAAATTATGGCGAAAAAAGTTTTGATGCATACCTGCTGCGCTCCCTGCAGCGTTTATTGTATTGACTCATTACGTTCTGAAGGTATTGAGCCAACGATTTTTTGGTACAATCCTAATATTCATCCATATATAGAATATAAAACTCGTCGCAATTGCCTCAAAGATTATGCTAAAAAAGTTGGCGCTGAGGCGATTTTTATTGAAGATTATGGCTTGGACGAATTTTGTAAAAATGTAGTATCAGACATTTCGAATCGTTGCGTGAATTATTGCTACAAAAAACGTCTTGGCGAAACTGTAAAATATGCCGCCAAACACGGTTACGATGCCTTTACTACTACCCTTTTAGTTTCACCATATCAAAAACACGAAGAATTAAAACAAGTATGCGAAGAATTATCAAAACTTTCTGGCGTAGAATTTATTTACCGCGATTTTAGAAAAGGTTTTCGTGAGGGTCAAGAAAAAGCCCGCGAAATGGGGTTATATATGCAAAAATATTGTGGTTGTATTTTTTCGGAAGAAGAAAGATATCAAAAACAAATTGAGAAAGATTTGAAAAATGCTAGTTTCTGATTTTAATTACGATCTACCAGAAGATAGAATCGCCAAGTTCCCGCCCAAAGTTCGTGGCACTACTAGGCTGTTGGTTCTAAATCGTGAATCTGGCGAAATTAAGGATAGTCATTACAAAGATTTAGCAGATTTTTTAAATCCGGGTGATTTGTTAATCTTGAATGATACCCGCGTAATGCAGTCTCGGATTTTTTGTTCCCTACCAGATGGCCGCCAACGCGAACTGGTAGTACTAGAAAAACACGGTAATGAACCCCAGCGTGTGATGTATCGCGGCAAACTGCATGAAGGTGACGTTTTAAATCCTGGCAATATTATAATTACTAAAATTTTAGGAAATGGCATTGCAGAGGTGGAATCTGATGCTTTGCTTAGCACGCTGGCCGAAAAATACGGCACTGTGCCACTTCCTCCCTATCTTCATCGCGACGCCACGGATGATGACAAGAAGCGCTATCAAACTGTATGGGCCAAACACATAGGCTCCGCCGCTGCCCCCACCGCCTCACTTAATATGACGGAAGAATTATTAGAAAGATTAAAGCAAAAAGGTGTGATAATAAAATATCTTACTCTCCACGTCGGCCTCGGCACCTTTTTGCCAATTAGAACCGAAAATCTCGAAGACCATCAGATGCACTCGGAATGGTATCATATTCCACAAGATACTCTAGTCGCTATCAAAGATGCCAAAAAAGTGGTGGCGCTCGGTACTACGGTTGCCAGAACCCTAGAATACTATGCCAAAACTGGCCAGACCGAGGGCGAAGACGACATTTTTATTTATCCTGGTTTTGAATTTAAATTAGTGGATGCTCTTATCACCAATTTCCACGCTCCTAAATCTACGGTCTTGATGTTAGCTTCAGCTTTTGCCGGTTGGGACAATTTAAAAAATGCTTACAACCACGCAATTGAAGAAAAATACAATTTCTTAAGTTATGGAGATTCAATGTTAATATGTTAAAGTTCGATATCGAAAAAAAGAATGGTCTAATGCGCGCCGGGGTAATCCACACTCCACATGGCGATATCAAAACTCCGTGTTTCGTCGGTGCTGCCACTCGTGCTTCTGTCAAAGCACTTACTATGAAAGAAATGCGTGATTTAGGTTCGCAGGCTATTCTTGCTAATACTTATCATTTAATTTTGGCTCCGGGGACAGATTTAATTCAAAAAGCCGGTGGTCTAGCCGAATTTAGTAGTTGGCACGGACCCACTTTCACGGATTCGGGCGGTTTTCAGATTTTTTCCCTGTCTGATGTCAAAATTACTGAGGAAGGCGCCAAATTTAAGTCACACATCAATGGCGACAAGTTAGAAATGACACCAGAATCATCCATGCAGGCTCAATGGGCCATTGGTGCCGATATTCACATGGCATTTGATCAGCTCGCCAAATCTGAAAACCGCCAAGACATGGAAGATGCCATGCATCGCACCCACCGTTGGTTAGACCGCTGCGTAAAGGAGCATTATAAATTAAAAAATAAAAACGAAATAGAACAGTATTTATATGCTGTAGTGCAAGGTGGCACATTCAACGATTTGCGTGCCGAATCGGCCAAGCACTGCGCGAGCAAAAATGTGGATGGCTTTGGTATCGGCGGTGTGTTTGTGGCCGACGGTATGGATGAAATGCTAAAAACTGTCAATAATATCTTGCCAGAAGAAAAACCACGGCATCTTCTTGGCATGGGCCAAGAGCCAATTGATTTATTCATCGGTGCCGAATACGGTTGTGATACTTTTGATTGTGTTGCCCCTACTAGAATGGCCAGAAATGGCTCACTCTATACACTAGATGGTAGAATTAATATCAAAAACGCTAAATATAAAGATGATTTTACTCCCCTCATGCCAGAATGTGATTGCGAATGTTGTAAAAATTACAACACAGCTTACTTGCATCATTTATTCAAAACCGACGAAATCACCGCCAAAGTCTTAGCTTCCATTCACAACGAACATTTTGTCGTAAAAACTGTTGATCGTATCCGTGAGTCAATCCTAGACGACACGTTCAAAGACTACAAACAAGAATTTTTAAAAAGATATTATAGTTGATTATTTTTTAAAAAAGAGTATAATAGTAAACAGAAGAAACTAGCCCGAAAAGTATCCGTATGGATGCCTGCTCGAAAGAGATAGGGCTAGTTTCGCTTTCTAATAAATCTGTTTTATCTCGACAATTTTAGCCTTAAGTATATCTATATATTTTGTCGAATCGGTTTTATTTTTATCCAACGAGCGATTGATAGAGCCTGCTATTAAATCAGCTAGCTGAATCAGATTATCTCCCACAGAGTCGCAAAATTTGATACTTATTTTTTTATTTCCAAGGTTGTTTGCTCCGCGCCTAATATAAGTGATAGTTTTTTGCATATTCTGCTTACTAGATCGTCCATCAATTTCAATTTTCGCATTATTTACTGGTATGATAGATAGAAGTTCTTTAATAGTCCAATTATAAAGCCTTTCATTGCTAATGATCGGTTTGATTTTTTTAAAATTTTTCTTATCAATATAGACAGCATAAATTTCAAAATCATATACTGAGACAATGTTTAATAATTCTATAATGATGTCTTTGCGAATTTTGCTAAATTTAAACTCATAGTCTTTTCTCCAACTAAGCGATTTACGATATTCCGATATGCGATTGGAAAGTTTAGTTGCAACATCCGGATCGACAAATAATGCCGCTGCCATTATAAAATTACTACTTGATGCGCGTTTGAAACCTGGATCTCCAGAATCATCGATAAAAATCAACTGCTTTCTAATTTTTGGCATAAAACTCCTCTATTATATTAAAAAATAACCTAACATACCCCTAAGGATTTTTCAACCCCCCACCTATACCACCTCTGTTATTTAAAATTTGGTATTTTTGTTGATTATATATAAAAATACTTGAAGATCAAAAATACTTATGCTACAATAAAGTTATGCTTAAGGTTATGCAGACTCTTCGTAATACGGCTTCCATATATATATATATATAGGTTCGTCTGCGCAGCTTTCTTAATCCTTTTATCTATATTTATTCCAAATAATCATGCCCTTGCGACCAATTTATCTAGTATTGATACTTCTGTCACGATTAAGCCTAGCCTCACCCTTACTATCCCTACTAATACTATTACATTAAACCTAGACCCAGCTAATCAGCCTTTTGCCTACCAAGATCTTAGTGTATCAGTAGGCACCAATAACCCTACCGGCTACAATCTCACCATGTCTGCAACCAGTACAAACTTAATCAATACAGCAGATAATACCAAAACCATAGAAACACTAAGTAGTGGCACTTATACTGATACCACCTTCACTGTCAACAAATGGGGATACAAAAACGGCCTAGCAAATGACTACATAGGCTTTTCTGGCAGTGATACTATTTTGAGTAATGCCACCAAAACTAATAATGACACCACCACCCTTAGATTTGCTACCAAGATAGATTATACCAAGCCATCTGGGCTATATCAACTAAGTCTAAATTTTAAAGTTTTACCCATAGTTACGCAAACCTACATGCAAGATGTCACCTCAGATTTCTGTACTGAAGACCCCAAGGTGGTGATAGACAAAAGAGACGAACAACTCTATACAATCTCAAGATTAGCAGATGGGCAATGTTGGATGACCTCAAACCTCAACCTTGCTGGCGGCACTACTCTAAATGCCAGTGACTCTGATGTGCCTACAGACAATTATTATACTCTTCCAGCTTCTTCTACTACTGGCTTTGATGATGATACTAAGGCTTATGTCTACAACACCGGCAATGAAACTACTTCACAAACTTCAGCAGCTAGCAATTCCTACTATTCTTGGCTCGCTGCTACTGCTGGCGGAAAAGATGCTTCAGATACCGCCGTCACTAGCGATGGCCCAGACGCAGCCTATTCCATCTGTCCAAAAGGTTGGAGACTACCAAAATCTGGCAACCAGAGTGATATAAGCGCTACTTCTACCACGGGCTACAAGAAAGGTGATTTCTATAAACTCGCTACTGCCTATGGTGCTAACCTAGAATCATCATATCGCCAAGACTCCGCGGTCTTTTACAATAACGCCGGCCCAGGGACGCTCACTAATTTCTTGCTCGCTGGCCGCTACAACTCCAGTACGTTCGAAAATGGAGGCACGCGCGGCTACTATTGGTCGTCCTCGTCTTATTCCTCTATTCGCGCCTATGCTTTTAGCTTCGGTAGTTCGGACGTGAATTCGGCGAACAGCGCTCACCGCTACTACGGGTTCCCCGTGCGCTGCGTGCTTAAGTAGAGCAATGGAATAGGCCACGAAAAAATTGGCGTTGGCGAGATTTATTTAACCATAAGCCAGAGGTAGGGGGTTGATTTTACTTCCCCGATATGCTACTGTAATCTCGTGGTTGGGGTACTTTGGTTTTTTGAAAAGTAGGTTCTAGATAGTGGGCGTTGTAGTTCTAGGCACAAGTCTAAAGTCTCTCAACGGGAATCTGCGATTCTAGATTTGTTCTAGGTAAATTTCTGGTTCTAGATTTCCGTTCGTTCTTTGTAATACAAAAACGAAAGGAGATTGCGTTATGGAAATAGAGTTCTACTTTAAATTCAAACGTAAACCGAAAACTAAAAAAGTTACCGTCGTCCTAGAAGACGAGCGGTAACACCCAAACACAGGCAGTATCCTAGATACTGTCACCTATGTCCATTTTAACCCAAACTAATAAAACAGTCAAGCTTTAATGGACATAGGTCCCACGCGCAAAGATTCTTAGATAGCGAAATCAACCACGAAAAAATTAGCGTTGGCGAGATTTACTTAATTATAATACCACACCGCCCCATCTGGCGTGTCTGAGAGCGCGATTCCCTGCTTTAAGAGTTCATCACGAATTTTGTCAGACATAGCGAAATCTTTATTAGCTCTTGCCACATCTCTTTCGTGGATCAAATTATAAATCTCGTCAGACACATCAGGAGTGTCAGAAATTAACCGAAGCCCAAATAGTTCATCAATCTTCCGCCAGTCATTCAATGACAAGACAGAGTTGTCGATAATCGCACATGCTTCAGCCGAATTAAGATTATTCGAAACTGCTTCGAGAACTTTAGCAAAATTCCCTTCTGATTCCACCGGTTTTTGATAGCAAAGAGCAATTCTCTCGCGCCAGTTAGCCCTCCGATTTTTAGCGGCCTCCAGACTTTCAAAAGTAAAATTCCGCGTCCCCTGATAATGTCCAGATAAAAGCCACATCTTATAATCCATCGGCGAAAACCCACGAGACTCTAAATCTTCCAAAGTATAGGTATTGCCTAGTGATTTGGAAATCTTTTGTCCGTCAATCGTAATAAAATCACAATGCAACCAAAAACGCGCCAGCTTCGTCCCATAGGCGGCGTAAGTCTCCGCAATCTCGTTGGTGTGATGAATTGGAATATGGTCAATCCCGCCAGTATGAATATCAATCGGCTCACCCAGCTCTTTATGAATAATCGTGGCGCACTCCAAATGCCAACCCGGATAACCTGGCCGGCCAAGATAGTCCCAACGCATCGCGTGGTTTTCGCCTGGCTGAATAAACTTCCAAACCGCAAAATCTGAAACATTCTTTTTTTCGGAAGAAAAACCCACTCTCGCCCCAGCCTTAAGCCCAGCAAGATCCAGCCTGGCAAAATCCGCATATTCCAAAAACTTCGACGTATCAAAATACACCCCATCACGCGTCTCATAGGTATAACCATGCTCGCGCATGAGATCCACCGCTTCCATATCCTCAGAAATATAGTCGGTAGCCCGAGCCACCACATCGGCTGGCAAAAACTCCAGTTTAGCATAATCGTCTAGGTATATTTTTGAATAATATTCTGCTATCTCAAACGGCGTCTTGCCAGTAAGTCTAGCGCTCTTTTCGAGCTTGTCTTCCCCCTCGTCGCCGTCAGAAGTTAGATGCCCCACATCCGTCAAATTTAAAACCCGCTTCACTTTATAGCCATTAGCAAGTAGGCAGCGCACCAGTAAATCCCAATAAGCGTAGGCCGCGTAATTGCCAATGTGTGGCGTATTATAAACAGTTGGTCCACAAGTGTAGATTTTTACCTCGTCAGAAACAGGCTTAAAATTCTCTAGCTTACGCGTAAGCGTATTATACAGTTTCATTTAAAATCCTTTCCAGGACCGGTACTAATTTGCCGTATTTATCACGCCCTATCCCATGCGAGCCTGGAGTTTTAATAGCAGTAATTTTTGGATTACTCTTTAGAAGTCCTGGAATATTATAGCTAGCAATAATTTGATCGGTCGCACCATATATAATAGTGGTTGGTTTAGTTAATCTAGTATAAACCGCATAATTATGTTTATTAAACACAATTTTTTCTAGCTCGTTATTAAAAGCTTTGTCTTTTCTATATTTAGGGTCTTTCAAGATCATTAATTGTTTAAAACCTTCTTTTCCCGCCGCCATTTTGGGGCTATCAAATTCTTCTGGCCTAAATACTGGAGGCGAAATTAAAATCAGTTCCTTTACCAATTTTTTATGAGCTTCTGCAAATCTTGCCGAAATCAAACATCCCATCGAATGCCCCATCAAAACTAGCGGAGTTTTGAGTTTAAGTGCGTTAATTGCGTTATACAGTGCCTCTAGTTGTTCTTTGAAATCATAATTTAATTTATCGGACTTAGTAGATTTGCCAGAGCCCAAAAGATCGAATCGGACAAAACGAATGTCTTTAAGAGATGTAGTGCCTTCTAAATATTCAAGTGGTTTAATAAATCTAGAAGAATCATCCGCAATCCCATGCACGCACACTACCGTGAGGCGAGGTTTTTTGGACACACAATTATCGTAAGTTTTGGTGAGTTTAAGCATCTTGCTCCCTTTCTGCCAAAAGTTCTGGCATGATTTTGACTAAATCTTTTACTACCTCTTCGTAGCTAGTATCATAGGTTCTAAATCCAGCCGCATACGGATGTCCGCCGCCGCCAAAATAACCAGCAATTTTATCCGCGATAGAGGCATCGCCAGAGCAGCGAATTTTACCAGTCACTTTACCGTCCGGGTAAGTCTTAATCGCCACGGCTACCTTTACCCCTTCTACCATCCGGAGTTCTTCCAAAATCAAAACGTTTGGGTTGTATTCGTCCGAAAATTCTTCAATGTCTTCCCACGGAATCAAAACTGTAGCGAGTTCACCATCCAAATGAAATTCCGTGCGTTCAATCAACCGAGCTTTATATTCAAAAATCCTCTGCGATTTTTTCATAAACTCACGGCGGTTTTCTTCTAACTCACCGATATTGGCTCCACTGCGAGTCAACTCTGCCATCACTTCAAAAGTCCTAGCCGTCACCGCTACACCAGTTAAGCCTAAAGTATCAGACATAATTCCCTGCATCAAAGCCTCTGCTGCCGGTTTAGAAATCTCCATATCACAAGCTTTAGCAATTTCAAAAATCACTTCTGCTGCCGCCGGGCGGATTTCTATAATGCTTTCGTGCTTAAAATCCAAATCGTCTGCTGTCTCGTGATGGTCTATCACGAGCACCGGTGCAGAGTACAAACGGTTTTTAATTGCGGTGTCGTCCAATAATTTCGATAAAAGCACCATAGCCGCAGTATCCACAATAATATATCCGTCTGCCCTATAATCAAATTCAGAAGTTACCCTAGACCAATCCGGAAAATAGTGTAGATATTTAGGGATATCAATCGGGCAATACAAAGACACTTCAAGATCGTCCAAAAGATAATCTAGGGCAATCGCGCTCCCCAAAGAATCTCCATCCGGATTTTCTGCCTGAATCACTTGGATAGATTTCTTGCCTTTCAAAAACTCCGCAAATTTATCATACATATAGATTAATTATAACATAATATGGTAAAATAGATACATGACCGTTTTTCACGCAGATAAAAAATTCGAGCGTTTTGAAGATGTCACGCCAGAGTTATTAAAACAAGAAAAAGTCAAATTACTTTTGTGCGATCTAGATAATACCCTGAGGCTTCATTCTGAAAAGGAGCCTGCCGACGAACTTGCCGACTGGGTATCAGATTTAAAAGACGCCGGCATCAAAATTGTAATTATTTCTAACAATGGTCGCAAAAAAATGATGCAAAAGTTCTGCGAACCTTTAGGAATAGATTGTGTTTGGTGGGCCAAAAAACCGGTTTCTACCAAACTTACTGAGACTATGGAAAATCTCGAAATCAAACCATCAGAGACTGTGATGCTTGGCGACAAATGGTCCACTGATGTTTTGGCTGCCAAATTTGCCAAAGTCCGCTCCTGGAAGGTAGAGCACCGGAGAGATATTGTATGAATTTCCCTACCGTCCTGACTGTTATAAGAATTATCTTAGTAGTGCCTGTGATGATTTTAATTTTTATGGATAATTTGCCGGCCCAGATTGCCACCACCGTCTGTTTCATCCTTGCCTCCCTTACCGACAAAATAGACGGACACCTTGCTCGTAAAAACAAACAAGTCACCGACCTTGGCGCTTTTCTAGATCCCTTGGCCGACAAAATGCTCATCAACCTCACTTTTCTCGCTCTAGTAGTTCTAAACATTATGCCACTTTGGATGTTTGTGGTAATCTTGATTCGCGATTTTGCCGTAGATGGCATGCGGATGATGTCTGCCAAAAAAGGCACAGTCATTCCTGCCAATATTTTTGGCAAAGTCAAAACCACCATGCAAATGATTACTATTATTTTAATTTTACTAAATCAAATTTTAAACTTAGAGCCACTTGCCATTATTAATAATATACTATTATATATAGTAGTATTTTTAACCGTTCTATCCGGCACCATTTATTTATTTAAAGGCCAAAAACTACTAAAATAATCACAAGAAGCACGGTACCAGTAAAAGCTGTAGAATCCACGCGGTCCAAGAACCCGCCGTGACCCTCACTGCCACCTACTAGCATCTCTACATACTTAAAGAACTTGTTTTTGATAATAATCTCGTTAGAATCTTTGACTTCGAATTTGCGTTTGATATAGCTTTCAATCAAATCGCCAATTAGAGCCAAAGGTCCACACAAAAGAAATACCCAATCTGTATCAAAACTATTTTGATTCAGAATTTTAATCCCTACAAATAGCGTGGCGGTTAAAAGCCCGAGAAAAGTGCCTTCCCAAGTTTTGTTCTTAGAAATACGTGGAAACGGGCGAGATTTTTTGAAAATCTTGCCACCGCAAAGTTTGCCAAAAAGATATGCAAAAATATCATATCCGCAAACACCGAGAATAATATACCAAAAATGATCAAGATCCACTCTCATCACAAACACCGTGCCACCAATCAAAAGAACAATCTCAATCAATGACAATACTATATTATATATAGTGCATTTTTTCTTGAAAAACGACAAAAGTTCAATCATCGACATCGCCGAGAAAAACCCAAAGATAATTTTAAATGGAATCGAGTCAAAAGTATAAAGCCCCACCAGTGCCACTGCAAACATGGAGAACCCAATCATCACTCTAACTTTAAAATTTTTGTCCATAACACCATTATACACCATTTTTTGTTATTGTAATTTTGGTTTTTGTGCTATAATAATATTATGCTTAAAGTTGTGCAAAATCTAAAGAAAGCATCTACTATTCTTGTTTGTGCTTTCTGTCTTTCCGTACCCTTAGCCCTCTTAATGGGGGGGGGCGCAACCGCATTAACTGGTGCCACCTTTGATACAGACG
>JAUNRI010000018.1 GCA_030535695.1 Candidatus Saccharimonadota bacterium | reverse complement strand
TCTTAAGCTTGGTGTCGAGGGTTCGAGTCCCTCCCGGATCACCATTTTTTGTTGTCGCCGAACCCTCGTTCTTGCGAAGCGAGGGTTCGAGTCCCTCCCGGATCACCATATGAAGAAAAACAAGCCCCGCAGACGCAGAGCTTATTTTTATTCTATAAATTTTCTAGCCAATTATCTAATTTTTTGATTCCGTCATCTGTGCGCGCAGTGGAGCCAGACATATTAAAGCCGTCACCCTTTAAGGTAGCGCCAGCCATTTTAGATTTTAGGATATCATAAGTACCGGCATTGCCAGAACCCTCATGTGTATTAAACGGAATTACGGTTTTACCATTCCAGTCGTGTTTCTCGACAAAATTATAGACCACCATTGGCATATTACCCCACCAAATTGGATAGCCAAAGAAAATCGTATCATAGCTCGAAATATCTACGTCGCCAATATATTCTGGACGTGCGTTCGTCTTGCGCTCTTCAGTTGCGCGTTCAATCGCTTTTTGATAAACGGCTGGATATTTGTCTTTTGGTTCGATTTTGAATTCATCAGCACCAGTTTTTGTAATTATTCCTTTGGCTAGTAGTTCCGTATTGCCAACTTCCACGGTGCCGACATTATAGTTCTCGTCTGCGCGAGAGAAATAAACGACTAATATCTTTGACATTTGTATCCTTTCTTTTATTTTCGCTTTTCTAACGGTACATTCATATTACCTGGCTCATGGAGCGTCGCCTCGTAGCTTTCGTCTAGCCAGCGACACAGGTCTTCAAATGGCACCGTACCGTCTAGTAAAGCGGAAACCCAACCCCAGCCGGTATTCGGGTAGCCTTTAATGTATCCAGGTTGCTCGTATAGTGTCTCGGCAAGCTCTTTGTCGCGGATCTTAAAACTCACGACGTCTACTGTTTTATCTCCGCCTAGACCAAATTCGCTATATGGCTTTACGAAGAAGACAGCAAACCACTTTCCGCTTGGTTGTCTGAATACCGCGTAGTCTTCATGATTAAAAGGGAGTTGCTCTTCATGAATCTTATATTTCTTCTCAATATAAGCTTCTAGTTGTTCTCGAATTGTTTGGTTTTTGATCATGAGCAAGTCCTTTGTTTACTTATTACTATTATACCATTGACATTGTAATTCTTTTATTTTCTTCATTGTCATTGTTTTAGGCCTCTCCAGCTCCAGCTAAGCTAGAAATCCCTAAAAGTTTGAATGGAGCGAAGCGACATCCTTATCTCTTTGCCTGCAAAAGTATACCTCAGAACTCGCACGGTATTAGAATAGTGTAATCCTTTTTAGATATAACCTTGATCTTAGCCGTATATTCAGGGTGGTCAATACACCAGTCCACAACCATGCAAAGCCGAGTAATAACGTCCACTCGCCTCTCACCAAAATTCGAATTGAAAGGCGCCATTTTATTTTTATTGTTTTAAATTTAAGTTTTGTTTCAGAAAGAAGTATATAATATATAGTATAAACATTTAAAAATGGAGAAAGAATATGGAAAATGAGAATATTAATAATGAACCGAGAAGTAAAGATGTGGCGAAGGAAAAAATAATTTTGTTTGTGATTGGGGTGCTTCTTGGTGCAGTGATTTCGACGGCGGCATTCTTTGTGTATACAAAAACTTTGGGAACTAGTGATAGTGGCTCGACATCTGGGCAAATGCAAGGTGGTGGCACTCCACCAGAAATGCCAAGTGGCACTAATTCCGGCAATAATCAGGGCGGTACTTCACCAGAAAAACCGAGTGGAGAGAATAGCTAATGAAAAACAAGAAATACTTAGTTTATTCAATCATAATTGTGATGCTTATTGTGACGCTTGGGGTGCTGTGGTTTTTGATTGTGGATACAGTGAATAACAGTCTCGTGAATAGCAATGGTGGGCCAGAAATGAACGGTGGAGACTCATCATCAGCATCGTATTCTGCTGCAAAAGAAATCACAGCGGATGAAGAAATTGATGGTGGGGAATTTGCGTCAACCAATGCGGATGAAAACGCGATTTCGGTTTCTGGTAATATTGCGGTGAGTTTGTCTAATATTACGGTTTCTAAAACTGGTGATTCGGATGGTGGTGATAGTACAAGTTTTTATGGCACTAATTCGGCGATTATTGCAAAAAATGGTGCTACTTTGACGATTGAAAATGCGAACATCACGACTGATGCAACTGGTGCGAACGGAGTGTTTTCTTATGGTGGCTCGGCGACTACAAATAATTCTTCGTCGGATGGTACGACAGTAAATATTTCTGATTCTACAATCACTACGAGTAAAGATAATTCTGGTGGGATTATGACGACTGGTGGGGGAATTATGAATGCGGAAAATCTGACGATTACGACGGCAGGTACTTCTAGTGCGGCAATTCGTTCGGACCGTGGTGGTGGAACGGTGACGGTAAATAAGGGAACTTACAAAACTACTGGTAAAGGTTCACCGGCGATTTATTCTACGGCTGATATTACGGTGAAGAATGCAACGTTAATTGCCACGGCTTCTGAAGGAGCAATTATTGAAGGGAAAAATAGTATTACGCTTGAAAATCTTTCTTTGACCGATACTAATAGTGAATTGAATGGCCAGTCTACTACGTATAAAAATATTTTCCTTTATCAATCGATGAGTGGTGATGCAGCTTCAGGTGAAGCGACCTTTACGGCAAAAGATTCTACGATTACCACAAACAAGGGAGATAGTTTTTATGTGACTAATACTACAGCTATCATTAATCTTGAGAATAATACGATTGTGAATAATGATGCGAGTGGAAACCTTTTGAGAATTCAGGCGGATTCGTGGGGAAATTCTGGAACTAATGGTGGTATAGTGACGTTGAATTTGACTAACCAAGCTACTACTGGAAATATTGTGGTGGATGAGATTTCTAGTTTGACTATGAATCTCAAAAATGGATCTTCATTTGAGGGCGTGATAAATGGCGAAAATGCGGGCGAAGTGGTTTTGAATTTGGATGCGTCTTCTAAGATTACTTTGACTGGTGATTCGTATGTAAAATCTTTGACGAATGCCGATACAACAAATAGCAATATTAATTTGAATGGGTACAAGTTGTACGTGGACGGGGTGCTATTAAAATAAATTAAATTGTGATGAGCTCGTAGTCGGGGGAGCCGAGGCCGAGTTCTTCGGCATAGGGAAGAATCTCACGGCCGAGGCGGGAGTCGATGCGTTCTTTGAGTTTTTCGGCGCCAGGATCTTTAGAATTCCAAATCATGTCAATAAAAGCTTGGTCGTTGGCGACTGGATCTTCTGATGCGACAATACCGAGATCTGCCATAACAGGATCATCTTGGTTGGCGTCGCAGTCGCAATTTAAAGATAGTGCGTTCATGACAGTAATATATATAATAGGTTTTCCTTGTTCTTTGAGGTAGTCGGCGACGGCGGTGGCGGCTTCGGCCATGGAGTGGATAAATTCGATTTGCTCGTGTTGGTCATTCCAGCAGGCGTCTGGGTCTGCGGTATGGCCGGCGGAGTGGATGTAGGCTTTGCCGTTTCTCGAAGCAATGCCGATAGATTGATTTTTGAGGTTGGCGCCGAAGCCGCCCATCATGTGCCCTTTGCCATGAGCAAGGTTTACAAATGAGTCGTAATTTTTGAAGTGATTTCCCACGATGTCATATTTTAGATATTTGCCTTTTTCAAATGGGATTTTAAATTCGCCGTCGGCATCCATAATATCTACATCAGCAAAACTAGTAAAACCGTGGTCTTCTGCTACTTTGATATGATCTTTTGCGTTGTTTCTTTCACCTGGGTAAGCGGTGTTACATTCAATAATTGTGCCGTTTAAACTTTTGACAAATGGGCCGATTAGACCGGCTTTTAAATAGCCTTTAGCGCCGGCTTCGCCGGTAGAAACTTTGACGCCAACTTTGCCTGGTAATTTTACATTCAAAGCCTGATAAATTTTGATTAAACTTTCTGGTGTGATTTCTTTAGTAAAATAAACTTTAGATTTTGCCATGGTACTCCTTTGTTTTATTATAGCATGCTGTTATAGTAGGGGTATGGATAAATATAAAGTATTAAAGCAAGAAAAGATGCGATTTTTATTGTAATATTAAATTGTTTATGTTATAATTAGGCAAAAGGTCATATAAAACAAAAAGGAATTTTATGTTTAAAATAAAAATTAAAAAAACAAAAATGCTAATAAGCGTTTTGGTTGGTGTTTTGGCGCTTTCAATGGTGCAACTGCCGGCAGTGCATGCAGCGGATAGCTGTTTTGAAGCAGTGGGCGATACAGTTGATTATGATCACGGAGATACTTTATACGCAAAACTTAAGGCTACCTGTGATATGGAATTACATTCTATAGCAATAAGCTTTGCTGATACCGAATCATTTGAAGGTATAGAAGAAGAGATACCCGAATCTGTTCACTCGCAAATTAGTGGAGTTGAAATATCTGATGACCATTTGCATTTGGAATGGAATATAGACGAGAGTGCGCCTTATGTTAATGTCGCGGCTGGTGAAGATCTTTTCTCGATGCCGTATCATGTTTCCATAAGTACTACAGCATTCAAACGCAATATGCCGATTACGATTGATTATGCTGAATATAGCGTAGGTGGTGAAATGCGAACTGAAGAAAATCTAAACCTAGACACTATGCTAATAGTCACCCATAATGATAAAGAGGTGCTTATGATCACCGGTATAGAAAAACAAGAAATATCATATAGCGGTGGGCCAATAGCTTTAGTTGGTGATTTGGTCGTAGAAGACAATCCTGCTAATATAACCGCAGACGATTTAGAGGTTAAGTATTATGATGCTGTATCTTTGGTAGACGAGCCTAGCGAGCCGGGCGATTACACAGTGAGGTATTCCTATGAAGACGATGATTATGTAGCTTTGCTTGAGGTGCCGTTTACGATCAAAGGTTATGAGATAATTAATACTCACATTTGGAGTGGGCATGGTGAAGTGTCTGCCCCACACTTTGTTGATGAAGGTGATGATTTGCATGTTGAAATCACACCAGCAGATGGCTATGAAATAATGTGGGTGGAGTATAACGGAAATGATGTGACTGATAGTCTAAATAAGGACAATTCTCTTGATATAACAGGTTTAGATGAAGATGCTGAGATTGTGGTGGCATTCCGCCGGTTTTATTTAGTGACTGACGGTGATGGAGGTGAGCATACTCTTGGCAGTGGAGAAAATTTGGCATTTATGGTAGATAAAGATCCAACTAGTTATACCGAAGGTGAAGTGACTATTAAGGTGGATGATTCATATATAGATTTGGAAACTGATAGCGTAGTGGAACCAGAAGAACAAACCGTTACATTGCTTGGTGGGTATTTGGATACACTAGAGCCGGGTGAACATAGTGTTGAAATCTACTTCTTTGATACAGGTGTAGCTGGAATCGCAAGAGCAACGTTTGTAATTGTGGGGGCGGATGAAGAAGATGAGGTGGTCCCAGTGCCAGATACTGGTGCATTCACCGCTGAAGCTGCCGGTGCAGAAGTTATAAATATAGTGGCAGTAATTAGTGGTATCGTGATTGTAACTATGCTGGCAGCAGTTAAAATGTTTTTGAAGAAAAAGGCGCAGTAAATGATGAAAAATTTGTCAAAAAAGTTTTTGACATTGAGCGTTAGCCTGGTAGTAGGGATGGCTATGATTGCCATCCCTATACGGGATGTGGGGGCGGCGGAATCGGAAAAAATTACTGCCACCTATCCATATTATGCTTTTATTGAAGATTCGGAAAACCCGTGGAGTTCGGTTTATGATGCGTTGGATGCAACGGATACGATAGAATATAGTGATGCATATTTTGATCCGGCATCTCCTGGGGATCATCCGGAACTTAGAGCTGTTTCTTATGCTTTGGCACTAGCAGGATATGAAAATCAAGCCGATGGATATCCTTCTACCACTACGGATGTAAATCCTAAATTAACCAATTTTCTTGATCAATTAGGATTTTCTGATTATCAAAGTTGGGATGAAAGGTCGGAAGAAGATGGGCATTCTTTTGGTACGACGATTGGACATAAAACTCTTTCTAGTGGCCAGGAATTAATTGTGGTGGCACCGCGTAATTATAATTATATGACGGAGTGGCTGTCTAATTTTAACGTGGGGACGAGTGGGGATCATGCTGGATTTTCGGAATCGGCAGATTTGATGGTGGATAGGTTTAACCAATATGTTTTAGACCATGATTTTGCTGATTATAAAGTTTGGGTAGTTGGGTATTCGCGAGGTGGGGCAGTGGTTGATTTATTTGCGAAAAAAATTAATGCCAATATTGATGATTATGAAATGGCGCCGGACGATTTTTATGTTTATACTTTTGGAGCGCCGAGAGCGAGCGTGACGGAAACTGGATATTCTAATATACATGATGTAAAAGATGGAAATGATCTTTTGTTGGGTTATGTTTTTCCAGAAATTTGGGGATTTTATAATACGGGAGTGTACGAGGAAATTCATCCGGCAGATCTTAATATAACGACTGAGATGGTTGATATTTCGGACCTTGCTGATAGTTCTAGAGCGATGAATTTGCTTTCGTCTAATGAGGGTATAGTAGAAAAAGTTGGTATGATGAACGGCCGGGATTTTATGGATGCGTGGATGGAATTTGTGACGGATAATGGACTGACGCGAGAATATTTTGATAGTCAGGTAAAAGCGCCACTTTCGGCGATTATGAAAGCATATCAATTAAGAACGCTAGATAAACAAAGTGAGTTTTTGAATTTTATTAAGGATACTGATAAGGGTATGGCTGGGATGGTGGCAGCAAATGCATTCACGGATTTAATGACTGGTGGGTATGGTACTACTTTGGAAGAGGCTTTGGCGAATTTCCCACCGTATTTGGATTTGGTGAAAATTTTGAAGGGAACAGCAACGGAGGCTGATGTTGATGAGTTTTTGAGTTATCTTGTGACTTATATTGGTAATTATGGTGATTATACGAATGCTTATGGTGTGGAGCCGGCAGTGACGGAGGATGAATTTACGATTATTAAGGAAAATTTGCCAAAATTGGTGAAGGCGCTTTCGCCGATTATTGTGGCAGATGCGAAATATACGCAAGATACTTTTGGGGAAAATTACTCGCTTTATTATACGTATTCTTTGGTTTCTAATGCTGGGAAGTTAGTGACTGGGCATATTCCGGAAAGTATCATGCCGATTTTGAAAAGTTTAATTCCTGAAGAAGAACCTGTGACTCCAATGGTGCCAAATACGGGTAGAAGATAATTAATAAATAGTTTTGTCTAAGTGATTATATTCGTTGAAAAGTTCGAGGCAGAGATCGCGGTCGTGTTGTTCTAGGAAATCTTCTGGTAATTGACTGCGGTTGCTGCTCATGAGCTTTTCGAATTTGAGATCGCGGAAACCAATTTTTTCGTTGTCTTCTAATGTGCAACCGTAATAAACTTTTTTGATGTTGGCCCAAAGGATGGCAGCGAGGCACATGGGGCAGGGTTCACCGGTGGTGTAGAGTTCGCAGCCGGATAAATCGTGAGTTTGTAAGTTTTGCTCGGCTTTTCTGATGGCGTCGATTTCGCCATGACAAGTGGAATCGTGATTTTTTAAAACACAGTTGTGGCCAGCGGCGATGAGTTGATTATCTTTTACTATGACTGCGCCGAATGGCCCGCCGTCTTGATTTTTGATGCCGGTTTTGGCTTCTTCGATGGCCAATTTCATAAATTCTGGTTGATACATGGTTAATTCTTTGGGACTTTATATTCTGGCTTTTTCTCAGCGAGCTGTTTTTCTTGCTGATTGGCAAGTTTTTTGAGAGATTTGTTCAAATAAGTGTGTCATGAGATTATTATAGCATAAGAAGTATGCTAAATGTTTTTAAGTTTTTCTAGTTCTTGCTTGTGATTTTTGGGGGATTTTAGGATGATTGGTTCTATGTCGTAGAGTTCTTTGATTTTTTCGGTGGCTTTTTGGGCCTTTCCACTGCCGCTATATAAAATGAATTTTGGTTTTTTGTCTCTTAGATCTAGGATGTCTAAAATGGCATTGGTGGCTGGAGCGAGTCGGTCGTCCCAAACGGGAGAACCGATGACGATTTTGTCGTATTTTGTGATGTTGCTGTCAAAATCTTCAAGTGGATCTTTTTTCTCGGTCATGGCTCGGTAGCCACCTTTCATCATGAGTGGGAGAAGACTTTTGGGATATTTGATTTTACTTTTGACTTTTCTGATTTCGTAATTTTGGTCTTTGAGGGCTTTGGCGACTTCGTCACCATTGCCGGTGAGGGAATAGTAGATGAATAACTTTTTCATGGTCTTATTATAGCATGGGGTGATATAATGTGGGTATGGATGATGATTATAATTTGGATGAGTTGGAGGAGCTGGGTGTGATGGATGGGCAACAAGATGCGATATCCGGCTCGTTTTATACGGGGTTTGGAGTGTCGGTAGAGGATTTGGATTCGTTGTCTGATGAGGAACGCGATGCGTATGAAATGGGGTATCACACTGGGTTTGGTGCTGGGGGTGGGTGGGGGTAGGACTAATGAGTTATAATTGTTGAGCTTTTTTCAGAAGCATATCTTGGTCTTTTTTTGCTCTAGCCATAGATACGCGAAAAACGACTTTGGCATTTTCTCCCATGTTTGGCTTAACAATCTCTTTCAGAGTTGGTTTTTTCTTCATTAGCTTTAAACGTTTTTCGTCAGTCATCTATGTATTTCCTTAAAGTATTTTTATTATAACTTGTTTTAAGTAATATGTCAATGCCACTTTTGATGTTTGGTAACCAAGAATCGATTTCTTTATTGTTATTATTTTTTGTAATTATATCTATTGAAATTTTATCATATTTCTTTAAAAATGGTTCTAATTTGATTAAATTTGCTGAAATATTAAAGTATGCTTCGATGAAACCATTAATATTAATTGAACGATGTTCTACTTTTTCTCTCGCGAGCGTGAATTTCCAGGCAAGCTTGGGATCTTGTTGAATGTATATAATTTTTATTGAGTAATTATGATGAAGTGCTCTTTCAATATTTTTGATTGCGTTCTTACTTCCGAAAGTCCCATCCATAACGAATTCAAAATGATTTTTAAGAGTTTCATCGTATATACTGTTTAATAGTTTGGTCGCTGGTTCACGATATTGATCAGCTATTTCTGGTCTGTAACCTTTTATTTTGCTTGCGATTTCATCCATATCAATTCGAATTGCTTTTGGAGCACTAATATTTTTGATAAGTTCTTTTGAAAATTCAGTTTTGCCGGCGCCAGGAAGTCCAGCCATAAAGATAGCGCCTGGATTAAGCATTGATTTGGCTCCAAATTCTTCGATGAATTTGGTTACAAACTCTTTTTTAGTAATATCAGGGTATTTTTTTATATCAGGCATAGTGATATAGTGGCACAAATCAAAAGAATAATCAACCCTCTACTTGATAATTAAGCTTTTTTCCAGCGCTTGAGAGTAGGGAAGACTTTGGTGCAGTATTTGCGCATCTCTTCGTTGGTCATGCCGGCTTGCTCGCCAAATTGGGAACATTTTTCGATGTATTCTTCCATGGTACAGTTGTCTAGAAATTCACCTTTGTCGTAGCACCATTTGCAGTAATCTTCATTGGTGCTGCCATCTTTGTTGGTGCCATATAAATCTGGCGAGGTGAGTGGCATCGCGCAGGATTGGCAGATTTTTACGTTTTCTGTGGCTTGGTTTTGTTGGTCCATTTCGAAGCTCCTTTATGTTAGTTTTATTATAACATGCGGTAGGTCTCAGATGTGTTATAATTAGGGAGAGGAGTTTTATGCCTGTAACATCTGAAAATGTGAGAGAATTTGTACAATCTGTGATGGGTGAAGTCATGACTGGGCAAGCTACGGAGCATTCTTATCGTCCGGCTTTCAAAAAAATGTTTTCAAGTATTGAAAAGATCAAGTCTGTTAATGAGCCGAAGCAAAGCGAGTATGGTGCTCCGGATTTCGTGTTTTTGGGTGATAAAAATAAGGATCTTATTCTTGGCTATGCCGAGATGAAAGATATTGACAAAAATCTTGATGAGATTGAAAAATCAAATCAGATGGAAAGATATCGCGGCTATAAAAATATATTTTTGACAAATAATTTAGATTTTAGATTTTTTAGAAACGGTGTAAAATATTTTGAAATTAAAATTGGTGAATATGATAAGAAAACTAATTCTGTAGCGGAGTTGTATGAGAAAAATTATCAACAATTAGCAAATGAATTAGTAGCATTTTTTGAACAAACTCCAGAAAGTATTACGAGCGGTAGGCGACTCGCGGAAATTATGGGTGGTAAAGCACGTCGTATTCTTGACAATATCAAGGTTATTTTCGAGAAAAAAACTGATCCTGAAATTAATAAAATTTATAGCATGATGAAACAGCTTCTTGTCACTGACCTTACCGAAGATAAATTTGCAGATATGTATGCACAGACATTGGTATATGGCTTATTCGCGGCAAGGTACAATGATGATACGCCTGACAATTTTACGCGTGCTGAGGCCCGTGATTTAATTCCAGCGACAAACCCATTTCTTCGTGAATTTTTTGACCATATTGCTGGTGCGAATTTTAATAAATCACTTGGCTATATAGTAGATGAATTATGTGATATTTTTGCAGTGTCTGATATCAAGACCATCGTGCATAGACATTTGAAACTAGAAAATGATGGCGACGAGATAAAAGATCCGATAATTCATTTCTATGAAGATTTTTTGGCAAATTATGATGCTGAACTTCGTAAAAAAATGGGTGCTTATTATACGCCTACACCGGTTGTTCGCTATATTGTAAGAATGGTGGATAAATCTTTGAAAGAAGATTTTGGTTTTGTGGATGGAATTGCTAGCAATGAAAAAACTAAGTACGATCATAAAGTTGATCAATATTGGGAAGGTAAAGGAACTGGTAAAGCTCGTTATAAGCGCATAGACATGATACCGGCGGTGCAGATTTTAGATCCTGCTGTTGGTACCGCAACATTTTTAAATGAAACAATAAAATATATTTATAATCAGAAATTTGTAGATCAGAAAGGTCTTTGGAATTCGTATGTAAACGATAATATCTTGCCGAGGTTGAATGGATTTGAGTTGATGATGACACCATATACAATTGCACATCTTAAACTCGGAATGACTTTACAAGAGCTCGGTGCCAAGGAATTAAAATCTCGTCTTAGAGTATTTTTAACTAACACTTTAACTGAAGGCATAGAAAATGATCTACCTATTTTTACTTATTTTGGACTGACTAAAGCTGTAGCTGAAGAATCTGACTATGCAGCGGAAGTTAAAAATGAACTTCCGGTGATGGTGGTAATGGGGAATCCGCCGTATAGTGGCGTGTCTTCAAATGAGACTAAATTTGCAAATAATTTGATTGAAAAATACAAAATAGAACCTGGTGGAAAAGAAAAATTAAAGGAACGTAAACATTGGCTTAACGATGATTATGTAAAATTTATGGCTTTTGCTGAAGATATGGTAGAGAAAAATGGTAAAGGCA
>JAUNRI010000017.1 GCA_030535695.1 Candidatus Saccharimonadota bacterium | reverse complement strand
CCTCCGCCGCCGCCTCCTCCGCCGGATGAAGAACCGCCACCACCAGCAAAACCAAAAATGGCGATTACAGCACTGATAATAATGGCAGCAATATTCATATATATTATTATACCACCTCATTACCATAATCGTTTTACAATTTTTTTTCACAAATGTAAAAAATGTGCTACAATAGTAGTAGAAAATAATAAATTCCGTAGTTGACAGCTTACAAGAACTATGGTATTATAAATAAAAGTAATATAACTAACAGAGTTGGGCGAAGGGAAAAATTTCATGGACCAAAATGCGGAAATCCTCAAAAAAGCAATCTCGGGAAGCCTCAAAATCGTTGAGCAAGAACGCGAAAAAGAAATCATTTCTAGACGATTTGGGCTGAAGGGAAGCAAAGAAACTCTAGAACAAATTGGTGAGACTTTGTCAATTACACGCGAGCGTGTAAGACAACTAGAAAAAGCTATTCTGATTCGTCTTCAAATTTCCGCAGAAGAGAACAAAATTCCAGAACTAGCCGCCGCCGAGAAGATTTTGGTCCGTAATCTTACTGAGATGGGTCGGGTAGCCCGTTTAGACGCCCTAGCTTCTAAAATTTACGGCAAAACTGCCACTCAGGCCCAGCAGAATGGTATTTATTTTATCGCAACTTTTGCCAAAAATCTCACCGTGGTAGAGGAAAACGATCGTTATTATTACGGTATTGGAATCGCCGAATATGGTGACGCTATTTCTATCCGTAGCAAAGTAGATAAAATTGTCTCGGTGATTTCAGCTAATAAACAGCCAATGACTTTGGACGAACTTGACAGCAAACTAGATTATGAGCACCCTGACCATATTAAAGCTGTGGCGTCAATTTCTAAATTGCTTGCTACTCTTAATGGTGTATGGGGCCTAACCAAATGGCCATCAGTTAATCCTAAAAATATCCGCGACAAGATTTTTGTAATTTTGGAAACCAAGCACGAACCGATGCATTTTTCGGATATTGCTGATGAGATTAAGAATTCTAATTTTAAGCGCAAAAATGTCACGGTGCAGGCGATTCATAATGAACTAATCAAAGATCCGCGTTTTATCTTGATTGGCCGGGGGATTTATGCGCTCAGCACCTGGGGATATAAGAAGGGGACTATCTCTGATATCATTGTTTCGATTCTAGAGAAGTCCGACAAGCCTCTCTCTAAAGAAGAAATCGTCAAACAAGTCTTAAAAGTCCGCAAGGTTAAAGAAACTACTATTCTTCTTAATCTTCAGAACAAGAAATTATTTAAAAAAGTAGATAAGAATTCTTACGAAAAAGCCTAGTGCTATTTTCTCTGGTTTATGCTATAATTAAACCATGGAAAATGTCATACATTTTATTCTAATGCCGATTTTCTGGATACCGGTAGTGGGGATTTTGGCGTTTTTGACTTACAAGAATTATAAGAAAATTAATAAACTGAAGGTTTTAAATGTAGATTCGGTGCTTTTGATGCTAGAGATTCCGCGCACTAATGATAAGCAAGAACTCGCGGCGGAGCAATTGTTTGCGAGCTTACATGGGATTTTGCGCGACAAAAGGGAACTAAAAAATTCTGGCGGAGTGCAGGAACATCTTTCTTTTGAAATTGTTTCTACTGCTGGGCAAATTCGGTTTTATGTGTGGGTACCAAAGGTTCTTCAGAGTTTTGTAGAAGGGCAGATTTATGCACAATATCCGACCGTGCAAATTTACAAAATGGACGAAGATTATGCCGATGAACGCAATCGTTATCCAGTAGCTTATACCACCGAACTTACCTTGACCGATAACGACGCTCTGCCGATTAAGACTTTTGATTCTTTTGAAGTAGACCCTTTGGCGGGAATTACGGGGACTCTAGCCAAGCTAGACCCGGATAGAACCGAAGAAATGTGGATTCAAATTTTGGCGCGGCCAATTCCGGATGATTGGCATAAAACCACCACCGACAAATGGGTTTCGGCCATAAAATCAGGAAAGAAAGTTTTAACTTCTGGTATTGATTGGACTTGGTTTGTTGAAGCAATTGGGGCTCTATTTAGGCCACCAGCGGGCGGCACTAATTCCGAAGTAAAAGTAGAACTTTCGGAGCGAGCCAAAGCCCAGATTGCCAAGGCCGAAGAAAAGGCCACCAAACTAGGCTATGATGTAAAAATCCGGTTGGCTTATCTAGGACAGAATGAAACCGACGCCAAACTTAACATGCAGGCTCTAGTTGGGACTTTTAAACAATATAATTCTACTTCTATTAATGGGTTTCAGCAAAAGGGCGGAAGTTTTGATAAAAAAGATTTGGACGCTTATAAGACCCGGGCCTTTTCTGATAATGGCTTTATTTTGAACATTTCGGAACTAGCGTCAGTTTATCATTTGCCACACACTTCGGTGGAAACACCAAATATTGTGTGGGCCAACGCTAAGACTGCCGAGCCGCCAGCTCAACTTCCGGTTCTGACCGGCGACAAGGCAATTGACGAGAATATTTCTGCCTTTGGTCTCACTAATTTCCGCGGAATTAATCATCAGTTTGGTTTGCAGAGGATTGACCGCTCGCGGCATGTTTATATTATTGGGCAAACGGGGGCAGGGAAGAGTGGCATGCTAGAACTGCTGGCGCTTTCGGATGTATTTTATAATCAGGGTTATTGCATTATCGACCCGCACGGGGATTTCGCGATTGATAACCTTAAATTTATCCCGGAATCTAGAGTTTCTGACGTGGTATATTTCAACCCAGCGGATACGGCATTTCCGGTGGCATTTAATCCACTTGAGATTTCTGATCCGTCTAGAAAACCCAATATTTGCTCTGAAGTAATTGGCGTTTTAAAACGGATGTTTGGCGATTCTTGGGGGCCTAGGCTCGAGCACATTTTACGTTATACTCTTTTAGCACTTTTAGACCGACCTTCTACTACGCTTCTGGATATTTCTCGCATGCTCACCGATAAAGAGTTTAGAAAAGAGACTTTGGACTATTGCCAAGACGTAACAGTTTTGCAATTCTGGAAACATGAGTTTGGCCAGTGGAACGAAAAGCAGGTCAATGAATCAATTGCACCAGTATTGAATAAGGTAGGGGCTTTTACAGCTAATCCAATCATTAGAAATATCATTGGGCAACCCAAATCTTCCTTTGATATTCGCAAAATTATGGACGAAGGCAAGATTTTAGTGGTAAATCTTTCTAAAGGTCTAATCGGCGAAGATAACGCTTCGATTCTGGGCGCGTTTTTAGTCACTAAGGTGCAACTTGCCGCTATGAGCCGGTCTGATATTCCCCGCGTTGAAGATAGACGGCCGTTTTATCTCTATGTAGATGAGTTCCAGAACTTTGCTACGGATTCGTTTGCGGTGATTTTGTCTGAGGCTCGTAAATATGGTTTGAACTTGACCGTAGCCAACCAATACGTAGCTCAAATGACTGATTCAGTGCGCGATGCGGTGTTTGGCAACGTGGGTACTACGATTACTTTCCGGGTGTCGGCAGAAGATGCTCCGATTTTGGTCAAGCAGTTTGAGCCGACTTTTGATGCGTCTGATCTTTTGCAGCTTAATAATCGCCACTTTGTAATCTCGATGATTATTAACGGTGAAAAGGTGCCGGCTTTCTCGGCCACTACCCTTTCAATCCCTACTTCGCCGCAGGATAATTTCTCTTCTATCGTAGAGTTTTCTCGGGTACGTTATGGTCGCCCGCGTGAAGAAGTGGAAGCCGAGATTCGTGAAACCATCGAGCAAGCAGAGAAGTATAAAAAAGAGTTATCTGACAGTGGTAGAGCAGCTGGTTCTGGGGCTGGTTCCTCCCCTGTTGATACAGAGGTAGTATTTGCACCGATTTCGGGTCATACTTCCCCTTATTTAACAGAGGAGCCTAAACCTACTACTCGTCCCGAACAAAAACCGAACAAGAAATATGTGGCCACTCCACAGGCGGATTTTCGCAAAGCTAAGCTTAGTCCAAACGCTGCGGAAGGGAAAAACCGGCCAGGATTAAAGGATCTAGCTAAATTAGCCGAGCAAATGGCGGGGAATGAGCAAAAAGCAGGGAACGAAAGGACTTCCGAGAACCCTGATGTAATAGGGGAGAATAAGGGCAAAAAACCGAACAAGAACCATAAAAAAGGTAACAAAAAGGGCAATAAACAGGGGAAAAACCAGCGTGGGAAGAAGGCTATGAGGACGATGGACCCTCATGTAAAGGTAGAATTCCAAGAGAAATCTCCAGCAGAGGTGCCAACTTCTAAGAAACCGGCTTCCCCGGTTTCCCTGTCGACCCCTGTAAATAATCCGGATAATTATGAGTCAAAAGATGTATCGGCAGATGGATTCTTAGCCGTCAAACACTAAAATATAGGCTAAAAACTTTTAATTTCGCTGCTTGGACTTGGACTTTTTCATTATATAGTAAAATTAAAAGTTTTTAGCCACGACAATGATTGTCCAAATCCATGCGTCTCAAATGTCGCACAATACAGATTTTAAGACATTATGGTTAATTCAAAAAGACGATAACTTATACCTTCTAAATAGTGGTAAATGCTTATGCTTCCAGGGGAAACGGCAGGAGGGGAATTAGTAGGTGCTTAAACAATATTTTTAGCAACGTTGAACTTCACGCCGGGCCCTCTAAAATAATTTTAGGCAGGCTTGCGCCGGAATTATCGGACAATTCGATATTTGCGGACGTCCACTCGGACAGTTCCGTGCTCAGCCTGTAAAATTATTTTAGAGTCCTCGGGCTCGTCCAAAATGTTGCTAAAAATACTGTTTTAAGGCCCCAAATGATCCCGATTTGGCCGCCACCCCTGTTAGCTGCGCCGTGGGTCCGTGAAGTTTTCCACATTTGACTTTTCCCTACTTTTATTTCCCTTTTTTCTAGTTTTTCCCTGTTATTTTTTATATTTTTGTTCCCCATTTTGCGTGAAGTTTCCAAATTTACCGAACAAAAACCGAACAAGAAGAGGGGAAAGAGAGAAAATTACAGGGGTAGAACAGGGGTAAAAATTGCTTTAATTCCCTATTTCCAGTAGGCTTTGCCATCGATTCTAACGTCGATATACTGAAATTCACCAATTCCCTGTTCTTTAAGATAGCGAAGCATTCTTTCGGTGTCTTCGGCAGTGACCCCTGTTCCCCGGTCTATGGTAGTCTTAATAAAACCGGTATAGCCATCTAGATAGATATCTACTTCTCTGATAGAACCAGCTGGAATCACTGCTTTTACAGGGGTAAGGCTGAGGTCTTTTAGGTCGGTTTCTAGTTGGCCGATATATTCGGACATCCTAGTGGTGATGCCACCGGCACTGGCATTTTCATCGATAATCTCAATGGTGGGCTGATAGGTCTTAACTACGACGGTGGGAGTAGTTTCAACTTCGTTTTCTGCACGATTTTTGAGAAAGATTATGATCAAAACAATTACGGCAACAGCTACCACCGTAAATAAGACTACCGTAAAGCCTACCCGAAAAGTCTGGCGTTTTTTGACTTTTTTTCTAGCTTCTTGGCGTTCGTTGGCAGTTTCTAGACGTTCTCGACGCTCGCCAATGGTACGGCCGGATTTGAGCCGCGAGTTTTTATTGAGCCGGCGTTTGGCGAGTTTAGGCTCCTGATTTTCCATCGGCTTCATCCAAAATTAAATCAGCAAGACGAGTGGCGGCGTTGGCATGAGCTTCGGCATGAAGATGCTCAGCAAGGTCGGCGCGCTCACGAGGGCTTCTTATTAGATGGCGAATGGCATCTAGGAGTGTAGAAGGGTTTTTCATCATTTTGGCGTCACTTACTACCACGGCGGCTTCGGCAGCTTCTAGACGTTTGGCGTTTTCGGTTTGATGGCCACCCGGAAGGCGCTCAAATGGCACTAGGATGACGGCTTTTTCGAGGGCGGCGAGCTCGGCAATAGTGGTGGCACCGGCACGAGACACTACTACATCGGCAGCGCCCATCAGCTCGTCCATGGTAGTATTAAACTCCCACATCCGGAAGTTAGATTCTAGAGATGCGTGGTCCCAGTTTTCGTATTTTTTGAGATCGAGCATGTTTTCGTAATGCTTGTGGCCGGCCACGAGAGCCACGGAAGTAAATTGTAAGAGTTCTGGCAAAATTAGGCGAGTGGTTTCGTTTAAGTTTTCGGAGCCTTGCGAACCGCCGGTAATCACCACGAGAGGTTTGTCTGATGCAAAAGAAAAGGCTTTTTTGAGTTGCTCGGTTTTAAATAAACTGACAGCCTTGAACTCTGGAGCTACTGGAATGCCGGTATAAACGTAGTTTTTGTGCTTTTCCATAACTTCATTAGGCGGCGGCATACCGAAGGCCACTTTACGCGCTTTTTTCATCAAAAGACGGTTGGCTAAACCAGCGACAGAATCGGACTCGTGAATAATGTATGGGATATGGAAAAGTTTAGCCACGATGCCGATAGGAAGACAGGTGTAGCCGCCTTTCAAGAAAATCATGTTGGGACGGTTAAACATCAACCGGAAAAAACTCATCAAAAGCCCACCTAAGAAACCGAGAAAGCCTAAAATATTACCAATAATAAGATCCTTTAAAGTGATGTCAAAATGAACAAAATAATCTTTAAACTTCCAACCGGCGAAGCGGTGGAACTTGCCTGCTAACGTGCGTTTGACCCTAATCACTGGGCCTTTTCTTCCTTTTTTGGATTCATAACCTTCAGCCCAAGACACACCAATTTCGGAGCAAAGTTTGGTAACATTTTTGAAATATTTAAAATCAGTCCAAAATTCCACCTCGGTACGCGGGCGTTTTTCTAGGATCTCACGAATGACGGCGACGGCTGGAGTGATATGACCCCCGCTGCCGCCCCCCACTACTAATATTTTCATGCTTAATTCCCTCTCTACTAGTATAACACGAAAGTTGCAAAACGAGGCCAATTGCGAAGGCAATAAAGATCATAGAAGTGCCGCCATAAGATAACAGTGGCAAAGTGATACCAGTAACTGGCACTAGTGAAGTCATGGCCATGATATTAACTACCACTTGGGCCAAAGTCCAAGAAAATACCCCGATAATCAAAAAGCGGTTGTTATCGTCTGGAGTATGACTGGCGACTTTGAGCATGCGAAGTAGCATAATACAAAATACGCCTATCACTAAAAACAGCCCAACAAAACCGAAAGTTTCGCCCATAATGGCAAAGACGGAGTCATTGATAGACTCGGGGAGATAGCCGGTGGCTTGAACGGAATTACCAATACCTACGCCCGCAAAACCGCCAGTGCCGATAGCGAGCATAGCGTTATCAATATGATAAGTGGAATCGGTTGATTCCCCGCCAGTCAAGGTAGTAATCCAAGCATTGACGCGTTCCATACGGTGAGAAGACATAGCCACCGAGCCAACCGCTGTGACCAAAACAATTACTAGCATCAACAGATACTGCCATTTAGGAACTTTGGCAACCAAAAGCATACCAAAAATGATTGCCATCAGAGCTACACCGGTGCCAAGATCGCCTTGGGCTACCACTACTAAACCTAAAGACAAACCACAAACGACAATTAGCGGAATCCAGAACTCTTTGAAATCGCCGATTTTGCCTTCTTCCCTTTTTCGGGCCAAGAAATCTGCAAGATATACTACCAACGCAATTTTGAGAACTTCAGCGGGTTGAAAACTAGTACCGCCAAATTGGAACCAACGACATTCGCCAAGTTCACATTTGACGATAGAAGAACCACCAAGTGATAAAATCCACAAAAGTGCGGATAGAATTATAGCAAAAATCAAAAGTGGCTTAGCGATTTTTTGAATGTATTTATATGGAATAAGTTTGAAAGCTAAGAAAAATGCTGCAAGTGATAGGCCAACTGAACGGAGTTGCCCAAGAAAAAAATCATTGGGACCATAATCGGTGCCGTAAGTAGTGTTAAGAACATTGGCACGCATCGGGCCAATGGCATAAATTACAATCAAGCCCAGAGCCATTAAACCCAAGGTAGTAAATAAAATCACTAGGTCAGACTTGTGCTTTCGATTCATCTAAATAGCACCCCCGACAGCGGCCAAAAACACACCCAAAATGGCACAAACTCCGGCGATAATCCAAAAACGCATTACAATCTTGGCTTCCCCCCAACCCTTAGCTTCTAGATGGTGGTGAAGTGGTGCAGAGATAAAAATTTTGCGATGCCAGAACTTTTTGGAAATGAGTTGGATTAAAGAAGAGCTGGTTTCTATCACAAACGGCAGACCAATAATTGGTAGGAGCAAAAGTGAGTTAGTCATCATGGCGACCACGCCAAGCCCGGCGCCCAGTGCGAACGAGCCAGTATCCCCCATCATAAAACGGGCCGGTGGCACATTGAACCAAACATAAGAAAGTAACCAACCGACTACCGTCATACAAAAGCCAAAGAGCAAGATATTACCCTGAAGTAGAGCGATAATCCCAAACGCCATATAAGCCAGCATAGCAAGACCACCGGCTAAACCATCTAAACCATCAGTGATATTAACGGCATTTGAAGTAGCTACCACCGCAAAAGCAAAAAAGGCAATCACGCCTGGAATGCCAATTTCTAAATTGCCCATAAACGGTACCAAGATAGAAGTCCAGCCAAGTTTGACCGCAAAATACCAGCCGAGCGCTACGCCCACCAAAGTGATTAAGAAAAATTTTACTGGACCACGTAGACCGGCGGCCCCACGACCGGTGCCAAAAATGTTGATAGAATCGTCAATTACGCCTACAAAAGAACCGCCAAGAAAACCCACTAGTGGCAACCAAGTTTGCCCACGATCTAAATTGAACACCCAGGTAACAATTGTGACGGAAACAATACCAATTAAACCGGCCATGGTCGGAAAATTGCGAGTGAATTTGTGGGCGTGAAGTTTACTCATCACTGGCAAATCTTTGCCGTCTACAGTTTTTTGCTTTTGTTTTTTCCAAAAATGGTATTTGTAAGCAAAATGAGTATAAATTGGGGTTAAAATCATGGATAGCAAGAAACCAGCAAGGGCTAAGAGTAAACCGTAAAAAACCTCCTCGTTAATAATTCCCATGGTCTTATTATACCCCTCCTGGTTTAATTTTTAAATAGTTAATCACATAATTGGATAAATCATCAAACAAAAGCTGAGCTTCACCACCGGAAAGGGCCTTCCCTTCCCCCCACATTTTCACCATAATCACATATTCTGGCATTTGGCCGGATGGCGCGACGAAACCAATATAAGACCCTACTAGGTTACTCATAGATTCATCATAAGCCCCATCTACAATCACCTGAGCGGTACCGGATTTACCACCCACATCATAACCGGCTTTATCGATACCGGCGCGGGCTTTGTAACTACGGTTATTAACTAAGAGGCTCCGCATGGTGGCAGAAGTTTCTGCAGTTAAAATTTGGTCTTCGGTTTTTTCGTGATTTTCTAAAGGTTTGATGCTACCATCTTTTTCTAGAGTACCTTTAACTACGGATGGAGTGCGCCAGACACCACCATTTACGACAGAAGAAAAGGCGGTGGCGGTCTGAATCATAGTGGCGGAAAGGTTCTGACCAAAAGTCATATTAGCATAGGCAGCGTTAAGACCATAAATTTCGGCGTGTGGCTCCCAAATAAAGCCTTCCTGTTCGATTAGTTCAATACCGGTAGCGTGACCAAAGCGGAATTTATTGTAATAATAATCGTATAATCTTTCGCGGCCTGCGGCAGTGATTTCGTTGGGGTTGTCGCCCAAGAATTTAAGTGCCTGAATTGAACCCACGTTTAAAGACCAGTAAAGCGCATCCCGCATGGTGATAGTTTGGTTATTTAATTTGGCACGCTGCTCGGCATTCCAAATTGTATTGCCGTCAATTTCGATAGAAGGGGTATTCAAGTAGGTGGTATCAGCGGTCATCTTCCCTTCGTTGATAGCGGCCGAAAAAACAAAATTCTTAAAAATAGAAGCTGGCTCGTAAGGGACTTCGGTGATTTGATTAATATAGGTAGAAGCGTCTTTAACGTTGCCATAATCGCCAGGATTGTAGCCCGGAAGGGCGGTCATAGCCACGACTTCACCGGTTTTAGGATTCATCACTAGAGCCGCAGCGTTGGTAGCGGCAGTACTATTAATTTTTCCGGCCAAAACTTCTTCTACTCCCCTTTCTAAGCCACGATCGATACTAAGGACTATATCTTTACCATCTTCGGCGGGAATTTTAATATTGTCTTTGCCGATGGAGAGTGCTACATTATTAACATCAGAAATAGATTTCAAAAGCCCATCTTTGCCGGTTAAAATATTGTTTAGAGAACCTTCCACACCATATTGGCCAAGCCCATCAGAATTGACAAAACCAAGGATAGTGGAGCCCATTTCGCCTTCAGGATAAACGCGTCTGTTTCCCTCTTTGAGCCAAACATTATCAATGCCCTCTTCGGCGATTTTTTGAGCATTGGTGTAAGGCACATTTTTGGCGACAATATAATAACGCAAACCTTCGGTTTTATAAACTTCATCTAAATCGGCGGTAAGATATTCTTTGGCGTGTTTTTCGAGGGCGTCTTTAATTTGGTCTTTGGGGGTAACGGCTGGATCAATAATGACTTGATAAACGGCTTGATTCAATACTACTGCTACTGGCTCTTCGCCGTCCATCATATAGATTTCACCACGCTCGGCCGTGATAGTCTCTAGAAGGGTGTGTTGCTCGTCGGCCTTGGCTAACCATTTGTCATGTTCAATAATTTGAATAAAAAATAGCCGCACTACGATAATCGCAAATGCTGCTAAAGTGATATATTTTAGGGCCCGAATACGGTTCATAATTATTCGGCAGCGTAGCCGGTAACGGTGGCATCGGTCATAGCGGCGGCCACAGTGCTATTTTTGGCGTTGGCGACAGAAGTAAGACGAGCCTTTTCGACCGCAAGGTCATCGCGACGGGCATTCAGATCGGAAATTTCAGATTCTACAGCGGAGATTTCGTAGTCAATACTGGTAGCTTTGGTGCCTTCAGCAGCATAAATCAAACCGAATACAAGCGTAATAAGACTTATAATCACAATTTGGGAAATTGAACCGAGATTTTTCTTTTCTAGACGGACGGTATTTCTACCACGAGCGAAACTCATCGGCACGGCTTCACGACGACGGGCATAGGTTTGAACGCTACTCATTAGATTTTTTAACTCCTTTTTATGTTTGTTTTGATTTTTGATTTGGTATGGCTTGTCATAGGCCAACGGCGCTTAAATTAGCAGAGCTATAAGTGCTAGTTTAAGGCCGTTGGAAAGGTCATACACTACACTCTACCCAAGTAGAGACTCTATTTTGGTGGGCTTCAACAGCCCATGTACAGTAAATTAAGGTGCTTTTTCCTAGAGAGTGGGGCCGTGTATTGGTCAGTCTGCGACCCCACTTAGGTCATATATAAAACTTGTTTTTAGTTAATTTTAGTTGGATTTCTTGAAATTAACTTTGATGGTTTGGGTGCGAGAGCGACTCGCAACTACGATTTGTTTTGGCATATTGCCTCCTTTTTATGTTTTGTTTTTATTTTTTATCAATTCCGCTTCTTCGCGATGCGAAGTTTCGCACTGCGTGCACGCGGGTTGATAAACAACTCCTGATTTCCCGCAACGATTGGTTTTTTATACTCTACTTTTAATTCTGACTCCTCGCCAAGGCTAGTTGCCTCTTTCAAAAAATCTTTCACCAACCGATCTTCTAGACTGTGAAAAGTGATAAAAGCGAGCCTGCCGTCTTTGTTTAGCAGTTTTGGCATAAGTGGTAGAGCGTCTTCTATCACTTTTAGCTCG
>JAUNRI010000001.1 GCA_030535695.1 Candidatus Saccharimonadota bacterium | reverse complement strand
GTTTTGAAGAATTATTGCGGTAAAAAGTTTTTAAAAGAGGTGGAAGAAGCATATGAGTTTTTCGGATAGGGAAAAAAGAGTAAAAAAGAAAAAAGCCCAGAAAGTCTCGGTGATTGTGCCGAATTATAACTATGCCAAATATTTGAAATGGCGGATTTTGTCGATTGCCCAGCAAACTTACCCAATTTATGAGTTGATTATTTTGGATGATGCATCAACGGACAATAGTAAAACAGTGATCAAAAAGATGGCGGCGGAAGCTTTGAGGCTAAAGCCAGGAATGAAATTGAGACTAATTTGGAATAAAGAAAATTCTGGAAAAGCGATTTTGCAATGGGTAAAGGGAGTAGAAGCTGCAACCGGTGATTACATTTGGATTGCAGAAGCGGATGATATTGCTAGAAAAGATTTTTTGGCAGAGGTGATGCGTGGGTTTGAAAAAGACTCTGATGTGGTTTTGGCATATTCTGAGTCGGCAATTATTAATAAGTATGGGATTTTGATGATGTCAAATTTTCGGCGATCTCGGGATAAGGAAGGAACGGGGCATTTTGCTAAAAGTTATATTCGGCCGGGGAAACAAGAGATTGAGCAAATTATGGCAATTAGGTGTACGATTCCAAACGTATCAGCGGCAGTTTTTAAAAACACGCCAGAGCTCTTGAAATATCTAAAATTGGCAGAGAAATTTAAACAAGTAGGTGACTGGTATCTTTATGCTAGGCTTTTAGAAAAAGGCAAGATTTTTTACAATAAAAGGTCTTTGAACCTTTTTAGATTGCATGGTGCGAGCGCAACAAAGCGCGGCAAAGAGCATCTTAATGAAGTAGAAAAAATGCATGAATATTTCAAAGATAACTACGATTTAGACGAAAACGTGCTAAACTCTATGACGGCTGAAATAGAGAGAATTAAGCACAAATATGGTATAATTAAATAAATAATCGGAGTTATTTTAATGAAAGGAATTATTCTAGCCGGTGGGTCTGGAACTAGACTTTATCCACTAACACTTGGGACTTCTAAACAAATGTTGCCGGTTTATGATAAGCCGATGATTTATTATCCGCTTTCTACCTTAATGCTTGCTGGGATTAAAGATATTTTGATCATCTCTACGCCAGATGATTTGCCAAACTTTGAAAGACTTCTTGGCGATGGCTCTTCTATGGGCTTAAACTTATCTTACAAAGTGCAGCCTTCTCCAGACGGTTTGGCACAGGCGTTTATTCTTGGTGAAGAATTTATTGCAGGCGAACCATGTGCAATGATTCTGGGTGATAACATCTTCTATGGCTCTGGTTTTAAAGACACTTTGAATGCGGCAGTTGAAAATGCTAACAATGGTAGAGCTACGGTGTTTGGTTATTATGTAACTGACCCAGAGAGATTTGGTGTAGTGGAGTTTGATGAAAATGGCCGTGCGATTTCGATTGAGGAAAAGCCAGAAAATCCCAAGAGTAATTATGCAGTGACTGGGCTATATTTTTACCCTGGTGATGTAGCTGCTCGGGCGAAACAAGTACGACCATCAGATAGAGGCGAACTTGAAATTACTACACTAAATGAAATGTATATGGGAGATGGACTTCTCGATGTGCAACTTTTGTCGCGTGGGTTTGCTTGGCTAGATACTGGTACGGTAGATTCGCTTTCTGATGCAGCGGATTTTGTGAGAGTGGTGCAAAAAAGACAAGGTGTACAGATTGCAGCGTTAGAAGAAATTGCCTATAAGAATGGTTGGATTTCTAAAGAATTATTAGTTGAGGCAGCAACTAAATATAAAAAGACTGCTTACGGTCAGCATTTAGCAAAAGTGGCTGAGGGGAGGTTGATGGACTGATGGGAAAATTTAAATTTGATATGACTGAGATTGAGGGGGTATATGTAATTGAACCTTCTGTTTATGGAGATGAACGTGGTTATTTTATGGAAACTTATTCCGAAAAAGAATTTAAAGAAGCTGGGCTTAATTATAATTTTGTGCAAGACAATCAATCTTCTTCTAGAAAAGGCGTTTTGAGGGGGCTTCATTTCCAGAAGAACCACCCACAGGCTAAGCTTGTGAGGGTGATTTCTGGTGAAGTATTTGATGTGGCGGTGGACCTTAGGGAAGGTTCAGACACTTATGGTAAATGGGTTGGAGTGCTGCTTTCGGCTGATAATAAGAAACAGCTGATGATTCCTAGAGGTTTTGCACACGGATTCTTGGTAGTTTCGGATACAGCAGAGTTTGTTTATAAATGTGATGATGTATATCATCCAGAAGATGAAGGTGGTGTGATGTATGATTCTTGTGGGATTGATTGGCCAGAAATTGACGCGGAAGTGATTTTGTCTGAAAAGGATATGAAACATCCAAAATTAGAAGATTTAGATTTTAAATTTAATTTATAAGGAGGCTAAGTGGAAGACAAAAGAACAATTATTGTGACGGGCGGGGCTGGGTTTATTGGCTCTAATTTTGTATATTATATGCTTAAAAAATATCCGTTTTATAGGATTGTGTGTTTAGATGCTTTGACTTATGCCGGTAATTTATCCACGCTCGAAAAAGCCATGAAAGACCATCCAGATAATTTCCGTTTTGTAAAAGGTGATATTAGGGATGCAGAGCTGGTTGAAAATTTGTTTGTGGAAGAAAAGCCAGATATTGTAGTGAATTTTGCAGCAGAATCGCATGTAGATAGATCTATCTTAGATCCACAAGCATTTCTTGAGACTAACATTATGGGGCCGCAGGTTTTGATGGATGCTTGCAAAAAACACGGGGTGAAACGCTATCACCAAGTTTCTACGGACGAAGTTTATGGTGATTTGCCACTTGATCGCCCAGATTTATTCTTCACGGAAACTACCAATCTTCACGCCTCTTCGCCATATTCGGCATCTAAAGCTTCGGCAGATTTAGTGACTTTGGCGTATCATAGAACTTATGGACTACCAGTATCTATTTCTAGATGTTCAAATAACTACGGTCCATATCATTTTCCAGAAAAATTGATTCCTTTGATGATAATTAATGCTTTGAACGATAAGCCTTTGCCGGTATATGGTGATGGGCTGAATGTTCGCGACTGGCTATATGTAGAAGACCACTGTAAGGCAATTGATATGATTATCCATGCGGATTGTGTGGGAGAAGTCTTTAATGTAGGTGGTCACAACGAAAAGTCTAATATAGAAATTGTGAAATTAATTTTGAAAGAACTTGGTAAGCCAGAATCTTTGATTACGTTTGTGGAAGATAGAAAAGGTCACGACCGCCGCTATGCAATTGATCCGGCTAAAATTAAGAGGGAACTTGGTTGGGAGCCAGAAACTAAATTTGAAGATGGAATTGTGAGAACTATTCAATGGTATTTGGACCACAAAGATTGGTGGGAAGAAATTATTTCTGGTGAATATAAGAATTATTACGATAAAATGTATGGAGAAAAATAAAATGAAGGTATTAGTAACAGGAACATCTGGTCAACTAGGCTACGATGTAATGATGGAACTCAAAAAGCGAGGTCATGAGGGTATTGGTGCGGATAGAGCAGCATCGGAAGCCGATTTTGAGCACGTAATTCTTGATATTACTGATGCAAAAAAAGTTTCTGAAGTTGTTAATGAAATAAAACCAGATGCGATTGTGCACTGTGCCGCTTGGACTAACGTGGATGGTGCAGAAGATCCTAATAATCGTGACGTAGTTATGGCGGTAAATGTAGAAGGAACTGCGAATCTAGCAAAAGCTGCTAAAGATGTGGACGCCAAATTTATGTATATTTCTACGGATTATGTATTTAATGGGCAAGGTGAGAGGCCATGGGAACCAGATGATAAAGATTATGCCCCGCTGAATGTGTATGGTGAATCTAAATTGGATGGCGAAAAAGAAGTTTCCAAGATTCTTGATAAATACTTCATTGTGAGAATTGCATGGGTATTTGGTAAAAATGGGAATAACTTCATTAAAACTATGATTAAAGTTGGTGAAACTCACGATGTAGTGGAGGTAGTTTCGGACCAAATTGGCACACCTACATATACGTTTGACCTTGCAAGACTTCTGGTTGATATGATAGAAACTGATAAATATGGATATTATCATGCGACCAATGAGGGCGGATATATTTCTTGGGCTGATTTTGCAGAAGAAATTTATAAAGACGCTGGTATGGATGTAAAAGTTGTGGCAGTGTCTACAGAAGAATATGAGAAAAAAGCTGGTAAAACTGTAGCGAAGAGGCCATTTAATTCTAGACTTGATAAAGCTAAACTTGTTGAGGCTGGATTTGAGCCTTTGCCTTCTTGGCAAGACGCGGTGAAGAGATATATAGAAGAACTATAAAATTATTTCTTTTTGTCTTTTTGGATACTTAATTCTTGGCCGAGGTCAATGATCTTCTTTTGTAAGTCTTCGATTTTTTTGGACTGAGTAAAGTTCATAATAAATAAAATAACTATAGCAATAGCTAAGAATAGTGTTGGAGGATAAGAAATACCAAGTAAATTAGCGAGCCAGTCTAATGATGCTGGCCAAATTGACAGAACGAGCAGAACGATACAAAAGATAATCCAGATAAATGAGTTTGCTGGGCTTAATTTGTTCTTTCTGATTGAAATTAAAATATATAAAATAACAAGAATTGCGATGATAGTTAGAAAAATACTTGTAGGTGTCATTTGATCCTCCTTTTACCAATATATTTTACAAATGTGACGATGCATGTATAAAATTGTGTGGTCATGTATTTGATTGGTTTCCAGATACCAGAGTGCATGGACGCTCCGCTTTCGCGGTTTTTCATCTTGACTGGAGTTTCGGTAATTTTGTAGCCCCTCAAAAGCATTTCGATGATTAGATTGGCATCTGGATATTCTGGGTAATTTCCACATTTACTCCAAAAATCTATAACTTTTTTATTAATACACTGGAAGCCGCTTAGAGGATCGGCGATTTTTTTACCAGTGAATAGTCTGACTAGGCCAGCGAAAAATTTGGTACCAATTTTGCGAAACAGAGGGCATTTGTAACCAGTGTCTTTAAGATATCGCGAGCCAATAACGATGTCGGAGTTTGTATTAATCATGGTGTCATATAATTTGGCTGCTTCGCTAGCCAAATGTTGCCCATCGGCGTCCATAAAAATAGCATAATCATAGTTGTGATATTCTGCGTACTTTATGCCGGTTTGGACGGTCCAGGCATAACGCATGTTAAAAACATTTGTGATGCATTTGATGTTATTTTTTTCTACAACTTCTTTGGTGCTGTCAGTGGAATGGTCGTCAATGACAATGACGTCTGCGTAGAAGACTTCTTTTTTGAGACTTTCTAGAACTGGGCCAATGTTTTTGGCTTCATTGTAAGCAGGAATAATAACGAGGATTTTATTTCTTTTTTCCATGGAATTTTTCCTTGATTGGATTTTTGAGAATTAGATAAGAATACGTAATAGAGCCAAAGATACCTAGGAGCGATGGGGCAACTATTTCTACTGCATAACGATCAATAATAAGGCCAATACCAGCACTAACAATCATATGGATAGCAGTAGTGGTTAGTAATATAATATTTAAGTAAAAAAGTTTGGAATATTTGCGCTTTTTGTCTTTGTGATGAATGATAATAATAAAAATGAGGAAGATTGGATATGTTACAGTGGCAATTTTGAAGAGAACATTTGATGGGATTCTGAGGTTGTCATAGAATTTTGCAAAAATATTTTTACCATAAGTATTAACTTCGTAAACAGAGGCTCGGGCTGTCATTTCTTCTTTCATTGGAGATACGTTCGGCTCTTCTCTAAAAGTCGAGTAGCCAATGAAAGTGTTTTCGTAGGTTGCAAGTCCAACTAGATTTCCAGTAGAGAAGAAATCATGACCATTTGGAGTGGTAATTTCGCACATACTAGTAAGTCCACAGTAATTTTGTAAATAAATTTTAGTGATTTTTTTAGGATTTTTGATGAATTCATTTAGGATGATACCGACTGCTTCGGTGGTGGAGACTTTGTCGTTTTCACCATCGCCATCGTTGTCATAAGGAATTTGATAGGCTAATAATAGTTGTTGTCCGAGCATAGAGGCGGAATCTCTGCCGGTATTTTTATCTACACCCATTTTATCGAGGATGCCATTCCAAGCTAGAATGCTAAATAAGAGAAAAATTCCCGACACAACAATTGTACCAAAACGATACAAAATATTTTTCCAGCGATGGTTTTTAACTATAGAAATGATTGCTGCGGTGAGAGGTGGAATAATTGCTATAATGATATATGGTTGTTTGAGATGATAACAGAAAATAGTGGAGAATACAAAATAAACAGCATAAAGAATGAGCGACTTTTTGTTGTGTTTAATAAATAGCCAACGATATGCCATTAAAATGTTTAGCATGGTAATAGTGATGGCTACAAATTCGGTAAGAAGCACATGGAAATAACCAAAGATAAGTGGATTTAAAGTTAGTATGATAAACGCAATAACTTTGATGAGTTTTTTATGTTTATAATTTTGACAGATTTCGTCAAGAATCTTATAGCAAATACAGATAAAAATAAGATAAAACACAAAAAGCCCAACTAAAATGCCAGCGTTGGTTTTGCCAAAAAATACGTTAAAAAGATATATGATGCCAGGGAAAACTGGGCCACGTACGATATCCCAACTAGAAGCAGGGGCATTCCCCTCAAAGATAGAGACGTATCCTAAGTAATGCCCGCTATCATAAGTTAAAATTGCAACAAACGAGAAGAAGAATAAAGTAATTAAGACGAGAGAAATATATTTCCATGGTAGGGCTTTTAGTTTGTCGATGGTTTGATCTAAGATTTTATTGCCAAAGTTTTTTGTAGGCTTCGGTGACTTTTTTTGGTTCGCCATCAAGTTTGACCTTTCCTTGTTCGATTAATATCGCACGGGTACAAAACTTATTAACATTTGCCATGTCATGAGTGACTAAAATGACAGTTTGTTTGCCTTTGATGGATGCAAAATAATCGGTACATTTTTTCTGGAATTCAGCATCGCCAACGGCGAGAACTTCGTCAAGAAGTAAGATGTCGCCTTTGGCACGGATAGCGATAGAAAAGGCTAAACGTACTTGCATACCAGAAGAGAAATTCTTTAATTTTTGGTCCATAAAGGGGCGAAGTTCGGCAAAATCAACGATCTCATCATACATAGCTTCCATTTCTTTATTGGAAAAACCAAGAAGGGCCCCATTTAGGTAAATGTTTTCACGGCCAGATAATTCTGGATTGAACCCTACACCGAGTTCGATAAATGGTACTAGAGAACCATTAATCTCTACAGAACCTTTTTCTGGGAAGTAGATTTTGGCAAGGGTTTTGAGCAGAGTAGATTTACCGGAACCATTGCGGCCAACGATGCCAACGAATTCATTTTGGTGGACATCAAAACTAATATTATCTAGAACTTTTTGTTCGGTGTAACCTTTGATGCCTTTGAGGCGATTAAAGATAGCTTGTTTGAGACCACCAGCACGTTCGGTAGGGAGTTTAAAACTCTTGCTTAAGTTTTTGACGGAAATAGCAATAGGCGCAGTTTCTTCCATTAGATTTCCTCCGCGAATTTTTTAGATCTTTTACGGAAATACCAAGAACCCCAGACTAAAATGAGTAGCACTAGAATAATAGGAACAACTTTTAGGAAAGGATTGCCAACAAAGCTCCAAGTAGTAACGGTTTGGTCGGTGATAAGGCAATAGCGAATATCTTGGATAATTTGAGCAAGCGGGTTCATCAAAATGGCTTTAGCGGCAGTAGTAGAAGTGGCCGCAACCATAGTAATAGGATAGATAATTGGTACGGCATAGAAAAGAGCTTGAATAAGTACGTCCCAAATAGAAGTGATATCGCGATATTTAACATTGATAGCACCGAGTAGGAAAGAAATACCGAGAGAAAGTGTATAGAGCTCTAAAACTAAAACTGGAACGATAAGCCAGGTCCAAGAAGGAGTGACGCCATTAATGAGGGCAAAGATAATAACAACCACAAGATTGATGGCGAGATTGATTACGGCAGTGAGGGTAGAGGATACTACCACGATATATTTAGGAAAACAAATCTTACGGATGAGATCACCACGAGCGATCATAGCTTGAATGCCTTGGTTGGTACATTCAGTAAAGAAACTCCAGAGGGTAGTTCCGGCAAGAAGGTAAACTGGATAGTGGGGAATGTCTCCACCAAAACGGAGTAATTTAGCAAACACTACATATAATATAGCGAACATCATTAATGGGCGAAGAAGTGCCCATAGGTAACCTAGGACGGAACCTTGATAACGGAGCTTGAAGTCAGTTTTAGTAAGCTCCTTTAAGAGTACGCGATTATTTTTGTACAGGAAATTAGGGATTGCCATATAATATATTTTACCATATTTTACGGGTGTTTTCTAAGAATGTGAGGGTGTCTCTGATGGCATCTTCTATGGTGAGTTTGGTTTGCCAGCCTAATTCTCGCTCAGCTTTTGATGGGTTGGCCCAGATTTCGGCAAGATCGCCAGGGCGACGAGGGGCAAATTGGTGGGGAAGTGGGCGACCACTGATTTTTTCAAAAGTGTTGACCATTTCTAGTACGGAAGTGGGGGTGCCAGTTCCAAGATTATAAGTTTTGAATCCAGGAGCTTCTAAGGCAGGAATGGCAGCTAGGTGTCCTTTAGCTAAATCTACAACGTGGATGAAATCACGGCGGCAAGTACCATCAGGTGTATTATAATCGTTGCCGTAAATAGAGAGTGTTTCTAATTCGCCAGCGGCTACTTTCATAATATATGGCATAAGATTATTAGGAATACCGTTGGGGTTTTCGCCAATTAGGCCAGAACTATGATTGCCAATGGGGTTAAAATAACGCAAGGCAATTGCAGAAAATTCCGGATCTGATATGCAGACATCTTTAAGGATTTCTTCAATCATGCATTTGGTTTTGCCATAAGGATTGGTAATATTTTGACCAGTAGGCATAGTTTCGATACACTCGCTCTCATTAGAACCGCCATAGACTGTAGCAGAAGATGAAAAAATGATTTTTTTGATCTTATGATTTTGCATACAATCGAGAAGATTGATAGTGCTGGCAAGATTGTTTTGATAATAGAGAAGTGGTTTTTCAACAGATTCGGAGACAGATTTGAGTCCAGCAAAATGAATAACTAAATCAAAAGAGTGGTTTTTGAAAATTTCTTCAAGAGCGGTATGATCGGTGAGATTTTCTTGATAAAAAATCGGAGTTTTTTTGGCAATTTCTTGAATCTTGTTTAGGACCTCAATTTTGCTGTTTACTAGACTGTCTATAATAATAACTTCGTGACCTTCATTTAAAAGTTCTACAACCATGTGAGAACCAATATAGCCGGTGCCTCCGGTGACTAAAATTTTCACTCTTCCTCCTTTTTTGGTTTTTTAGTTTTGCCAAAAACGAATTTATCATAAAATAGGAAATTTAATACCATTAAAATGGCGTTTGTAAGAACGAATGCGCCAGTGGATAAGACAAATTCGTAAGTGAAATCGATATGCATGTTTTGGCAGATGTTGAAAGCTAATTCATATAATGGGGTGATGAGGCTGAACAGTTGAGTAAGACCAGGACCAAGTAAAAAGGCGGCCAAAAAATTCCAGATAAAGAATTTATAAATGGCAGTTTTTGAAACTTTGCGTTCTTTCCAGGTGATTTTAGAATGGAGTAAGTATGCCAAAAAGGTGGTGAGGGTGGTGGCAATAAGAGTACAAAGCCATAAGAGATCTGGATTGTTGAAAATAACATTGGCGAGGATAGTGTATACGCCGTAATTAAAAACAGTTAAAATGATGCCCACGATTAAATATCTGCCGGCGTGTTGGGCAGTTTTAGTTTCTTTGGGAGTTTTTGGCTCTTTTGGTTCGTCGGATTTCATTCTTATTATTATACCATATAAGTGGTATAATATAAGATATGAAGAGGTTGTGGAAACCTGTATTGGTGATGTTTTTAATTTATCTTTTGGGGATTTCAGCGATTATACTTGCTAATGTGCATTATGCAGATGATGCGGCTAGAACTAATTATGGGTATGGCGGTTGGGCGGCATATAGTAGATATGGTAGTACGGTTTTGTCACGTATGATACATGCGGATACTTATTTGACAAATATTGCACCGTTGCCGCAAATTTTGGCGGCAGGAGTTTTGGCGGTTTTGTCGGTGATGATGGTGGGATTGGTGTGTGGGAAAGAAATCTTTGAAGAAAAATGGACACGCTGGACTCTAAGGTTAGTGGCAGTGGTGCCACTGGCTCTTTGTCCATATATGTTGGAATGTTTGTCTTATCAATACGATTCTGTGTATATGGCGCTTTCGGTATTTTTTGCAGTGATGCCATTGATGTTTTATCGGCGCAAAAAATGGCAGTTTATTTTGGCTTCAGTGGTGGGGATTTTGGGAGTTTGTACAACTTACCAGGCGTCTATTGGGATTTATCCGATGATGATAATTTTTATGAGTTTGAAAGACTGGAATAATAATGAGATTAAAAATAAAGAAATTATCAAAAATATTTTGATTTCGGCGGTGGTGTTTCTTGCGACGCTTTTGGTATTTCAAAAAATATTGATGACACCAAAAGATGTATATGTATCTAATGAGCTGCCGGGGATTACAGAATTTTTCCCGTCGCTATTTGCGCACCTTGGGCACTATTTTGAGCTATTATTTTCCGATTTTAGGATTTTGTGGTTGGTCTTGATTGGGATTATGATGGTGGGCTTTGTGGTGATGTTTGCGATGAGAAGCAAGAGAAATAAAATTTTGGCCTGTGTTTTGGGGATTGTTGGAATTCTTGCGATGCTTCTCATGTGCTATTTGTTTTACGCGGCGCTTTCGAAGCCACTTTATACTGCGCGGGCGATGTATGCAGTTGGTGCGTTTATTGCGATAATTGGGATTTATATAATATCGGACGTAAAAAAAGAGTGGTTTTTGGCGATACCGGTGGCGATTTTGGCTTGGTGCTTTTTCTCGTTTTCGTTCACTTACGGGAATGCGCTGAACGAGCAAAATAGTTTTAGAAATATGCAGCTGGATATGGCGATAGCGGATCTTAATGAAATTATGAGCGATGGGAAAATGAGAGATATTCAGGTGGTAGGGCAGATTGATTTTGCGCCGGCGATAAAACATATGCCAGAAAAAGACTACTTGATTTTGAGAAGGCTTCTAAAATCTAGTTTTGGAACGGACGTGCCATGGATGGCATATCGGCTGACGGAGGCGTCGGGAATCCCTGGCTTGATATATGATCCGAATGTGGATTTAACCAATAAAAATTTGCCAGTTTTGAAAGATACAGCACTATATATAATATATGGTGATTTTGAGAACGTATTGGTAAAATTTAAAGGAGAGGAATTTGGCATATGGGAAAATTAATTTCGGTAGTGGTGCCGGTTTATGATGAAGAAGGGGGAATCTCAGATTTTTTGGATGAGCAGCTTTTGCCGGTGCTTGCTAGTTTGAAATATGACACGGAAGTAATTATCGTGGACGATGGATCGGAAGATAAGACTTTGGAAAAAATTAAAGCTTGTAAGATTTTGAAAAAGTTTTTGGTAAATGTGATAGCACTGACTAGGAATTTTGGTAAAGAAGTGGCGCTGACGGTGGGGCTTGAAGCGGCTAATGGTGATGCGGTGATTATGGTGGACGCGGATGGGCAACATCCGGTGGAAGAGATTCCGAAGATGCTAGAGAAGTGGGAAAATGGGGCGATGATTGTGACGGCGGTGAATACTAGGAATACCACTAAACATCGAATAAGGTCTGGAATTTATTACAAGATTATGCGGGTGATGGGGAATAAGAAAGTGATGCCGGGGGCGATGGATTTTCGGCTTTTGGATAGAGTGGTAGTAGATGAATTTAATCAATTGACGGAAAGAAATCGTTTGACGAGAGGGCTGGTGGACTGGTTGGGATTTGATCAAGAATATATCAAAGTAAAGACCAAGGGACGGAAAAACGGCAAACCAACTTATAGCACCAAGAAATTGGCAGGGCTCGCGATGGATTCGGTAGTGTCTTCGTCGAGGACGCCTTTGGTGATTTTTGGGTATCTGGGTGCGTTTATTACAATTTTTTCGTTGATTTTTGGATTGTTTATTTTGATAGAGCAGTATATTTTGGGTGATCCTTTGAAATTGGATTGGAGCGGAGCGGTAGCGATGAGTGTGTTTGTATCGTTTTTGGTGGGGCTGGTACTAGTTTCGCAGGCTATTACGGCACTTTATATTTCGCAGATTCATACGGAGGCTAAGGGTAGGCCGCTTTATGTGGTAAATAAGAAGAAATCTTTTGTGAGTAAAAATGTCAAAAAATAAAGTTTTACTTAGTTTTGATGTGGAGGAGTTTGATTTGCCTAGGGAGCATGGGGGAGAGATTTCTGTAAAAGAAGGGGTAAAAGTGTCTAGCAGTGGGCTTCTTAAAATTTTGGATTTATTGAGAAGAAAAGAAGTAAAGGCGACGTTTTTTGTGACGGGGAATTTTGCTCGTGTGAATCCAGAATTAGTTTCAAAAATTGTGGATGAGGGGCACGAGGTGGCTTGCCACGGGGTGGATCATTTTGAGCCGAAAAAGTCGGATATTAAGGAGTCTATCAAAATTGTGGGGAAGCTGGCTAAGATTTATGGGTATCGGCAACCGAGAATGTTTGGAATTTCTTATTCTGATTTGAAAGATGCTGGGTATAAATATGATTCCAGTGTGAATCCGGCGTTTATTCCGGGTAGATATAATCATTTTGATGTGCCAAGAAAACCATTTTTCAAAAATGGGGTTTTGGAGATTCCGACTTCGGTCGCTACCTTTATGAGAGTGCCACTGTTTTGGCTGGCATTGCATCTTTTTCCTAAAAAAGTGTATTTAAAATTGGCTTTGATGGCAGCTAATAAGACTGGTTATTTTGCTACATATTTTCATCCGTGGGAGTTTAGTGATGAACTTGTTGGTTGTAAGGAAGTGCCGAGTTATATTAAAAAGAATAGTGGGGACAAATTGGTGGAGAGGTTAGAGTTTGTAATTGATGGTTTGGCCAAAAAAAGCTACATTTTTGAAACTTATAATGAATTTGCTGATTCTTACCTTAGGACTCTAGACAAAAATTGACTTTTGGTGTATAATAGGTAGGTTTATGGAAGATAATTTTATACGAGTTCGGGGTGCAAGGCAAAATAATCTAAAAGATATAGATGTAGATATTCCTAGAGATAAATTGGTGATTATGACGGGTTTGTCTGGTTCGGGGAAGTCTAGTTTAGCTTTTGATACAATTTATGCGGAAGGGCAGCGAAGATATGTGGAATCTCTATCTTCTTATGCGAGAATGTTTCTTGGAATTATGGATAAACCAGAGGTAGATTCGATTTCTGGGCTTTCGCCTGCTATTTCGATTGATCAAAAATCTACTTCTCGGAATCCTCGCTCTACGGTAGCAACTGTAACAGAGGTATATGATTATCTTCGTCTTTTGTTTGCTCGTGTAGGTGTGCCACATTGTCCGATTTGTCATAAACCAGTTTCTCGAAGGACTTCTGAAGATATTGTGAATGAGGTAATGAAATTGCCTTTGGGTGCAAAATTAATGGTGCTTGCTCCGATTGTATCGGCTAAAAAAGGTGAGTTTTTACATATACCTGAGCAATATACCGCAAAAGGGTTTTCTAGAGTAAGGGTGGATGGAATTATTTATGCTTTGGATGAATTCCCAGAACTAAATAAAAATGAACGACACGATATTGAGATTGTAGTAGATAGATTTGTGCTTTCGCCAGAACTAATTTCGAGAATTTCTGGCTCGGTAGAGCAAGCATTGGAATTGGGCCAAGGGATTATGAAAGTCCTCAAAATTAATGATCGGACTACGGCAGTAGATGAAAAGCGAGTGAATCTAGATAATGCAGAAGTGATTACTTATTCACAGAGATATGCTTGTCCGGATCATCCGGAAGAATTAATTCCAGAACTTACCCCTAGGTTGTTTTCGTTTAACGCGCCAGAGGGAGCTTGTCCGGATTGTACGGGGCTGGGCTCTAAAATGGAAGTAGATCCAGCTTTGGTATTTAATAAAAATTTGACAATTGCGGAGGGTGGAATTAGACCATTTAACCGGGTGCAACAAGAATCTTGGTGGCTGAAAAGATTAATGGCAGTAGGGGCAAAACATGGTTTTGATATGCAAACGCCAATTGGGGATTTGTCTGAAGAGATTCAACATTTGATTCTTTACGGAACGGGTGAGGAGAAATATCAAATGAAGATTTCTGGGACGGGCAAATTTGCAGCAGGGACAGTTTATGAAACTACTTATGAAGGTGTAATTCCGATGTTGGAACGTCGCTATAATGATCCAAAGATTTCGGAATTTACTAAGCACGACATTGAGAGATTTATGCGGGTTCGTGAATGCCAAACTTGTCATGGGGCAAGGTTAAAACCAGTAGTACTAGCAGTAACGATTAATGATCTTAATATTGTAGATATGTGTAATTTAGATGTGGATGCGATGTTGGAAGTTTTGGACAAAGATTTGAAATTTACGGATGAAGAACAAATGATTGCAGCACCGATTCTCAAGGAAATTCGCGAGAGAGTAAGGTTTATGAAAGATGTGGGGCTAGGGTATTTGGAACTAGGTAGAGCGGCGAATACACTTTCTGGTGGTGAAGCGCAGAGAATTAGATTGGCCACCCAAATTGGTTCTGGACTTCAGGGAGTTTTGTATGTTTTGGATGAGCCATCGATTGGGCTTCATCAGAGAGATAACGATAAATTGATTGGGACTTTGAAACATCTTCGGGATCTTAAAAACACAGTTTTAGTAGTAGAGCACGATGAAGACACAATGTGGTCTTCGGATTACATTATTGATATTGGTCCGGGGGCTGGGTTAAATGGTGGTAGATTGGTAGCCTGTGGCACTCCAGAAGAAGTGGCAAAAAATCCTGATTCGATTACCGGGCAGTATCTTTCTGGTGCTAAGTCTATACCAGTGCCAAAGAAACGTCGCAAAATTCGCTCTAACTATGAACTTGTAGTAAAAGGGGCTAGAGAAAATAATCTCAAAAATATTGATGCACATTTCCCACTTGGTGTGATGACGGTGGTATCTGGTGTGTCTGGTTCTGGAAAATCTACTTTGGTTAATAATATTCTTTCTAATGAACTATTGGCTAGGTTGCACCGAGCACAAACGGTGCCAGGGCTTCATGACTCAATTGAGGGAATCGAACATATTAATAAGATTATTGTAATTGATCAAAGCCCGATCGGACGGACGCCTAGGTCTAACCCGGCGACTTATACGGGGGTGTTTAACGCAATTCGGGAACTTTATGCTTCTCAGCCGGAGGCAGAAGTGCGTGGTTATAAAGCTGGTAGATTCTCATTTAATGTAAAAGGTGGGAGATGTGAGCATTGTCAGGGTGATGGTGTAAACAAAATCGAAATGCATTTTTTGCCGGATGTGTATGTGACTTGTCCAGCTTGTCACGGGCGACGTTATAATGCAGAAGCTTTGGAAGTAAAATATAAAGGCAAAGATATTTCGCAAGTGCTAGATATGACGATTGATGAAGCGGTAGAATTCTTTGGTTCAATCCCAGCGATTGCTTCAAAACTTCGTACAATTCAGGAAGTAGGGCTAGGCTATATTAAATTGGGTCAACCAGCCACAACATTCTCTGGTGGTGAAGCACAAAGAATTAAACTTGCTACTGAACTTGCGCGACGTTCTACTGGTAAAACATTATATATTTTGGATGAGCCTACGACGGGTCTTCATACTGATGACGTGAAGAGATTACTCGCAATTCTAAATAAATTGGTGGATGGTGGAAACTCAATGATTATTATTGAACATAATTTACATGTGATTAAATCAGCAGATTGGGTGATCGAAATGGGTCCAGAAGGCGGGCTTAAAGGTGGAGAAATTTGTGATCAAGGCACACCAGAGGAATTAGCTAAACATGGCAATACTCCAACGGGTGAATATCTCAAGAAATATTTGAAATAAAATGGTTTGGAAGAATGATCAGGTTTCTGAAACGGAAACGGAAAATATTATAGAAATTGCTAAAAAATGTTTGGAGGTTCCTGGGGATTTTGTGGAGCTGGGGTGTTATAAAGGCGATACATCTTTGATGCTAGCAGAAGTTGTTCAGAATGATGCTTCTAAGACGTTATTTATTTATGATTCGTTTGAAGGATTGCCGAAAAAATCTGAAAAAGATAATTCTCCACTAGGTGAGAATTTTAAAGAAGGGGAACTTTTGGTGACAAAAAGGGAAGTGAAAGAAAGATTTTTAAGAGCTGGGCTAAAAGTGCCGGTGATTAAAAAAGCTTGGTTCTCGGATTTGGAAACTCAAGATTTGCCAGATAAAATCGCTTTTGCATTTCTCGACGGGGATTTTTATGAATCAATCAAAGATAGTCTTAAATTGGTGGGAAATAAAATGAGTGAAGGGGGAATTGTTATAGTGCATGATTATAATAATCCGGCACTGCCGGGGGTAAAAAAGGCAGTAGATGAGTGGATTAGCACTCGCAAGTTGCAAGTGCTAGAAAGTTGTGCTATAATCTCCTAAAAGGAGTTAAAATTATGGCACTAAAACCGTTAAAAGACAGAATTGTAGCAGTGGTAGAAAAGCCACTGGAAAAAACTAAATCTGGTATTCTTCTTGGTGAGGCCAAAGAAAAACCAGCCTATGCAGTAGTAGAATCGGTAGGAAAAGAAGTCAAAGATGTGAAAAAAGGTGACAAGATTGTGTATAAAGAATATTCTACAACTGAGATTAAATTGGACGATAAAGATTATATTATCTTAAAAGAGGAAGATGTCCTCGCGACATTATAGGAGTTAAAAATGGCAAAGAAAATTTATTACGAAACAGAAGCCAGAGAAAAGGTTCTTTCTGGGGCTAAACAACTTTATGATGCAGTAAAAGTGACTTTTGGGCCAAAAGGGCAGAATGTCATTATTGAAAAAGATTACGGTGCACCGGTGATTACACATGATGGTGTGACGGTAGCCGAGGCTGTGGATCTTCCATCTAAAGAAGATACAATGGGCGAAGCTGTAGGTGCTAAATTAATCAAAACTGCAGCGCAAAAATTAAACAAAGTTGCAGGTGATGGTACCACTACGGTAACGGTTCTTACATATAATATACTGTCGGAAGCAAATAAATTGATTGCTGCCGGTGTGAACCCAATGGAGCTTAGACGGGGGATTGAAAAGGCTGGCGCAGAAATTATAAAGGGGATTGAAAAGTCGGCCGAAAAGATTGAGGGTAATTCTAAAAAAGTGGCAGAGGTAGCTACAATCTCGGCTGGTGATGCAGAGATTGGTGAACTGATTGCTGAAGTGATTTCGAAGATTGGTAAGGATGGTGTGGTGACGGTAGAAGCAGGGCAAGGCCTTGAAATGGAACAAGAAATTGTGGAAGGCTTTTCTTATGACAAAGGTTATGCATCAGCTTTCTTTGTGACTGATGTAAATCGCCAAGAAGCAGTGTTTGATAAGCCGTTGATTTTAGTTACAGAGAATAAAATTTCAGCAGCAGCAGACATTCTGCCACTGCTTGAAAAATGTGCCCAGGCTGGTAAGAAAGATTTAGTGATTGTGGCAGAAGAAGTAGAAGGGGAAGCTTTGTCACTTTTGGTTCTGAATAAGCTTAAAGGCGTATTTAACTCGTTGGTTCTCAAAGCTCCGGCATTTGGCGATAGAAGAAAAGAAGTGATGGAAGATATTGCGATTTTGACTGATGCAACGGTAGTGTCTTCTGATAAAGGTTTGAAATTACAAGAAGTAGGTTTGGAAGTTTTGGGTTCTGCTAATAAGGTGATTGCCACTAAGGATGAAACTACAATTATTAAAGGTGCAGGCGCTAAGGCAGAAGTAGATAAAAGGATTGCTCTGATTAGGACTTTGGCAGATGCAGCAAAATCTGATTATGAGAGAGAAGAATTTGAAAAACGAGCAGCAGCACTCTGTGGCAAAGTAGCAGTAATCAAAGTAGGTGGTGCGACCGAAACCGAGATTGACGAGAAGAAATTCCGAGTTGATGATGCAGTGGCAGCTACCAAGGCAGCTCTGGCTGAAGGGATTGTGACTGGTGGTGGTGTAACTTTGGTGAATTTGGCTGGGGCTTTGGATGATTCTGATAATGGTTCTAGGATTGTAAAAGAGGCCTTAAAAACTCCATTTGTACATATCATGGAAAATGCTGGGCTAAATGCACAGGCGCTTCTAGCTGAGGTAGAATCAGCTAAGCCAGGCTTTGGTGTGAATGTAATGGCACCAGAAAAAGGTCTTCAAGATCTTAAGAAGGCAGGCGTGATTGACCCAGCTAAGGTAACAAAAGAAGCAGTGAAGAACGCTACTTCGATTGCGGCTACGGCGATTACGATGGGGGCTCTTATTTGCGAGATTCCAGAAGAAAAACCACCAATGGCTGGTCCAGAAATGGGGTACTAATATAGAATAAGAATATGGGTGGGAAGACGAAAGACCGTCGTTACAAAAAGACCGAAGGAGCAATTCTTGCGGTCTTTTTTGACAACCCAAATTGCACTATGAGGCAATTGGCTAAAAGGGCAGGAGTGGCGCGTTCTACAATTTACACACACCATCATTCGGTGCGGGAGATTATTCCAGATTGTGAGAAAATTATTTTGACTGAATACGAAATAGTTGTGGATGAAAAATTGCGGGCAAAAAAGGTAGAAATTAGAATACTGTATCTGGATATGTTGGTGTTGATTATAAAAAACCGGCAGATATTTGAAATATTTTTGAAATTTGATGATAGAGAAGTTGTGATGAAAATGGTTTTAAAATTGAAACCAAAAATTAAAGAGTCAGAGAAGATTTTGAGAATTTGCGCGAGTGAGATAACGGAGATAATTTTTGAGTGGGGGAAAAGAGGGTTTGCTAAAAAGGAAGTAGAAAAAGTGCTTAGTGATATGATGTATTTGACAGTGAGCGCAAGGAACAGGTTAGGACCAATAGTTTAGAGAATAAAAAAAACTGCGCAAGGTGGAAAGCGCAGTTTTTGGCTAATTTTACATTTTGTCGATAGAATCGATGATGTAGAGAAGGGCTTCGCCTTTTTCTTTGTCATCAGCAATCTTGGAAGCCGCTTGATAGGCCGGCTCAATCACGCTAGAATCGTGATAATTGTCGATTACGTTCTTGTAAATATCAAACTTTTGTTCGGCTGGAACATCGAGTTTTGATAGAATTGGTGCGAGTTCGCGAAGCGCTGCTTCTTTGACCTGGTTGATACCCATACCCTCGTTTTCTACAAATGGAGTTTTTTCCACATCTTCTTCATGGCCGATTGGCTCTGGTTTGATGTCTTCCTCTGGCGCAGAAACTGGCTCAGCTGGAGCGACTGGTTCTGGCATTGGCATTGGAGCCGGTGGCATTGGGCCAGGAGTGGCTACTGGGAATGGTCCAACTGGTGCTGGAGCCGGAGCAGCTACTGGGTCAGCGAACAATGGATCACCGCTGGTAGTTTTAGTAATATCGTCAATTGCTTTTTGTAGATCATTATCTACAGATGTATTTTGGTTCATGTGTACCCACCTTTAATAAAATTAATTAAATCTATTATAACACAAGCGTTTTAGTTTTTGCAAGTCTAAATACGTAAAAAGTCAACGATTTTGTCTAACAGATCGGCCTTAACTTCTTCCATGGGGAGACGGGCACCTAAGTTATCCACAATGGCTTCGCCGCTACCCTCGGGAAAATAGACTTTGACATTAATACCAAAACGTTTTTTGGGAATTAAAACGGCACTATAATGAGAACCTTCTTTGACGATGCCGAAGGCACGGTAATCTGCGATAGGGTGTTTGATTTTGCCTTCGGTGAGACTATCTCTACCTAGAGTATAGTGAATTTTGCGGGGAGGGCGAAGATTAAAGATTAAAACAGTGATAGCACTAACGATGATAAGGGCAAGAAAAGTCCAACCCTGGAGCCAGATAGCAAGGGCAGAAAGCCCCGCAGTAACCACAAAAAGGCCAAAATACCACCAACCGTGGTGTTCTTTGATGATATATTCTTCAGCTTCCCAAGAGATTGATTGCGATATATTTGCCATAAGTATATTATAACACAGCTTTGTTTTTTAGTTGAAATATGGTAGAATTATGACAATGGAGGGTTACCCAAGTGGCTGAAGGGGACGGTTTGCTAAATCGTTAGTCTGGAGTGATCTGGAGCGGGAGTTCGAATCTCCCACCCTCCGCCATGCTCCTGGAGGCGCATGTTAGCGGGGTTATTTTTATATGAAGTGGTTGAAATTTTTAATTGCAGCACTGGTAGTGACAGCGGGGGTGATGGTTTGCAACAACGCCTTAGATAACGATAGCTGGGGAGTACTAGCTGAAGGGCGAGAAATTGTAGAGAACGGAATATATTATGAAGATCAACTTTCAATGCACGAGGGCTTGAATATCACCGTACAAAATTATGGTTTTGCGGTGATTTTTTATTTGATATATTCGGTATTTGGGCCGGTAGGAATTTATGTTGGTATGCTAGTTTTGAATTTGATTTTGTGTTATCTGATTTATAAAATTTGTATGCTTCTTAGTAATAAAAATGTAAATTTGTCACTTATGATTATGATTTTGACGGATTTGCTACTGGGATATTGTTTTGTAGTGACAAGAGCTCAGATGGTGAGTTATTGCGCAATAATGTCGGTAATTTATTTGTTGGAACTTTATATTAAAACTGATAAAAGTAAATATTTATGGTGGATACCTTTAATTTCTTTGGTGGAGATTAATATACATGCATCGATTTGGCCGATGATATTTGCAGTGCTGTTGGTTTATATTATAGACGGTATAAAATTTAAAAAATTACATCTTGCGGGATACCGGAAAAAGCCACTTATAGTAACTTTTTTGGTTTCATTTTTGGCAGGTTTTTTAAACCCTTATGGATTCAAGATGATGACCTTGATGTTTTCGAGTTATGGAGTGCCGGAAGCGAGAGAAATTATTAATGAGCTATACCCATTTTATCTTGCAAATGTTTATTGTGTTTTGTTGTATGGAGCAATTGCGGTAGCAATGATACTTTATATTTTTGGGAAAAAACGAAATATCAGAATACGATGGCTACTTTTGATTTTTGGATTTTTGGCATTAGGGATTAACACTTCCAAAGCGATGAGTTATGTGATTTTGGTTTTGCTATTTCCACTTGCGGCGGTATATAAAGACGTTTTGATAAATAATTGGGGTTCTCGAAAAATACGCTGGATGGTGGCATCTTGGTGTGGAATTTTGGCAACAGTGTTGACTATAACGGTGGCGGTGGCGAGAGCTCCGCAGGCGATTGATGGGCCAAACAAACAGATGATTTCTGCAGTGAACGAACTCGACAAAGATGTAGGAGAAACTGATAAGAAATCACTAAAAATTTATACGAATTTTAATCAAGGGGGATTTTTGGAATATCGGGGGTATAAGCCCTACATAGATCCTAGAATGGAAGTATTTTTGAAGGATAATAATGGTAAAGAGGACATTTTTGTAGAATTTTACGATTTTTACAATAGGAGAATAGGGGTAGAAGATTTTACTGCAAAGTATGATTTTGACTATTTGATAGTGATGGAGTACGAAGATTATTTGTATGATTATGACAGAGATGACTATAAGATGATTTATGAGATTGACGACGAGGAAGAAGATACAAAAAATGGGGTAAGAATATACAAAAAAATCTAAATGTGCTATAATGTAAATATGGGAAAGATTTTTAAGAAACTTATCTTACCACTTTTGGTTTGTGGTGTTTTGTTTGGCGTAACAATTGCTGGGTCTTTAAATAGTGCATCGGCAATGACTTTGAGCGAAGGGGCACAGGCGGCTCGTTGTGATGAATGCCCAGAAAATTTGTTTGGCGATACAGGTGTCTTTAAAACTATTACTAATACCGTACTCTATATTGTGGGTGTAATCGCAGTAATCATGTTGATTATTGGTGGTATTAAATACGTGATTTCTGGTGGTGATGCCAAGAAAGTAACCGATGCAAAAAACACCGTGCTTTATGCGATTATCGGTCTTATTATCGCATTTTTGGCTTTTGCAATTGTAAACTTTGTGATCACTTCTTTGCCGAGTTCCACTAGTTAGAGTAAGCAAGTAAGGCGATTTTGATATTTTTGGCACCGGCAGATTTTAGAAGGTTTTTGGCGGCGTTGATGGAGGCGCCAGTAGTGTAGACGTCATCTAGTAAAATGTAGGTGGCGTCTTTTTGAATTTTGATTTTGGGATTTAGGATATAAGCTTTGGTGGCTTGAGTGAATCGTTCTTTTTTGGTGGAGCCGACTTGAACAGTGTTCTTATTTCTGACTAGAATTTTTTCCACCTTAAATTTACGAATTTTGCCGAGATTCTTGGCAAGTAAATAGGTATGATCAAAACCGCGGTTTCTGATGTGGTTGGTGGCGGTGGGAAGGGGAACAACGATAGAATTTTTTGGCAAATTTTTTGGTAAAACTTGGTCTAAGAGCTCTGCGAGTGGACGAGCCAGAGCGCGGATGGAGTGATATTTATAGTCTTGAACAAGCTGGTTCAAAATTCCATCGCGACGAGAAACCACATACATATTAGACTTTTTGAAGTCCTCGCGGTTTCTGACGATGTTATTTTTACAACATTCGCAAAGTGCTTCACCGGTAAGCCCACAACCCCTACAAGAGTGGGGAAAAAGCAGGTCCGCGAGGCTTGGATATGTTGTATTTTTTACAATAAAAGGCATAATTTTCTTGATTTTACTATAAAACTGGTTTATAATAAAGCATAACAATATAAGTGGAGGAAATATGGCTCGTACAAATAGTGAAGATTTGTTAGACGACGACCTAGCGGCTGCTTTCTTAAACGAAGAAGAAGGTGGTGCAGCGGTTTCTGATGCAACTAAAGAAATAGCACAGGAATTGGTTGAAGAAACGCCTAATGAACCAGCTGAAGATGAGTGGGCAAATGATACCGACGATTTTCCTGGGCAACTAGCAGTAGATGTCTATGAAACCGCCGATAAATTAGTAGTAAAAGCAAGGACTGCTGGCATTTCCAAGTCGGATCTCGATGTAAGTATTGCTGATAACATCTTGACCATTTCTGGGGTACTTTCCGGTGGTGAAGATGAGCAAACTACTAGATGGCACATTCAAGAGTGCTATTGGGGTGAGTTTTCCAGGATGATTGCACTTCCAGTGCAGGTACGTGAAGATGAGAACAGTGTAAAAGCTGAGCTCAAAGACGGTGTTCTTACCATTACCTTTGAGAAGGAAAAGGTTGAGGCGCCAAAGAAGATCGCAATTCAATAGAGAGTGGGCGTCTAAAGAAGGTTGTATATATAATAAAAAATCCGGCTTAAGAGCCGGATTTTTGTTGAATACTTGGTGATTATTTGCCGATGATGTTGCTGATAACAAAGTTGACAATCGCGAAGGCAAGTACACAAACTACTAAACCAATCACGCCATAAAGGATGGTGTCTTTGGCTTTTTTGACTTTGCCGGCATCACCACTTGAAGTCATATAATTAACGCCACCAATAATGATTACGATGACACAAACGAGGGCAAGTACGCCTACAACTGCGTTGATAATGTTGATAATAGTGTTTTGTAAACTAGCACCACTACCATATTGAGTGCCTACTTCGTTCACTCTGATGGTGTTAGCGGCGAAATGCGTAATGATATCCTTCATTTAAAATCCTTTATTTTACTTTAATGTTATTTTATAACTTTTTTCTTAGAAATGCAAGAGTTTTATTTAGTTGGGCCCACCACCTTTGATAACATTGGAGCTACTATTACTACTACTATTATTAGAATTATTGTTGCCAGAATTGTTAATAATGTTGCCGATAACAAAGTTGACAATAGCAAAGGCAAGAACGGCGATAATGAGACCAATACTAGCATAGAGAATGGTGTCTTTGGCTTTTTTGGTTTTGCCAGGATCGCCTTGGGAGGTCATATAGTTAACGCCACCAACCACAATAAAAATGACAGCGACAAGGCCAAGTGCGCCAACGATGCCGTTAACAATATTGACGATTACTGTGCTAAGGTCTGTTGAAGCATTGCCATAGCAGCCGTTAGCTTTTTTGACTTCATCGGAGACACCGTCTTGGGCGCAAATATCAACAGCATGGGTAGACGTAGGAATAAAATTTAAGCTAAGTGCTCCGAGCACAATAGCAATAATAGCAGTGATAATTTTAGACTTTTTCATTTTCCTCCTTAGTTTTATTAGCGATTTCTTGAACGATGGAAGTATCTTGGATAAAACTTTGCTCCTTGTTGGCGTCTCGGATAATGCTTGAAATGAAGGCGGTAAGGACTTCAGCGAGAGCGACAATGATGAGACCGATGATGGCATAAAGAATAGTGGTTTTGGCTTTTTGGAGTTTGTTTGGATCGCCGTTAGAGGTCATATATCCCCAAGCACCGACTACCAAGAAGATAGCAGCGACTGCTCCAGCTATACCACCAACCCATTGGACAATGTAGGCGATCATGGAAGCTGCATCGTCTCTATCTGATATACAACCAGCACCAGTGACATAGTCGCAATCTAATTTTCCTTGACTTCCGAGTAATGCGATGCGGATACTGCTAAAGATCACAAAAGCAGAAATGGTAATAGCAAGGCCAATAAATGCATAGGTGAGAGTTTTTTTGCCGGTGGCAGCTTTGCCTGGGTCGCCAGCGGAGAACATATAGAGATAACCACCATAAATGACATATCCGAGTACTAGGTATGAGGCAATGACAGTAAGGTCAGTAAGGATGTTAGTGGCAATGTTAGCAATACCGGATTTTAGATCTTCTTCGTTATTGATATCACCGACTCCACAATCCCATGGGGTGAGACCAAAGAAACTATCTTCTGTACAGCTACTGCCATCACTGCGAGTATTTTCCGCAAAAGCAGAAGTTTTCAAAAATAGGGTAGAAGTGGCTGAAATTGCAGTAATAATTCCAAGAAAAACGGCAAATTTTTTGAGAAAATTCTTCATATAATTAAATAATAGCTAGATTTTAGAAAAAAGTCAACAAAAAAGGGGTAAAAATAGGTTATAATCGTTGACAAAAATGCTTATGTGTGCTATAATTAAAGTAAGCCTAATTGGAAGGCGTTTTTGTTATGAAAATAAGAAGTAAAATTGTTGGCGGGTTTTTTGCCATAATTTTGATGCTTTCCAGTCTCTTAGGTATTACCCCTGTTTTAACAGAGAGCGCGTATGCAGAGCCAGCGGGCACTACTACGACTACAACCTGTGAAGATAGTCTTGGTTCTCTAGGGTGGTTAGTCTGTCCGGGAACAGGGAAAATCTCAGAGGCAGTGGACTTTTTGTATGATAAAATTGAGGGGGTTTTAGAGATAAATCCGGTGGAGATGAAAGACGGGTCACCGATTTATGAAATTTGGAAGTATTTCCAGGGGGTGACAAATATTCTATTCGTTTTGTTTCTTTTGGTAGTGGTATTTTCACAGATTACTGGGGTGGGGATCACTAATTATGGAGTAAAAAAGGCTCTTCCTAAGTTGATTATTGCAGCAGTTTTGGTGAATTTGTCGTTTTATATCTGTTCTCTCGCGGTAGATGTTTCTAATATCTTCGGGGATGGGATTAGGGGATTATTTGAATCAATTGCCGAATCTACATCTGGTGGTGGGGCAGGAGTGTCTAGTGTACAACTTTCGGAAATGTATCTAGCGATGTCTTCGGGAACAGCTTTTGCAGCAGCCGGTGTGGCGGTGGCCTTTGAAACGGGTGCGATTTGGATGTTGATTCCATTAGCTTTGGGGGCATTAGTATCAGTGGTAATTGGTTTAATTACGATTGCGATGCGTCAAGCAGTAGTAACGCTTTTGATTATGATTGCACCTCTTGCGATGGTGGCATACATTTTGCCAAATACCGAGCAGTGGTTCAAAAAATGGAAACAGATGTTATTCCAAATGCTGATATTCTATCCGGCATTTTCGTTGTTGTTTGGCGCTTCATCGGTAGCGGGTTGGGCAATTATTATATCATCTGATAACGGGTTTGGAGTATTAATAGGGGTGGCGGTACAGATTTTCCCATTATTCTTCTCTTGGAGCTTGATGAAGATGTCTGGGACCGTGCTCGGGACTATCAATTCCAAGCTTACTGCTCTTACTAACAAACCACTTGGTGGGGTGCGAGATTGGGCAACTTCGCACCAGCAGCTTTCAAAGCAAAAGCATTTGGCTTCGCCAAACGCTTATACCCCATCTCTAAGATTGCAACAATTCTTGTCTGACAGAAAGATTGCGCGTGATGAAGAAACTAAAGAACACGCCGAGACCGTAAAAAACAGAGGTTTGGCTTATGCGGCACTTAGAAACTATAGACGAGGGACAGATATTCCGTCTAAGGAAGGGGAAGAGTCTTATGAGGCACAGGCTAGAAATGCTGAATATATGAGAATTATTGAGCGTCATAAGAATAACATGAACAAGGGTCTAGGCCAGCTTGAGGCAGTAAAACAAAATGGAACATTGGCCCAAAGAGCTAGACTGGACGCTTTGGATGCTCAGAATGTGATGGCCTTTGATACCCTCAAGATGGAGCAAGCCCGTGGTGAAATGATTGATTATGACAATGCGACGGGTTATCACACTAGGATGGAAGATGCGATGAATGCACATATGGATAATCGCCATGCATGGTCGGTTGATCCTAACACCGGTAAGCCAGTTGCAAATACTAGTTACAAACGGCACTTTGATACCAATAATGCAGATAAAGCAAAAAGAAATGCAGCGTTGGCAAGAGAGTCACAAGCTAATGCTAGATATGCGGATCTTTCTAAAATTATGGAAGGCAAAACGTCGTATGAACATTATGCAGTGGCTACGGCAGCGCATGGTTATAGTACGCAAAGTAAGATTATATCGACGAAGATGCAAAATTACTTTGATTTGACTCCGCCAACTAACGATTTGACTTATCGGTTGGATGAGTTAACTACAAATAAGGATGCAGCTGCTAATATTGACGCTATTGTTTCGGGTCTTAAGACTTTGAATATGCGTGGGGATACAGATTTGGTGCAGAGACAGATTAACAATATGCTAGATAAGGATATTGGTGGCGGAATTCAATTAGGTACACACGCTTCGCAATCGTTGGCATCTTTCTTGATGTTTGACGTGAAAGATTCTGACCCATTCTTGAGACGTTTTGGTAAATATATTAATCTTGAAACTGCGAATGTGTATAATGCGAATAAACGTAAGAATTTGGAATTGACCTATGATGAATATATTAAAGGTTATCATAATGAAATTGATGAAATTACTGGCGAGACAATAAAGATGTATGCCAAAAAAGGTATGAAGGAATTGATGGAGGGTACCTCACTTGATAATGTAGAAAGAACGGCGTTTTCTAATTTTGATGAAAGTTTGATGAAGGCCTATACTTACGCTGAAGGAAGTGGGGATGATAAGAGAACCTATTTTGACGTAGATGGATATTTGAAGAAACGTGAAGAAGTACAAACGGCGATTGGCCCACAGTTTATTTCGGCATCACTAAAGTACTTGTCTGGTAGTGAACAGTTGACCAGTGCTGTGAAATTTATAACTGGCTATGGTAGAGTACAAAAGAAGGATAAAAATGGCCGGATAATGGTAGGTGATGATGGTGAACCAATCTACGAATGGAAACCGGTATGGGAAAAATATGAAGGCGAAGATCTTGGTAATAGTAAGAAGATTCATAATAAATATGATGTAGAAAGAATTAGGGAATATTTCCAGAAGAAAGCTTTGCAGTATGTGACTGATCAAACACCAACGCAAATTCTTGGTATGAGATCGGATTATTATGCTCCAATGCTTGAACATTTGGCAAAGGCTTATGAAGAACAGGAAGAAATGAAAGGTTGGACTGATGAGGAGATTTTGGAGCACGAGGAATATATGAAGGAGCTTTCGGATATTCAGACACGTTACGGTGATTTGCCGCCAGAAATAGCTAAGCAAAAACGTGAAGAAGATAAAGCAAAACTTAAGAATAAGTTGGCGGGTGCACAATTTAGACAATTGCTCAACAGTAGAGGCAAGCTCAATCAAATTTATAGAACTCGTCGTTCTGGTGCGGCTAACAATGCGAAAGACTGGATGCGTGGTTGGCTCGATCTTGATAATGATGTGGCGATTACGATGAAACTTGAAAAAGACAAACGTAAAGAGAAGGCTGAATTTGAAAAGGCTAAAAAAGAGAAATATGGCGATCAACCAGACACTGAAAATTCATCCGCTGGGAGTGTCTATACTGAAGTAGATAGAGCAGGGTTTGTCTTGGATATAGAAAACTTATGGCATGACCTTAGAAGTGAAGATGATGATGTCTTCTATGAAGAATCGCTAGAATATCTCAAAAAGAATTTAGGTAGAGATAGCTTTATTGTTAAACAGTACGAAGATTTTAGAAGAATAGACCCAACTGCGGAAAGCCATGACATGGAAGAGTTCTTAAAAGATTTGTTAAACGATCCTGAGAACTACTAAACTAATTAGACTTATGCTATAATATATGTATGGCGCAATATAAAGTGCCTCAGGATGTTGAGGCGGACGATAAATTAATTGGACCGTTTAGTTTTCGGCAGTTTGTTTATCTTTTGATTGCCGCGGGTTTGATTGCACTTTCGGTGGGGCTGTTCCAGCTATTTCCACTTTTAGCGATTCTCCCGATTCCATTTACCTTTTTCTTTTTGGCTTTGGCATTGCCACTTAAAAAAGATCAGCCAATGGAAACTTATCTTGCCGCATTAGTGGATTATTATTTGAAACCACGTAAAAAAATCTGGATGTCTGGGCAAAAAGAATCGACGATTTTGATTACGGCGCCAAAAATTGTAGAAGATAAAAGGACAAGGGATATTACTGGCGAGGAAGCTACTCACCGGTTATCTTTCTTGGCAGATATTGTGGATACGGAAGGTTTTGCAATTAAAGGGGCAGGAGCTAGCCCAATGCGAGAAGATTTGGTGGCGGAGGCTAATGCGACGCCGGATATGTTTGAGGCCTATCAATCGCAGGTATTAAATAGGGTAATTGACCAAGACAAAATGAGCAGACATAATGATGCAGTGAGTGAGATGCGGAATGCGATAGAAAGAAATAAAACTACCTTTCAAGGTGATTTGGATGAGCCAAGCACTGGTGGAGAAAAGATTATTCAAAGAGCTCCGATAACTCCAACTGAGCCAGTAAAAGCGAAGGCTGAGCCGGAAATGATTTTGCCAAAGATAGAACCAGAAAAACCGAAGGAGGAAATGCCAGCGCCAGAGGCTCCAAGTTTGCCAAGTAATGTGATGTTACAAGCGGATATGGAGATTGAGAATAGTGATGTGGTGATACGTCCAGAAGCGGATCCCGAAATAGTTAATAAGTTTGAAAACGTGAGAGTGCCGGGCGGGGAGAGGCCTAGTTTTGATGAAGATTTTGAAAAACCAGTAAACAATAGTATAATGGAATTAGCACACAACAACGATTTTTCGGTTGCGACCATCGCTAAAGAAGCTAATAGAATAAATAAGAGAAAGGATGAGGGCGAAGTTTTCGTATCGCTGCATTAAGTTATGAATCCAAATCAACCACAACAAAATATGATGGCCGCCGGTGGCATGATGCCACCACAAGGTGGGATGCCTCCACAAGGAGGGATGATGCCACAGCAGAATATGATGGCTGCTGGTGGAATGATGCCACCACAACAGAATATGATGGCCCAAGGCATGGGTGCTACCGCGATGGCAGCGAACCAAATGTCACCAATTTCACCAAACAAAGACAACCCGATGTCTACACAGGCAACGCTGTTGATTTCGGAGCTTCGGGATAATGTGGTGATTATGAAAGATGGCTCTTTTAGGGCAGTGGTAGCTTGTAAATCGATCAACTTTGATTTGATGAGTGATATGGAACGGGAAGGCGTAGAATATTCGTACCAAAACTTCTTGAATTCACTTAACTTTACTACCCAGATTTTGATTAGAAGTCAAAGAGTGGACATTGGGCCGTATCTTAATCGTTTGATGGATATTCGGCGTAATAATGATAATATGTTGCTTGGCGTGTTGATGGATGATTACATTAACTTTATTGAGATTTTGTCGCAAGAAGCAAATATCATGGATAAATCATTCTTTATTGTGATTCCGTATTATACTTCGCCAGATATGGAAAAATCTTTGCAAGAGACTAAAAATTTCTTCAAGACCTTTAATAAAACTAAAGACCCAGAAGTAACCAAAATTGACCGGGTGACTTACGATAAAGCGATGACAGAGCTCAACAATAGAGTAGAGACGGTGGTTTCGGGTTTGTTCCAAATTGGGGTTCATTCGGTGAGATTAAATACGCGGGAATTGGCGCAGCTTTATTATAACTTTAATAATCCAGATACGGCGGTGAGAGAGCCGTTGGTTGATTTCTCGCAGCTTGCTACTATGTATGTGAAGAAAGGGGAGAAAGAATAATGGCAAAGAAGAAAAAACTGACAGCAGTAGAGATTGCGGCGCAAGCCGAAGCCATGGAAATGGCGGAAATTCAAAGAGCCTTTGAGCAGGGTACTAATACGCTTCGGGATTTGATTTCGCCATCGGCAATTGAAATTCATTCGGACTATTTTAGACTGGGTACTAAATATGGGCGGACGATTTATGTGTATGGATATCCACGGATGCTTTATACGGGTTGGATTTCGCCGATTATTAATATTGATGAAGTAATTGACGTGTCGATGTATATTTATCCAGTAGAGTCGGCAGTGGTGATGAAAAATTTGCGTACAAAAGTGACGCAGCTTGAGGCTTCGTATAATTTGAATGCAGAAAAAGGTAAAGTACGTGACCCAGAACTAGAAGCAGCGATTTCTGACGCAGAGGAATTGCGTGACCAATTGCAGGTAGGGGCGGAGAGATTTTTCCGGTTTGGCTTATATGTGACGATTTGGGCAGATTCTTTGGATGAATTGAAGTTTGTACAACAAAAGATTGAAACCATGTTTGGCCAGCAAATGATTTTCTCGAAGGTGGCAAATTCGCAGCAAGAACAGGGCCTTAATTCTATCATGCCACAGTGTACTGATCAGTTGCAGATTCGTCGGAATATGAATACCGGCGCGATTTCTACTTCCTTCCCATTCACTTCGGCAGACTTAACTCAGGATAAGGGTATATTATATGGTATTAATATGCATAATAATGGGTTGGTGATTTTTGATAGATTTTCACTTGAAAATGCCAATATGGTGGTGTTTGCAAAGTCTGGTGCTGGTAAGTCGTTTACGGTGAAACTAGAGGCGCTACGTTCGATGATGACGGGTGCAGAAATTATTATTATTGATCCAGAAAATGAGTATCAAAAATTATGTGATGCGGTAGGTGGTTCTTATATTCGGCTGTCTCTAAATTCGGATGTAAGGATTAATCCATTTGATCTTCCTAAAGTGGTAGATTCGGAAGATGCTAATGATGCACTTAGGGCTAATTTGGTGACGTTACATGGGCTATTTAGGTTGATGCTTGGTTCGGTGGGAGCTGGGGGACAGGGTGCCCTTTCGCCAAATGAAGAAGCCGATCTTGACCAAGCTTTGATTGATACATATGCTAGGGCAGGGATTACGTCTGACCCATTAACGCACCAATCGACGCCGCCAACTATTATGAATTTGTACGATACATTATTACATATGGAAGGCTCGGGGCCGCAACTAGCACAGAGGCTTCGCAAATACACTACTGGTACTTTTGCAGGGATTTTCTCGCAACAGTCCAACGTGGATATTAATAATCAGATGGTGGTATTTAATATTCGGGATCTTGAAGATGAGCTGAGGCCAGTGGCAATGTATATTGTACTTTCACACATTTGGAACATTGTGCGGGCTAATCAAAAGAAACGCCTTTTGATTGTGGATGAGGCTTGGCAGTTGATGCAATACGAAGATTCGGCGAACTTTATGTTCTCACTAGCGAAGCGGGCACGTAAGTATTATTTGGGTCTTACCACGATTACTCAGGACGTAGAAGACTTTATGGGCATGAAGATGGGCCGGGCGATTGTAGCAAACTCATCGATGCAACTTTTGTTGAAACAATCGGCGTCGGCAGTGGATGTTTTGTCGGATGTATTTAAATTGACCGAAGAGGAAAAAAGGCGGCTTTCGAACTTCCCGGTGGGGCAAGGGTTGTTCTTTGCGGGGCAAAATCACGTGCATATTCAAGTGATTGCATCAGAGACAGAAGAAAGTTTAATTACCACAAATCCAGCACAGCAGGCTCAACAAAGACAGTAAAATATGTTATAATATAGATATGAAGCGAAAGAGTTTTTTCGTGGGGTTGGTGGCGAGTCTTTTTGCGTTTTTGCCGATTTTGACGGCGATTGATGCCTCGGCTTTGAAAATTATTGATGAGGCTAAGTTGTATTTTTATGGCATGAATGGGATTTATTATTACCGGAATGCGGGGAGTGGAGATGATTGTACGGTGGAGACCGGTAGTAATCAAAACTATGCGGGAGTGCCGGTGTGGAGTGAGGCGGAGCTAGCCGCGATTAATGAAAACCGGGCGATTTATGAAGAAGTGGCTAATGAATATGGTTTTCCGTGGCAAGTGTTGGCGGTTTTACATAGCTTAGAGACGGGGCTTCGGCGGTATAATCCTAATAATGGCCAGGGAGTGTATCAGCTGTATTCTTATACCAAGGGTGGTACGAATGAAAATTCGTTTGCGCCGGCGAGCTCGATTTCTGAGGATGAGTTTAGAAGGCAGACTGAGATTGCTGGCAGTATTGTATCTTCGATGGCAGGAGATTTGAATAACCCGGATAATGTGAAGAAACTGTTTTTTAAATATAACGGAGCGTCTTCTCAGTATATAGAAAAGGCCCTCGCAATGGGTTTCTCGCTTGAAGAAGCGCAGAATGGGGAAGGCTCGGCTTATGTGATGAACGGTTATGATGCGCGGCGAGACCCGTCTTCTTCGGAAATGGATCCAGCTTGGGCGGGAAGATACACCAAAGATGGAGTGTATGATGCTAGCTCTACCACTGGGCGGATGGGGGCTTATGTAAAATACGAAGCACTGTATGGAAATGATTATTGTGAAGATACGGAGGGTGGTAGCGGAATATTTGGCGGCGATATTGTAGAAACGGCAAAATTGCTTTCTTGGGATGGCAAAGGTCATAGTGCAAGTGATCCAAAGCAGGAGTATATAGAAGCGATGAAAGCAGTAGGAACTTACTTTACGCCATGTAGGAATAGTAGCGATTGCGCACCGGTAGGGGCTTCTTGTGATATCTTTGTGGCGACGGTGATGCGATATTCGGGGGCGGATCCTTCATTCCCAGCTACGGGCCCAGCGGTGCAAGAAAGTTATATGCAATCGCACCCGGAGATGTATACACAGGTGATGGTGAGTGATACAAGTGATTTGCAGCCAGGTGACATTTTGGTAGCGACCGATAACGGGCGACATATTTATATTAATCTAGGGAACGGGCAACAAGCCTCGGCGTCTTATAATGACAGAACTGGTGAAAATTTTTCGGGAGTATATTTGAGTGATAAGGGTGGGTCTAGACATTACAATGTGTATAGAAGGACGCACTAAGATTGGTGGCTGGCACTCTTGCTTTTTGAGTGCTAGTAATATATAATATATATATGGCAGAAAAACGTGATTATTACGAAGTTTTGGGCGTTTCAAAGAACGCTTCTGATGATGAGATTAAAAAGGCCTATCGCAAATTGGCAATTAAATATCACCCAGATAAGAATCCGGGCGATAAAGAAGCCGAGGCTAAATTTAAAGAAATTAACGAAGCACATGATGTTTTGTCTGATAAACAAAAACGGGCACGGTATGATCAATTTGGGCATGCTGGTGTAAGTGGAGCTGGTGGTGGTAATCCATTTGGTGGCGCTGGCAATCCGTTTGGCGGATTTAACGGGCAAACCTTTAATTTTGAATTTGGTAATGGTGGAGTGTTTGATGATATTATTGGAAATTTGTTTGGATTTGGTGCGGGGGCTAGGCGGCCGCGGCGCGGGGCGGATTATCAAGTTTCGGTGACTTTGACTTTTGAAGAAGCCATTTTTGGCACTACCAAAACCGTGGATAATAATGGCAAGAATATGAAGGTAAAAATCCCGGCAGGGATTGACGATGGGATGAGTATTCGTTTACGCGGTAAAGGTGGTCCGGCGCCAGAAGGTGGTACGGAACCAGGGGATTTGTATGTGCGAGTGCGGGTAAAGCCACACAAATCTTTGATGCGGGAAGGTGCGATTATTCTGTCTGAACACAAAATTGATATGGTGGATGCGGCGCTGGGTTGTGAAGTGGAAGTTTTGACCGTGGATGGCCCGGTGACGATGAAAGTGCCGGCGGGTACGCAAAGCGGGACGCCGTTTAAACTGTCTGGGCATGGTGTGCCTTTCCGTTCTGATGGGGACAGGGGTCCACATATTGTGACGATTTTGGTAGAAACGCCAAAGAATTTGTCTAAAAAACAAAAGGAACTTTTGGAAGAATTTAAGTCGGCAAAAAAACGCGGGCTGTTTGGTTTGTAAAATTTGTTTAGATTGAGATTTTGCTTATGCTTGTTTTTTGGTTTTGGTGGGAGTAAAATGGAGAAAACAAGTGGAGGTATATTATGGCAAAATTGGAAGAGATGTTACTCTCAAATGGGGTGATTTATCGTGGGCCGGAAGGGACTTCTTATATAGAGGGGAGTTTACTTTCTAATTCTTTGGTGGTGCGAAATTCGTCGGGATGGGTGACACATAAGATTGAGAAATCTTGGGATGGGGTGAGCCTAATCGTTCGTAATGTTTCTACTGGTTCTGTAGAAATGACAATTCCCGCCTAGAAATTTTTTTGAAATTGTGGTATAATAGATAACGGAAATTAATTAAATTGATGTTATTTGTTAACCCGTTGATATAGAGAAAAATATCAACAAAAACAATTAGAAAGGGAATTTATGGAAATTGTAATCCCAATTGTTGTCGCAGTGATAAGCCTTGCGGCAGGGGCGGGAGGGGTTTTTGCTTACAATAAACATAATGAAAACGGGGGTAAAGATAAGGCTGATGATTTGGTACGTAAAGCCAAAAAAGAAGCATCGGAAATTGTGTTGACTGCTAGAAAAGAAGCGACTTCGATTGCTGAAAAAAGCCAAGCTGAAGAAAGCGAAAGACGCAAAGAATGGAAGAAAACCGAAAACCGTTTGACTGAGCGTGAAACTGCGCTAGATAGCAAACTCGATCAATTGGAGAAAAAGACCGAGAAGCTTAGTGTACAAGAAAAAGAGCTTGAGGATCTCAAAAATGAAGTGCGTGATATTCGCAATAAGCAACATGAAAAACTAGAAAAAATTGCTGGGCTTTCTAAAACTGAAGCTCGTGATAAACTTATGAAAATGACCGAAAACGATATCAAGCAAGATCTCGTTAATTTGGTTGCCAAAGAGCAAAAAGAAATTAAGCATGATGTAGAAGAAACTGCACAGGCAATTCTTTTAACTGCAATGGAACGGATGTCTTCTGAAGTAACAGCAGATAGAACCGTAACGGCTTTGCATCTTCCAGACGACGATATGAAAGGTCGGATTATTGGTAAGGAAGGACGCAATATCCAGGCGCTTCAACGTGCTACTGGCGTAGATATTTTAGTTGATGATACGCCTGGTATGGTGGTACTTTCTTCCTTTGATCCAATTCGTCGTCAGGTAGCTAGATATGCGCTTGAACGTTTGATGAAAGACGGTCGCGTAAACCCTGCTTCGATTGAAGAAGCTGTGGCAAAAGGTGAAAAAGAGATTGAAAAAGAAGTTGTGCGTGCTGGTGAGGACGCTGTTCGTGAAGTTGGCCTTGTTGGTATTCCACGCGAACTTGTGCACCTACTTGGTGAACTAAAGTTCCGTACTTCTTATGGGCAAAATGTGCTTCTACATTCTATTGAAATGGCACACGTGGCTGGTATGATTGCTGAAGAAATTGGGGCAGATAAAAGAATTGCTAAAACTGCAGCTTTGATGCATGATATGGGTAAGGCCGTGACTCACAAAATTGAAGGTAAGCATGCAGAGATTGGCGCGGAGCTTGCTAAGAAATATGGTATGCCAGATGAGGTTGTGCACGCAATTGCAGCGCATCACGATGACATTGAGCCGACTACACCAGAAGCAATTATTATTAAGATTTGTGATGCGATGAGTGCTGCCCGTCCTGGTGCTAGAAATATTTCGGCTGAGAACTTTGCAGAACGTATGCGCGATCTTGAAAACATCGCAACTTCGTTCCCAGGTATTGATAAGGCCTATGCAATCTCGGCTGGTCGGGAAGTTCGTGTGATAGTAGAGCCAAAACAAATCGACGATCTTTCGGCTTTGAAATTGGCTCGTGATATTGCTAATAAAATTGAAGCTACGATGAGCTATCCTGGCGTGATTAAGGTGAATGTGATTAGAGAAACCCGAGCAATTGAATATGCGAAATAATTAAGGAGGTTCTATGGCTCATTCGGCATATCTTAGCAAATTACAAAGTGAAGGAAAATATGACGATTTGGTGAAACGATTACACGTGGCACAGGGTGGGAAATGTTTTATTTGTGGGAAGGAAATTAATTTAGATGTGCAGAATCAGAATGTGAATGTGGACCATGTGGTGCCGCTTGTAAATGGTGGGAAGGATGACCCAATTAATTTTGCTTTAGCACATGAACATTGTAATAAAACTAAACTTGATGCAGATCTTAACGTAGCAAAGATACTTTTAAAATTGGAAAATATTAGAAGTAATGTGGATAAGAAACAAAAGGCTACGCTTGCAGATGTTTTGAGAGAATTTGGTGGGAGCAAGTATGATTTTAAGTATAGTATTGATGGCGATGAAATAGTTTATTCGTTTAATGAATTGGGAACAGATATTTATAAGACGCGAATTTATGAGGATAAATTATCTGGTGAAAAAACTGCTTTTATTGAAGTGCCAATAGAATATATTTATCATGATGAAAAAATTAATCCACGTGGAATTAATAATAATATTTCTGGATTAATTAAAGAATTTTATAAAGGCAATCCACAGCTCCAACTGGGTCTTGCTAGAATTGATGATGGGAAAATTAAAATTTTTGATGGTCAGCATAAGGCAGTGGCACAAATTATGTTGGGGATAAGAAAGCTGGTTTTGAGATTATTTATAAATCCAGATGTAGCGAAATTGGAAGAAACTAACACTACTGCTGGTAGCAAGTTGAGACAAATTGCATTTGATAAGTTGGTAATTAGGCAGCTACATAGTGGTCTTTTAAATGGTAAAATTGTAGAATATCAAGAAGCGCATAATTTAAAACCAGATGATTATAATTTTTCGGAACAAGATTTGGTGGAATACTTTAAGGGCGATCGTGGTAATATTAAACAATATATTATTAATAGCCAGAAAGACGCAATTACTAAGGGCTCAAAACTTTATGACTATATTGATACGGAGGGTAGGGGTAAAAGTAAACCAATTTCTTACAGCGCATTTGAAAAGACTCTCCTTTCGATTTTTATTAATTCAAAGACTATTTTAAGTACACCGATGGATGCAGATGATGACAATAACCCAAGGGTATTAGAATCTGCTCAATTAATTAAATTATGTGATATATTAGCTGACACAATTTATGTGGGGAAGTTTGATGTAGAGGTGGGAACGAACAAGATCGAGGAGATGATTGTTAAACAAAAAGATAAAGATATTACGGATGAGCATTTGATAGCATATCGCGTGAGTAAAGAAGAGATTATGATTAACTGGCTTAGAAAAATTGTAGATATTATGAACTCATATTTCTTAGCTACTACTGGTGGAAATTACAATAAAGAAAATTTATTCCAACAGAAAATTCCAGATCAATTATGGGCAAATATTGAAAATTTTGTGAAAAATTTTGTGGCTTTGCCATTATGGCGAGACAGAGCGTTGGCTGAAACAATCTTTTCTGGAAAAAATAGATATGAATATTGGGCAACAATATTCAATACTGGTAAAACTCCAGAGGGAATGGATGTTTTGGCTGAACCATTGAATTTTCAAAACATGTTAAATTAAGTTGGTTTTAACCTCAGTTGACAAAAAGCGTTCTTCGTGGTATGATGTAGATAACTGATATTTTTGGGTGGGCATCAGGTCTAGGAGTTTACCGATGCCAAAATACGCCGTAATTAAAAGAGGACTGGATTTGATATTTGCTACCATTTTAGTGGTGGTTTTTTTACCTTTGATGCTGATTATTGCAGCACTAATTAAAATTGATAGTCCAGGCCCGGCACTTTTTCGTCAGGAAAGAGTAGGAAAAGATGGCAAAATATTTAGGATTTTTAAATTTAGAAGTATGGTATATGATAATGACATGCATGATTTTTCTAAACGAGATGAATATACACGCGTGGGGAAAGTAATTCGTAGATTATCTTTGTATGAACTACCACAGCTTTTTAATGTTTTTTTGGGGCAAATGAGTTTTGTAGGCCCAAGACCTTGGGTGGTAGAATATTGGACCAATATGAATAAGGAAGAGAGAGTCAGAGCCTCAGTCCTTCCTGGAATTACTGGTCTTGCCCAAGTGAAGGGTAGAAATGGGATTTCAATTTTCTCAAAAATTGAGTATGATATTATCTATGTACAGAATTTTTCGTTCCGGCAGGATGTAAAAATCTTGATTTTGACGGTGCTGACGGTACTTTCTGGCAGAGGGCTAGACGCTGGAAAAGAGGGGGTGATGGATGATATTAGGAATCTGAGGCAGGGGTAGAAGATTTGGCCTCTTTGGTTTTTGAGTTTTCGTGGATTTTTGATGGTCTAATAGTTGATATTTTTGCGTAAGTATGATATAA
>JAUNRI010000016.1:1760-12788 GCA_030535695.1 Candidatus Saccharimonadota bacterium | reverse complement strand
AGAGATTGCTGCCGTTCGTGAGAAAATGGGAGCCGAAGATGGCGATGCGGTATTCTTTGGCGCGGATACGAGAGATTTGGTAAATAAAGTTTTGGGGCAGCTGAGAATTGCTTTTGCCGACCACATGGGGCTGAAAAATCCTAAAGAAGTGTCGCTTTGTTGGATTGTAGATTTTCCATTTTATGAATGGGATGAGAAAAACAAGAAAATTGATTTTGGGCATAATCCGTTTAGTATGCCAAAAGGTGGACTTGCTGCTCTTGAAAATGCCAAGACCGATGAAGAAAAATTGGCAATTAAGGCTGACCAATACGATATGGTGATGAATGGCTATGAATGTGCGTCGGGTGCGGTGAGAAATTATAACCCGGAAATTATGTTTAAGGTATTTAATATTCTTGGTTATAACAATGAATATGTAGAAGCTAGATTTGGTGGGATGCTAAATGCCTTTAAGTTTGGGGCACCACCACATGCGGGTTGTGCGCCGGGGCTGGATAGAATCTTTATGATATTGGAAGATGAAGAAAATATCCGGGATGTAGTGGCATTTCCAAAGAATGGAAATGGGGTGGATTTGATGATGGATTCGCCGTCTGTGGTTGATAAAGAACAACTAGATGAAGCTCACCTGGCAATTTTGCCAGAAGATGAATAGCTTATGCTATAATATATAATATATGGTGCGGAAATTGGGCAGAAAAGTGGTTTTGTGGGGAATGATTTTGGCGAGCTTTTTGCCAGTGGGGGGAGCGAGTGCACTTTCGGAAAAATTGTTGAGAAAATATAGTAATTATCAGGTTTATTTTTATAACGCGGAGCAGGAATGTGAGCCTGGTTATACAAGACCTGGTACTGGCGGTGCTGGTGGTTCTTTTGCAGGTGACGAGGTATGGGACGGTTCTTGTTCGACAATGACGGCGGCTAGGATTGAATGGGTACAAAAATATTTACCAGCAATGCAAGAAGCAGCTAGCAAAAATGGTATACCATGGGAATTAATTCCGGCACAAACTTTTCAAGAATCCGGTGGTGGCAAACAAGAAGCTTGCGATAATAATCCATTAGGTTTGAAGGCGAAAAAAGGACAGGCTTCGTGTAGTAATGGTTTTGCTAAATTCAATAGTCATGAAGAAGCTTTTGATTATTATATGAATAGCATAACGCCAATTAGAGAATTGAAGGGTCAATATCCGAATGATCCATATTCGGCAGTTTCATTTATTGAGTATGGGGCTTCGCATGCATATGCTTCGTGTGATAGCGAAAGTTATTCACAATGTGTGGGACATATGGGTGAGCCGACCCCAGGTTATGTGAACAGTGTTTCTTCATTGATTTGTGGGATTCAAAAGTGGGCTCAAGGGCAGGGAATTTCGATTTCTAGCGTAACGTATGCGAATTATTCTCCGTCTAACGATAATAACGAAGAAACTGAGGAAGAGGAAGAAATTATAGAAGAGCCAGCGACACCTGCGTCGTATTGTACCCCGGATGGGAAAATGACTGGTGAAACGGAATATGGTGAATATGAGGAACCAGAAGCAGGAAATTTGGCTAGTTTTGTAAAAGCATGGGCGTGGTCTGATTATAAAGGTAAGGGAGCTACGGATAGGATGCCGGCATATGCAGAATATATGGATACTCAGGCCACCTACAAGGGTGCAAATGGAGGGGTGGATTGTGGGGCATTTGTGGCAAACATTATGAAAGCGAGTGGTTGGGATCCAAATTATGTACAAGGTGGTACTGCGTCACAAAAAACTTATTTAGAGAGTAATTGGCGCCAAGTAGATTCTAGCTCTCTTAAACTTGGTGATGTAGGGATAGTATATAATGATAAACAAAAGCACGTGATTTTGTATGTGGGTGATATTGATGGGTTTAATTCTAAGACTGCTTCGGCTTCACAAAACGAACGTGCGCCGATGGCAGGCTCTTCTGGTGAGAATCTAAATAATTATACTTGGTATAGGAAGTAAAATGAAAGAATTTTGGAATAATTTGAAAGGGTGGCAAAAAGGCGGGATTTTGGCGGGAATTTTGGCAGTAATTGTGATCGTAATTGTTGCGGTAGTGTTTATCACTGGTTCTGAAATAAAAGTAGAAATTGTGTTTAATGAAAAAAATAATATTCCGAGTGGAGAAATGAAAAAAATTCGTGAACAGATGCTTGGTGTGATACGTGATAATACAGAAAATTTTGATAGCACTGTAGTATATCGTGGAGTAGCAACTGACTATAGAGAAACTAGTGAAGGCAAAACGACTACAGCAAATTTTGTAGTGGATTTTGATAGTATCTTGGAATCTTATAAGGTTGCGGTAACGTGGCCGGATCCAGATGATGGCTCACCGAATATTATAATTTCTTGTGCGCTATTGGACGGAAAATATCCAGAGACTTCGTGTATGACTGAAACAAATTCTTCTTCTGACATAGTTGGTTATTTACCGTATACTGGTGAAGATGCTGTGGGTGAAAAATATAAAATTACGGCAAATTATGATGGTGGGAATTTGTATTTAGAAATAAAAAGTAATGGGAATATAGAACAGGCGGTGATGGCAGCAAAAGAATGGTTGAAAAAACTTGATTTTGATCCAGATGATTATTTGCTCTATGCGGCTTCCAAACAATATGTTCAGGTGAACCATGCTAAAACTAAGGATACTAATGTTAATAAATATTTGCCATATTTTATACCGACGAAATATTATATTTATCCAGTAGCAGATGATAATAATAATATAACTTCTATTCATGCAGACCTTGGGGCTTGTACAGACACACAAGTTGAGCTAGCGGAAAAAGTAGCGAGAGACTATTTGAGTTCTAAGAATATCAATTATCCGATAGAATTTGGGTATTGTGCAAATTAGTAGTGATATAATATATATAATATATGGCGACTCATATTGCTAGAAAAAAATGGGTGATTTATGGATTTGGGATTTTTGTAATTGTAGTTTTATTTGTGACGCTTCTTTTTTTGGCGTTTTCGGAAAAGAAATTGCCAGATAATGCGGTGATAGTGGATGACGCGACGATTAAGGGCGAGATGCAAAATGAAGAGATGATAAAAAAGATTAATGCACTAACAGAAAAAGAGCCAGCGATAGCTGGGCTTCCTTTGACGGTGGAATACTTTTCGGAAGATTACAGTGATTATATTAAATATGTGATAGGCTATGAATTAGATGGTTCGGAGCGAGGATTTTTCCTGATCGTAAAAGATTATACTGGTGTGGGGGTGGATATTGTGCTGAAGAAATTGGCAGAGATAGGGATAGATACAGCAGGGTTAGAAATAAAATATGAAGATTTGACGAGTGACGCTTTGAACTTTAGGGCAGATGTGCTATAATATAATTATCTGGGTGTAGCACAGTTGGTAGCGCGCGACGTTTGGGACGTCGAGGTCGCAGGTTCAAGTCCTGTCACCCAGACCATTTTTGTTGGCACAAAAAATTAAAAAAGTAGGACTGTGGTACCTTCGGTGGGCAAGTCCTGTCACCCAGACCATTTTTTTATGCTATAATGTTTGTATCAGGGTGTGGCGCAGTTGGTAGCGCGCAGCGTTCGGGACGCTGAGGTCGTCGGTTCAAATCCGATCACCCTGACCATTTTTCTGGGATTGGCGCAGTTGGTAGCGCGCACGCCTGGGGGGCGTGAGGTCGCCAGTTCAAATCTGGTATCCCAGACCATTTTTGACCATTTTTGTGGTACAATAGATATATAAAAGGAGATTATTGTGGCACAGCAAAACCCAAAGAATTCTGTTAATGGTATGTCGGGAAATACCCCGAGTAAGTCTAATATGATAAGAAGCGGGCTATTTACGTTGATTTTGATATGTCTCGCGGCGATGTTGATTATAAACTGGACAAATAAAACTCCCGCTAAGGTGGAAGTACCGCTTTCGGACGTGATTACTCGAGCAAATGATCCAAATGGTGATATTGCTAAGATTACAGTGATTGGTAGTACGGTAGATATTACACTTAAGGGCAAGGATCAGCCAACAGAAACTTCTAGAAAAGATGCTTCGGGGACTTTGTATGAGCAAGGCTTAATTAATCATTGTGAAAAGTTGGAGGGTGATGAACTAAAAAAATGCAACGAGACTTATCCAACGATTGAATATAAAGAAGATGTGAATACTTGGGGAATCGTGCTAGATGTAGCATTGACGGTGCTACCGATTATTGCAGTTGTAATTTTCTTCTCATGGATGATGAAGCAGGCGACGGCGGCAAATTCTCAGTCGCTTTCGTTTGGTAAATCTAAAGCTAGAATGTATGGGCCGGACAAGAAAAAAGTGACATTTAAAGATGTAGCGGGGAATGAAGCGGCCAAGCAAGATTTGACGGAAATTGTAGATTTTCTTAAAAGTCCGAAAAAATATGAAAAATTGGGCGCGAAGATTCCACGTGGGGTGTTACTTGCGGGTGATCCGGGTACTGGTAAAACTTTGATGGCTAGAGCAGTAGCCGGTGAAGCGGACGTACCATTTTTCTCGATTTCGGGTTCGGAATTTGCAGAGATGTTTGTAGGTGTGGGTGCATCTAGAGTGCGTGATTTGTTCTCCAAGGCCAAGAAAAATGCACCGTCGATTATCTTCATTGATGAAATTGATGCGGTAGCACACAAGCGTGATGCTAGAGGTGGAGCTGGGCGTGAAGACGAGCAGACTTTGAACCAAATTTTGGTGGAGATGGATGGCTTTGATAATGATTCTGGTGTGATTGTGATGGCGGCAACTAACCGGGTGGATATGTTGGATAAAGCTTTGCTTCGTCCGGGGCGATTTGATCGGCACGTAAATGTAACTTTGCCAGAAAGAAAAGACCGTTTAGAGATTTTGAAAGTACATTTTAAAGGTAAACCAGTGGAAGCGGATGTGGACTTGGAAGCTCTTGCTAAAAAGACTGCAGGTTCCTCTGGTGCGGACCTTGCTAATATTGCTAACGAAGCTGCGATTACCGCGGCACGTGAAGGTCATAAGGCAATTGCCAATAGTGATGTGGTAGAAGCATTTGAACGTGTAGCGATTGGGCCAGAAAGAAAGTCTAAAGTGATGAATGAAAAAGAAAGAAAAATCACGGCTTATCATGAGGCTGGGCATGCCATTGTGGGGCACGTACTACCAGATTCTGATCCAGTACATAAAGTGACAATTATTCCACGTGGGCAAACTGGTGGGGTGACTTGGTTCTTGCCGCCAGAAGATAGAAGCTACAAAAATATTTATGAACTGAAAGATATTTTGGCTCGCGCGATGGGGGGCAGAATTGCGGAAAAATTGATTTTTGGTACGGATGCAATTACCACTGGCGCTTCCTCTGATCTTAAAAATGTAGCAGAACTGGCTAAGTCTATGATTGTGGAAGAGGGGATGGGTGATAATACGCGTAACTTAGTATTTCCAGGTGAAGACGCTGGCTATTATACGATTACTACGGGTAAACCATATTCAGAAAAAACTGCCGAAATCATTGATGCAGAAATCAAGAAATTATCGGATGAAGCAGCAGCGAGAGCGGAAACAGTGCTTAAAGCCAATAAAAAAGTTTTGGATAAATTAGCAGATGAATTATTAAAACACGAAACTTTGGAAGAAGTGGAGCTTAAGCCGATTTTGAAAGATGCTAAGTTGCCTTTGGCAGCTAAATTATATAAATAAAAAATAAAGGAGGTTTTGGTGGAAAGATTGATAAAATATTTTGAGCCGGAAAAATATATATTAGATATTGAAATTGATAAGCATAAAAAAACTATTGGCGGGGTAGTAAAAATAACTGGTAAAGTAAAGAATAATACAATAGAATTTCACGCGGTGAATTTAAAAATTACGAAAGTTTTGGCGGATGGGAAATCCGCTAAATTCAAAGCGGATGGTAAAGTTTTGGAAATTGTTGGTGCGAAACTTGGAAACGTTGAACTTGAGATTTTTTATGATGGTAAATTAAATGAAAATATGCAGGGGGCCTATCTTTCTACTTATGAATATAAAGGTAAAACTGAAACGATTGTGGCGACGCAGTTTGAGAGTCATTATGCTAGAGAAGCATTTCCTTGTATTGACGAACCGGAAGCCAAGGCAGTGTTTGAAGTAAATATCAAACTTCCGGAAGGTTCGGATGATATGGTACTAGTAAATACGCCATCGCCGAGAATGAGTACGTATCTGCTCGCGTGGGTAATTGGGCATTTTCATGGCAAAACTATTAAAAATAAACATGGGGTGGAAATCACTACTTACGCAGCTTTAAACCAGGACATTGATAGTGTAGATTTTGCTAACGAGGTGGCAGCAAAATCTTTGGAATACTATGATGATAATTTTGGAGTAAAATATCCCCTTCCTAAGTTGGTACAAGTGGCACTGCCGGATTTTGAAGCGGGAGCGATGGAAAACTGGGGTCTCGTGACTTATCGTGAATCGATGCTTTTGGTCCCTAGAACTGCAACTTTGGGGACGAAAAAGGGAGTGGCGCTTACCGTAGCGCACGAACTTTCGCACCAATGGTTTGGAGATTTAGTGACGATGAAATGGTGGGATGATTTGTGGCTAAATGAATCATTTGCGAGCGTAATGGAATATTATGCGGTAGATTTTATTTATCCAGAATTTAAAATTTGGGAAGGATTTTTTACGGGCGATGCTCTCGCGGCACTTCGACGTGACTGTATCGATGGGGTACAATCAGTACATCAGGATGTTTCGGATCCAGAAGAAATTGCCACTTTGTTTGACGGAGCGATTGTGTATGCGAAGGGTGCAAGACTAATGCTAATGGTGATTAGATTGATGGGGTGGGATTCGTTCTGTAAAGGTATTTCTGATTATTTTGAAAAGTTTAAATATCAAAATACAGTTGGTGATAACTTGTGGGATGCTTTAAACAAATATGCGGATTTTGATGTGAAAAAATTGATGCACACATTTATTGATAAACCGGGATATCCAGTAATCTCGGAAGGGGAGCAAAAAAGATTTTTACTTAGTGGCGAAATGAAAAAGTCAAATTGGCCGATTCCGGAGATTTTGGAAGATATGAGTGGACACTATATTTTGAATCTGTCGGATACGGAATTTGAAGAGCGTTTGGACCGGTTTGATAAACTTTCTTTGGAAGAGAAACTGAGACTTTTAATTGATAGAGATTTGGTTTCTAAAACTTCACTTTGCTCTTCTGCGTCCTTGATTCCTCTGGTGTGGAAATTTAGAGAGGAAGAATCGGCGGCGGTATGGAGTATAATTTTGACGATCGTATCGGGCTTAAAAATTTTCTTTAAGCATGGGAGCGAAGAAGAAAAGAAATACAAAAAATTTGTCAAAGAATTGGTGGCACCTGGGATTTCTAAAGTGGGACTTACTAGTAAAAAAGATGATGATGAAAACACCCTGAGACTTCGTTCGATTCTTCTCGCGCTAGATTTTTATGCAGAAAATAGAGAGAATCTAAAGAAATTAGCAAAATTATATTCTGCGGATTATGAAAAATTAGATGCGGAAACACGGTCGGATATTTTGGATGCAAAACTATTCCTTCAACCGAAATTTTTGGATGAATATCTGGAAGCCTATAAAAATACGGCAGACCCGGAAATCAAATTTGATTTGCTGGTGGCAATGACTTTGATGGAGGATAAAAAGGCGCTTAAAAAGGTGATGAAACTTTTGGAACAGCCAGAGATTGTAAAGCCGCAGGATCAATTTTATTTGTTTATATATTTATATAGAAATCCAGATATTCGGGAAGAAGTGTTTAGGTGGCTAACTTCTCATTGGGATTACGTGAAAAAAATATCTGGACATAAATCGCTGGATAATTATCCGAGATATACGGCGGGGGTGATTAAGACCGAAGAAGATTTTAAAGAGTATTTAGAATTCTTTGAGCCAATGGAAAATGATCCGGCACTTTTGCGTGCGATTGAAATGGGTAAAAATGAAATTGAAGCTCGACTTAAATTGATTGAAGCGGATAAAAAGGCTGTAATAAAAGCATTGAGTTAACTGCGGACGCAACGGACGTAAAAGTTGTAGCCAGATTGGCTATAAGAATCATCATAAAGGTCTACGTAATTATGCTCATCGGCTCGATAGTGTAGGTACGATTTATCAGTACCGCTAAGCCACCAGTAGCCAGTGTTGCGATGATATGACCCACCGTTGCCGCCTCCGGCTACTGGATTGAACCCGGTAGTGCCATTAGGAACTTCATGTAGGATATATGCTTCTGCCCAAGTCGGGGGATGCCAACCGCTAGGACAAACGCTAGAGGAGTTGGAATAGCTATACCATGCGCCGAATGAACTACTACAATATGCGGCAAGGCTTCCGCTAGTTTTGGTATCGCCACTACAACCGTAGGAAAGATTAGTTGTCATAAAACAGGCGCCGGTGCTTGTGTATGGTCTTGTGATGTAGCGTACACTGTAGATATGGTTGTCTCTTGAGTCGATAACATTGGCAGTCTCCTTGGATTTGCAGGTGGATGCGGAAAAGTCTTGCATGATTGGAGTGGTTGAAGTATTGATGCTTGGGGTGATGGTGGCGGCTCCTTTTACCGTATAGGTAGTAGAGCTAGCGCTAGCGTTGCCAAAACTACCTGCACCGGCAGACCAACTTGAAAAAGAAGCACCAGAGACGACGCTAGCGGAAATGTTGTAGGAGCTATTATATTTAAGGGAATAGGTACAACCACTACTAGATGTACAAGTATTGCCATTGATAGTAACACTAGAAATTCCAGTGGTAGTTTTGACGGTAATGTTATAAGAATTAGCACTACACATAGCATAATAAGTTTTGTTCCCGGTGATGGTTCTGGATGTGCCGCCAGCATACTGAGTGCCAGAGGTAGAACCTTCGGCCCATTTACAACTGTGGCCGGTTTTAGAGATTGCTGGTAACTTAAAAGAATTAGAGGTGGTATTGTAATTAGCGGTAAGGGTGCCATTGCCTGCACCAAAGGTGAAAGTGGTGCCAGAGAGTGTACCAGAGCCACTTTTGCTCCAGGAAGTGAACGAACGACTAACGCTGGTGGGAGAACCAGTGTAGCTGGCGCCTTGACTATTGCCATTATACGAAATACTATAACTTGGTGTAGCGCTTGGGTTGGCAATAGTTTTGGTGGTACCGTAATTTTGAGTGAAGGTTTGGGAGGTGGTTTTTCCTGACCAAGTGCCACCGTTAGGATTAACGGTGAGAGTGTAACTATTTATGCTACACACGGCGTAGTAGGTTGTGTTTGCGGTGATGGTTCTGGATGTGCCGCCAGCATATTGAGTGCCAGTAGTAGAACCCTCAGCCCATTTACAGGAATAACCTGTTTTAGAAATTGCAGGTAACTTAAAGGAATTGGAGGTGGTGTTATAATTAGCGGTAAGAGTATTATCACCTATTCCATAAGTAAATGTGGTGCCAGATAGAGTGCCGGTGCCAATGTCGCTGATAGTCCAAGAAGTGAAGGGCCTTTGGACGCTGGTGGGAGAACCGGTATAGCTAGCGCCTTGCCCGTTGGCATTGTAAGAGATGGAGTAAGTTGGGCCAGCAGTTGGGTCGGCAATAGTTTTGGTGGTACCGTAATTTTGAGTGAAGGTTTGGCTACTAGTGGAACCACTCCAAGTACCACCGTTAGGATTGACGGTGAGAGTATATTTATTGATAGTGACGGAAGGCGTGATGGTGGAATTACCAGCTCCAACTGTGTAAGAAGTGGAAGTGGCAGTAGTATCACTAATGGAACCATAACTGCCGGCGCTCCAACTTGCGAAAGTATAACCAGGTTCTACTTCGGCAACGAGATTGTAAGATTGATCAAAGATGAGACCTGATACTGTGCAACCGGTGCTAGAAGTACAATCTACACCATTTAGAGTTACTTTGGAAATGCCAGTAACAGTTTTAATTGTAATATCGTAAGGGTTAGGAGTACATACGGCATAAAAAGTAGTGTCGCTACTGATAGTTATGGAAACGCCACCGGCGGTTTGTGGACCAGATGGGCTACCTTCGGCCCAGCTACAAGTGTGCCCAAGCTTAGTAATAGTTGGCAAGTTGAATGGATTTGAGGCAGTATCGTAGTTTGCGATGAGGATATTGTTGCCTAAGCCAAAAGTAAAAGTAGTGCCAGATAAGGTGCCAGGGCCAGAATTGGTCCAGTTGGTGAATGGTCTTTCTATGATAGTTGGAGTACCAGTATAGGTAGCTCCTTGCCCATTAGGATCGTAGGAAATATTGTAAATTGGCCCATTGCTTGGATTGTTGATGGTCTTGGTAGTTTTGTAATATTGCTCGAAAATTTGAGGATAAGAGGCAGATTCCCAAATACCACCATTTGGATTAACGATGAGCATGTATTTATTTACGGTAATCATAGGTGTAATAGTGGAATTCCCGGCTCCAACTGTATAGCTAGTTCTTTCACTGGTGTAGTCGCTGATAGTGCCATAGCTACCAGCATCCCAACTTGCAAAAGTGTAGCCAGGAGTTGGTTCGGCAACGAGATTGTAGGATTGTCCGAAGATGAGACCTGACACTACGCAGCCAGTGGTAGAAGTACAATCTACACCGTTTAAGGTGACTTTGTCTATACCAGTGGCAGTTCTGATGGTGATGTCGTAAGGGTTGGGGGTACAGACGGCATAAAAGGTGGTGTCTTTTGTGATAGTGGTAGAGCCGCCACTAACGATTTGCTCGCCAGATGCACTACCTTTGGCCCAGCCACAGGTGTGACCAGTTTTGGTGATAATTGGGAGATTGAATGGCTTGGAGGTGATACCATAGTTTGCTGTGAGGGTATTATCGCCTACTCCAAAGGTGAAGGTGGTGCCTGATAAACTGCCGGTACCAGAGCCACTTATAGCCCAGGAAGTAAATGGTTTTTGTACGTTGTTAGGAGTTTCTGAGTAACTTGCCCCTTGATCGTTGGCATCATATGATATGGCATAAGTTGGCCCGTTGCTTGGGTTGGCAATAGTTTTGGTGCTCATGAAATCTTGTGTGAAGATTT
>JAUNRI010000016.1:0-1660 GCA_030535695.1 Candidatus Saccharimonadota bacterium | reverse complement strand
ATCAATACCAGTGGCAGTTCTGATGGTGATGTCGTAAGGGTTGGGGGTACAGACGCCATAAAGCGTCATGTCTTTGGTGGGACGAAGGCCCGTTAGCCCAGAAGCGTATTCTATGCTAGTGGCACCTGATGGCGTAGTAGTCCAACCGCAGGTGAACCCACTTTTGGTAATAGTTGGTAGTGTGATGCTGGCACCGTTATCTAGCCAGTGAGCATGCAATTCGGCTCCAGAAGTAGAAGTCCATTTGCCGGCAGAATTTGTATATGGAGTATTAGCGACCAGAGTTTTGCTAGGAGTGATGATTCTGATGGGGCTAGTTCCAGGAGTGTACCAACCATCAAAACCATAAGTGAAAGATAGGGTAGCAGCGCTGCTAACTGAAGCGCCAGCAGCATTGTTGCCAGAAGTAGTAAATCCAGAGATATTGTAAGCACGAGTTGGATTGGTGATAGCAGATGTTCCTGAGTCGCCATCGTAGATGATATTGTTATTGTAAAAAACTCTGGCTTTGGTGCTACCAACGGTAGTGGCATCATCGTTGTTGAGAGTGAGTGAATAATTATCGACTGCCCACATGGCATAGAAACTGATTTTGTTGTTGGGGTTGGCTGGGTCATTAAAATCATTAAATGGTGCCCCTTTGTCGTAGGTAGTACCCGAACAAGTGGAATCGTTGCCAGCTATATGAGTGACAGTGCCATTACACCAGCTCTTAAAGGTGTAGCCGGTTCTGGTGGGGGCTTTGGTAGGCATGATAAAACCGCCAATGGCGATAGAACTGCCGGATTCACTGGGGGGGAGATTAGTTACGGAGCTGTCAGAAGTATTATCTAGGAATTTAAATTCATAAGAAATTGGATTGGTGATGGCGACCAAAATGATAGTATCAGTATATGCCCCAACTGATTTAGTACTATCTAATCTAGCAGCAATACCAATACTATAATTGTTAGGGACTATAGTATTAGGTAGCGATGTAATGTCTAGAATAGTAGGGCTAGTTGGGGCTGGAAGGTAATCTGTATTGGCAGTGGAATTGAGTTTACTAGGTTTGATGCCCCACTTATTGTCGTATGTAGTAGTAGTGTCATTAGCAAAAGTAGTAGCATTGGTAGGAGAAGTGATGGTATCTATTTTGTCGCCATATTCTGTGTTAGTTAATTCGCCAGATGGATCTGTGCTACTGATGGCAAGTTTATAACCTGCTACGCTGTTGGTTAGGACATTAAAAGTTAAATCTGCAGTGGAAGCGGCAAAAACACTCTTTTTTTCGTTTAACGTGATGTCTACATTAACCATGTCGGATGCAGAAGTAATATTAATGCTGGCATCAGCAATAACAGCGGCTGCTTTGGCAGATTCGGTTTTATTTATGATTGGGGAAAAACTAAAAACTGTGAGTGTGATAAGTAAAATAGTAGAAATTGTTCCAATAATGTAAAATTTTGTGGTACGCAAAAACTTACATTCTTTGCTACCAGAACTAAAAATGTTTGTTTTACCTCCGAACATTTCCACACTTTTATCCTATATATTATATTATAGCATAAAAACTATATTTTTAGAGAAAAAAATGGTGCTCGCTAAGAGACTTGAACTCTTATGGTGTTGCCACCACTAGCACCTGAAGCTAGCGCGTCTACCAATTCCGCCAAGCGAG
>JAUNRI010000056.1 GCA_030535695.1 Candidatus Saccharimonadota bacterium | reverse complement strand
TAAGATTTCTAATCTGTCAACTATTGATTTTTTATCTTAAGTGTGATATAATTAAAGTAATATATATTTAATATGTGGGAGGCTTAAACTCCGTTTGCACCACAGAAAGGATAATTATGGCCGAAAAAGAGGCTGAAAAACTTGAAAAGGTAGAAGAAGTTGTAGAAACTCCTGAAACTACTGAAAAAGAAGAGACTTTTGCAAAATCAGGCAAAAAGTCCAAAAAACATATAGAAGAAGTCAAGGCAGAAGAAGAACGCCAAGAGCGCAAAAAAGAACACGCTAAAGACGAAGCCGCTCAAGCTGCTAAACCAAAAGGCGCCAAACCTGTTACTCGTCCGTTGATCGAACGCAGAGGCAAAAAATACCAAGAAGCTCACAAATTGATTGAAAAAGGCAAAGTTTATAGCCTTAAAGATGGTGTAGAACTTGCTATCAAGACTAGCCCAGTTAAATTTGACGCTAGCTTAGAAGCTCACGTCAGACTCGGTGTAGATCCTAGACAAGCCGATCAAAACATCCGTACTACTTTGGTGCTTCCAAACGGCAACGGCAAAACTGTGCGTGTAGCTGTATTTGCTCCACTTGACGTGGCCAAAGCCGCTAAAAGCGCCGGCGCTGACATCGCTGAAGATGAAGAATTTTTAAAGAGGCTCGATAAGGGCGAAATCGAATTTGACGTTCTTATCTCTACCCCTCAATACATGCCAAAACTTGGTAAATATGCAAGACTCCTTGGTCCTAAAGGTTTGATGCCAAATCCCAAGGCCGGCACCGTCACCATGGATGTAGAAAAAGCCGTTAAAGAAGCTAAAGCCGGCAAAGTAGAATATCGCGTAGATAAACAAGCTATTGTCCACATTGGTCTTGGTAAAGTTTCCTTTGGTGCAGACAAACTTCTTGCTAACGCCGAAGCATTCTTTGATTCTTTGAAGGCACAAAAACCAGCATCCCTAAAAGGTAGCTATGTAAAATCTGTTTACATCACTACCACCATGGGCCCTTCAATTGAAATTGAAAACTTGTATAACTAAGCAGCCAACAAAAAATCACCTTAAAAGGTGATTTTTTGTGTGCCTTAGTTATTTAGTTGTTTAACTTGGAGTGCATCAAGTTCTACCGGTGTTTCGCGTCCAAACATGGATACCATCACTTTGAGTTTGCCTTTTACGGCATCAATCTCGGACACGGTGCCATCAAAGCCTTTGAATGGACCATCGGTGATAGACACTACCTCGCCAATTTCGTATTTTACGGAAAACTTTGGATCTTCTACGCCCATGCGCTTTTTAATCTTGGTGATTTCCTTTTCAGAAACTGGGGTAGGCTGAGTGCCGGTACCAATAAAGCCAGTCACGCCTGGAGTATTTCTAATAATATACCAAGTACCATCCGAGAGTTTCATATTCACGAGTACATAACCTTGCAAAATCTTGCGATCCACTACTTTTCTTTGACCGTTTTTGATTTCGATTTGCTTTTCTTTTGGCACAATCGCTTCAAAGATTTTGCCCTTCATTTCTACGCTATCCACGCGTTGGTTGATTGAGTCTGCCACCTTGTCTTCGTAGCCGCTATAAGTAGAAATAGCGTACCAAGCACGGGTGTCATCATATCTATTTACTGCCATTTTATCTCCTTATTTTATAATTAAACTAAATAACCAAGTAAAGAACAAATCAAGAAGTGAGATGATTAATACAAATAGTGCTGTATATACTAATACTGCAAACACCATTTTCCAGGTAGCTTTGCGATTAGGCCACCTCACTTGACGAATTTCCCGCCAAGAATCTCTTAAATATCTACCAAGCGCCACAAACGGCCGAAAAAGTATAAAAACTTTTTTGCCTTCCTTTTCTGGTTTTTTGGCAGGCTTTTCAGCTTTTGGCTGTTTTTCAACCTTTTTGGGTTTTTCCACCTTTTTCTTTTTTACCTCGTCGGAGGCTTTGATTCTGGTGATATTCGCCATTAAACTCCTTTATTGCTTTAAAAAAAGTCTGATACCAGACTTGTCAATATTATACCGCACAAAAATCAAAATTGCAATAGAAAATGGCCCTAAATTGGGCCATTTTTCATGCGGACTGAATTAGTGAAAGCAATAATCGCGGCGAGTAACTCATCGTTAACCCGGAAAAGATGCGTAATCGGCGTGATGAAATATTGATAAGGAGAATCATCGAGATCCCACGCCTCGCCCGTGTATGTTGGGTCAAGATCGAGTATACTGATTTTGTCTTCATCACTGAGATCACCAAGTTTTACTCGACACAAAGCATCAGTCTTTTCTCTGGGGTCGAGTAGTTCGTCAAACCGAAAAACTACGCTATTATTATCCTGTGTTATAATTTTACCAGAAATACATTCTGCCCATATATCGGGTAGATTGGGGGTGAATTTCCCCTCCCAATATCTGGAGATATATTCTGCTTCTTGGTGAATGTTCCAAAAATATTCTTCAAACGACTCAGGAAAATAGGAACTATAATTACTCCGGTTCACTTTGTATGGAATAAAAATCCCCAGATTGGCCGGATAGAATCTTTTAAACCCGCCGACGATGCATCCGCCATCGCAAGGTGCGATTTCCACATTCATTCCTGAAAAAATGTACTTCACAATATCTTCGTTTAAAAGCATTCTCTGTTTTCTCATTTCCCCACCTCCTAATCCAGAACAGAAACTCTTGTAACTGATATAAATTATAACACAAATATCAAAATAATCAAAAGTTAAATTTTCTTGTTGCATTTTTGATTTTTGTGTTATAATGGGCTTATGTTAAAGGTCGCATGTAATTTGAAAAAAACCTTGTTTGCTCTTTCTGGAGCTCTATTCTTTTCCCTGCCCCTAAGTCTCTTAATGGGGGGGGGCGCAACCGCATTAACTGGTGCCACCTTTGATACAGACGTCAGAGTC